>NZ_JAABNS010000001.1:3107890-3461836 GCF_009928425.1 Pseudarthrobacter sp. ATCC 49987 | reverse complement strand
AGCACGCCCAGCGCGTCCTGGCCCCCGGCGGGATTTACGTGGTGAACTCCGGCGACGCCCCGGACCTCAGGAATGCCCGCGAGGACGCCGCGACCATTGCGGACACCTTCAAGCACACCGTGATCATCGCCGACCCTGCCATGCTCAAGGGCAGGCGCTACGGGAACATGATCATGGCCGGCAGCGACGTCCCGTTCGACAACGACCCCGGACTGGCACGGCGGCTGCTGGGCGGCGCGGTGCCGGCACACATCTGGAACGACGCCAAGGTCCGGGCCTTTGCCGCCGGCGCGCCGGTCCGCCACGACCCGGAAGCCGTCGATCCGCCGTCGACTGCTCCGTAACGGCCCTTTAGCGGCCCCAAAACGGCACTTACGGAGCAGTCGATGCAGGTCCGCCCCGCCCCATGAGCGCCTCGCGGTGCGCCTTCGTCTGTTCGCGCAGCGCCTGCACCACCGCAGCGACGGCGGGCCGGCGCATGGAGTCCGGCCGCAGCACCATCCAGTACGGCAGGAGTTCGGCGAAATCCTCCGGCAGCAGCCGGACGAGGTCCGGATGCAGGTCCGCCGCGAAACACGGCAGGAACCCGATCCCGGCACCGGCGCGGGTCGCCTCCACATGGACGAAGACGTTGGTGGAGCTCAGGCCGTCGCGCATGGTCGGCACAAAGCGGCGCGGGGCATCCAGATCGTCCACCTGAAGCATGGAATCCACGAAGTACACGAGCGAATGCGTCGTCAGCTCCTCGATCGTCGTCGGGGTGCCGTACTCGGCGAGGTAGCCGCGGGAGGCGTACATACCGAGCATGTACTCGCCGAGCCGGGCCGCCGCGGCCCGATGCACCTGCGGTTCGCCCACCACCACTTCGATGTCCAGCCCGGACCGCTGCTGGAGCGCCCGCCGGGTCACGGTGATGATCTCCACGCTGAGGCCCGGATGGTCCCGGCGGAGCCTCGCCACGGCGGGGGCCGCGATGTAGGCGCTGAAGCCGTCCGTCGCGGTCATCCGGACGACGCCGGTGATCGGGTCCGGTACACGGCCGGGCTGTTCGAGGGTCCGGATCGCAGCCTCCACCCGCTCAGCCACCTGCACAGCTTCCGCGCCCAGTTCCGTCAGCTCCCAGCCGCCCGAGGCGCGCGAGAGCACCCGGCCGCCCAGCGCCTTCTCCAGCGCCGCAATCCGGCGCGACACCGTGGTGTGGTTCAGCCCCAGGGCCTGCGCCGCCGTCGTGAACTTCGCGGAGCGGGAAACTGCCAGGAGCACGAGCAGGTCATCAGGGTTCGCGTTCATATCTGCAATTCTGCACATAAGGCGTGCTTGTTTGACCATTGAATCGCACACTTTGTGCGGCAATACTCAGTAAAGCTGCTCAGTGCCGTGCATCGCACCTCCTCTGGGCTGTGGAAGACCGCGAACTGAGGAGTGCAGACATGGAGAGCAGCAGCTTGAACGGGCGCAAGGCCCTGGTGACCGGCGGTGCCGGCGGAATCGGCGCTGCCAGTGTCCGCGCCCTCGCGGCACGGGGTGCCAAGGTGGTGATCGCGGATGTGGACGAGGCCGCGGCCGCAGCCCTCGCGGACGAGGTCGGCGGCACCTCCTGGGCGGTGAACCTGCTCGACGTCGAGGCTCTCGAGACCGTGAGCCTGGACTGCGACATCCTCGTCAACAACGCCGGCATCCAGCGGATCAGCCCGATCGAGGACTTCGACCCCGCGGATTTCCGCCGCATCATCACCCTGATGCTGGAAGCGCCGTTCCTGCTCATCCGCGCCGCGCTGCCGCACATGTACGCCAACAACTTCGGCCGGATCATCAACCTGTCCTCAGTGCACGGGCTCCGCGCCTCGCCGTTCAAAAGCGCCTACGTGTCGGCCAAGCACGGCCTTGAGGGCCTGAGCAAGGTCACGGCGCTGGAAGGCGGCGCGCACGGTGTCACGTCAAACTGCATCAACCCGGGCTACGTCCGGACGCCGCTCGTCGAGTCCCAGATCGCGGACCAGGCCAAGGTGCACGGGATTCCGGAGTCCGAGGTCCTCGCCAAGATCATGCTGACCGAGGCCGCGGTCAAGCGCCTTGTCGAGCCGGACGAGGTGGCCTCGCTCGTGGCCTGGCTGGCCTCCGACGACGCCGGCATGGTCACCGGCGCAAGCTACACAATGGACGGCGGCTGGTCCGCCAGGTAGCCAGCCGGCCGCCAGTGAGCCCGCTCAGTCGGCTGTCTTGTCGTTTCCCTGATCCGGGGTGGCCGGTTCGGTGGATCGGCGGATGTAATCGTTGACGGCATCCTCGGGAACACGGAACGATCGGCCCACCCGCACGGCCGCGATGGCATGCGACTTCACCAGCCGGTAGACGGTCATCTTGGATACCCGCATGGCCGCAGCGACTTCCGCGATGGTCAGGAAGTGCGAGGAGACATTCGCTGAGCTCATTTCTTCTGGCCCGTCCACTAGTCGGGGTACCGGAGTTGCCGGTAGTCGTAGAAGATGACGTCGCCCGCCGGGCTGCCGGCCATCCGGAGCCCTACATAGGGGGCCTCGATCACGGCCGTGCCCAGGTGCCGGCCGTTGAACGGATCATCGCCAATCAGTACCTGTCCCACCCGGAACGGAATCCGCGGTGTTCTTGCGCGGCCAACCGTTCCCGACAGGAAACTGGCCACGCGGCTTCGTTCGCGTTGTGCCTGTGGAGATGCTGGGAACTCCATCGGAACCACTCCTTCATAAGGCGTGCCACTCGGATTTTCGGCAAGTCCGGGCCAGTTACGGGAGGGCTCCCCAGCCAGCGTTCCGGCCGGTCCGGTACCGCCGTGAAGCAACTGTATCCGTCAGCCCCTTTCGTCACACGAGTAACTTCTACCCCTGCCGGACCGGGCACCACTTGGGCCGCAGCGCCGACTACTTGCCGGCCTGGAACTCCATCGCGTTTCCGGCCAGGGCAAGGGTTCCGCCCAGGCCGATCATCATCACCCCGCCGGTGCTGCCCAGGGCGGCGATCCGCCGGGGCGAGCTGGCAAACCAGCGGCGGGCCTTGCCCGCGATGAGCGCCCAACCGCTGTCCGAGACCAGTGCGATCGCGAGGAAAAGAGCCCCCAGCGTTGCCAGCTGCCACGGGATGGCCCCGGCCGGGTAGTCCACAAACTGCGGGAGCACGGCGACGAAGAAGACAATCGACTTGGGGTTGGTGGCGCCCACGATGAATCCCTCCCGGAGGATCCGGAACGTCGACGTCGGAACCGAGGGACCGGCCGCCGTCGTGCCGCCACCGCGGTGCCGGATGGCCTGGACCCCCAGGTAAACCAAATAGGCCGCGCCCGCGAACTTGACCACGCTGAAGAGCAGCACGGACTGGGCCAGCACCACGCCCACCCCCAGGGCGACCGCGGCGATCTGCAGCAGTTCCCCGGCGGCGTTGCCCAGCACGCTCAGGAGCCCGCCCCTGCGGCCCAGCGCCAGCGTCCGACCGATGACGAACAGCACGCTGGGACCCGGCACGGCAATCAGGAGGAGGGCCGCGAGGGCAAACGCCAGCAGGTTCGGGGCAGGGACCATAACTGATTTTAGCCCCGCCATGGAGCCGGGCGCAGGTGCCGCCGGCGTCCCTACCGTGCCGCCGGCGTCCCTACCGTGCCGCCGGCGTCCCCGCCGGAATCCGGGGGAGCGACGCGGTTTCGTCGGCGAGCTCGGCCCGGACCAGGCCGTGGCCGCGGACCCACAGCCGGTACCCGACCACCAGCAGCCCGAGCCACACGGCGCCCACATAGAGTGCCACGCGCGTGTCCTCGAACGCCCCCAGGATCACGATGACGAGTGCCATGAACACGATCGTCGCCACCGATGCCGCCGGCCACCACGGTGACGGGAATTCCGACGCCGGCAGTGGCTTGCGCGCGATCTCGCGCTTCATCGCCACATGGGAGGCCAGGATCATCACCCAGACCCAGACGGTGGCGAAGGTCGCGATTGAGGCGATCAGGAGGAAGACGTCCTCCGGGATGACGGCGTTCAGGACCACGCCCACCAGCAGGATGCCCGTCATCATCACCACGGTCATCCACGGCACGCCATGGCGTGATACTTTGCCGAAGCTCGCGGGGGCATGCCCCTGCCGGGACAGGCCGAAGAGGATCCGGCCGGCGCCGAAGATGTCGCTGTTGATCGCGGACAGCGCGGCGGTGATGACCACGGCGTTGAGGATGTGGGGTGCTGCCGGTATGCCCAGTCCGCTGAAGATCTGCACGAACGGGCTGCCGTTGGTGCCGATCTCGTTCCACGGGAACAGGCTCATCAGGACACCCAGGGTCAGCACGTAGAACAGCAGCACGCGCACCGGGACCGTGTTGACGGCTTTCGGAATCACCGTCTTCGGGTCCGCGGCCTCGCCGGCGGTGATGCCCAGGGTTTCAATGCCGCCAAAGGCGAACATTACGACGGCGAACGAGGCCAGGAGCCCTTCGAAACCGTTGGGGAACAGGCCGCCGTGTTCGACGAGGTTGCCGAGGCCAGGCGCCACGGTGGCACCCCCGGCCTGGAATCCGAAAGCGATGATGGCGGCGCCGCCCACGATCATGGCGATGATCGCCACCACCTTGATGAGCGAGAACCAGAACTCGAGCTCGCCGAAGACCTTGACGCTGAGCAGGTTCAGCGCCGCCAGGAAGAAGATGATCGCCAGGACCCAGATCCAGCGTTCGACCTCGGGGAACCAGAAGCCCATATAGATGCTGAAAGCGGTGACGTCCGCGATGGCCACGATCGCCATCTCAAACACGTAGGTCCAGCCGGTCACGAAGCCAGCCAGCGGGCCGAGGTAGCGGCTGGCGTACTGGCCGAAGGAACCCGATACCGGGTGCCGCACGGCCATCTCACCCAGCGCGCGCATCACCATGAATACTGCGGCGCCTCCGATCATGTAGGCCAACAGCACGGCGGGACCGGCCTTCTGGATGGCCGAGGCGGAACCGTAGAACAGCCCGGTCCCGATCGCCGAGCCGAGCGCCATGAAGCGGATATGGCGGATGTTGAGCCCGCGGTTCAGGACGGTTCCGACGGCGGCGCTGGCGGAGCTGCCGCGGCTGCCGGAGGTACCGCCGGGTCCTGCGGCGGGCGTTGGCTTGGTGTCGGTGGTGGCTTGTTGCATGCGAATACCTTCTCGTCATTGGGAGGGGGATCGCTATCCAGCAGACCATGTTGCGCGGAGCTGTGATGAGCCTCACGGGCAGCTGGTGTCTTCGATTTCAGACAACGGCGCAGGGCGGGAGGGCGGTCATGTCCTAACGGATGGGGGTCCGGCCGTGGTAGAACCGACCCAGGCCAGGAGCTCCATCGGACAGTGAAGGAGATGCACCATGAAAGCCATCATCCAGGACGTGTACGGCCCGGCAGATGTATTGGAACTGCGCGACGTCGACCCGCCGGTAGCGGGCGACGGAGACGTGCTGATCCGGGTCCGCGCCGCCGGCGTCGAGCAGGGGGTCTGGCACCTCATGACCGGACTGCCGTTTCTGACCCGGGCCTTCTTTGGGTTCAGGGCCCCCAAAAACCCGATCCGCGGGAGGGAACTCGCCGGCCGGGTGGAGGCGGTGGGGAAGAATGTCGTCGGGTTCCGTCCGGGGGATGAGGTATTCGGGACCGCAGAGGGTACCTTCGCCGAATTCGTCTGTGCCAAGGAGGGCCGGATCGCCCTGAAACCGGTCAACGCCAGTTTCGAGCAGGCAGCAGTCGTGCCCATCTCCGGCACCACGGCGCTGCAGGGCCTCCGCGACAGCGGCCGGCTCCAGCCCGGGCAGGATGTCCTGATCATCGGCGCCGGCGGCGGTGTGGGTTCCTTTGCCGTTCAGCTCGCCAAGGTGCTCGGAGCACAGGTCACTGGTGTCTGCAGCACCGAAAAGCTGGACCTGGTCCGGTCGATCGGCGCCGATCATGTCATTGACTACAAGCACGACGACTTCGCGGACGGCGCGCGGCAGTTCGACGTCATTCTCGACACTGCCGGCAACCGTCCGCTGTCAGTCCTGCGCCGGGCACTTAAACCCAAGGGAACCCTCGTGATTGTCGGAGGCGAAGGCGGCGGGCGGTGGACCGGCGGATTTGAACGCTCCCTCCGGGCTTCGATGCTTTCCCCCTTTGTCGGCCAGGCGCTCAAGGGCCTGATGGCAACGGAGCGCCAGGAGGACCTTCGCTTCCTCGCCCAGCTCATCGACGCCGGCTCCGTCACGCCCGTCATCGACAAAAGCTATCCGCTGGCTGACACCCCGGCGGCCATCCGCTACATGCACGACGGCCACGCCCGCGGCAAGGTGGTTGTCACCGTCTGAGCTGTGGCCGTGGGCACGGAAGGCCCGGCCGGAAGCCCAGCGCTCAGCCGGCCTGCTGCAGCGCGAGCACAATGATCGCGGCGTTGATCCCGAGGCCAATCAGCCACCAGCGGTTGAAGGTCAGAATCAGCAGCGCGGCAGAAACCGCGGCGCCCGTGACCGTGACCGGAATCCACCAGGACGCGTCCCCGATCAGGCCAAGCCCGCCGAGCGCCAGGATCACCGCGGCCGCAATGGCCAGTCCCGAAGCCAGCCGGCGGACGTTGCCCGCAAACGGCGAGTGTCCGACGTCGAACGGTGCCTTCTCGTCCGGCTTTGGCAGCCAGATGGCCAAGTGAACCAGGCCGTGCGCAATCACGAACAACCCCGCAATCCAGCGCATGGCGGCCCTTCCTTGCATCCCAGCCGACGCGTCCATCGAAGCACCGCGGCCGCGGGGCGGCAAGGGGCGGAAGTCCCGGCCGCCCGGCACCTTCCGGTTTGTCCGGGGCGTCGGGGCGACGGCGCAAGTGTCCGGTATTCCAGACACGACGAACGGGGCCGGACTGTCCCGGACCCCGGTCGGGGCGCATGCTTAAGTACGGGATACCGGACACCGTGCTATTTGAAGAGGATCCATGCCAGCCACCACCATCACCCCGAGTGCCGCCGAGGGGGCGCCCAAAGCAACCCCGGCGAAGGCCGCCTCCAAGGTTCCGGCCGCGGAAAACACCCTGCGCATCCTCAAACTGCTCGCCTCCAAGCGGGGGCCGGTGGCGGCGTCGAACATTGCCACGGCGCTGGGGCTGCCGCGCTCCAGCGTCTACCACCTGCTTGGCGTGATGGAGGCCAACGGCTTTGTCCTGCATCTGCATGAGGAGCAGCGCTACGGTCTGGGGATCAGCGCCTTCGAACTCAGTTCGGCGTATTCCCGCCAGGAGCCGCTCTCGCGCCTGGGCCGGCCGCTGCTTGCCTCGCTGGTGGACGTTATCGGCGAAAGCGCCCACCTCGCCGTGCTGCACGGCCGCGACGTGCTCTACATTGTCGAGGAGCGGGCGAAGAACCGTCCGTCGCTGGTGACCGACGTCGGGGTGCGGCTGCCGAGCCACCTCACCGCGAGCGGGCGCGCGATCCTCGCGGCGCTGCCCAAGTCGCAGGTCCGTGCGCTGTACCCCAACGCGGCTGCCTTCAGCGCCCGGCACGAGACTGAATCGCCCATCATGAAGTACTCGGCGCTGTCCTCGCATCTGGACCAGGTCCGTCAGCGCGGCTACGCCACCGAACACGGGGAGGTCACACCAGGCTTCGGGTCGATCGCCGCCGCCGTCACGGACCACGTGGGCTGGCCGACCGCCGCCGTCGCCGTGACGTTCCTCGAGGACAAACTGCCGCCCGATCAATGGCCCGCCCTGGCCGCACGCGTGCAGAAGGTCGCCGACGATCTCTCCATCCGGATCCACGGCCGCCCCTCCGCCTGACCCCGACGGAGACCCCCTCCCGGCCTGAGTAACCGTTCCCAACTGACTAGCAGCAGGGGCCGTTTTGAGCGCCCAAAACGGCCCCTGCTGCGAGTCAGTTGGGAGGGATGGATCGTCTGGAATACCGGACAGCACCCCTGCGAACCCTCTGTTTCCGCGGCGGGGGACAGGCTTTAGTTGATACAGGACCTCATTCCACGAACCACCAAGAAACGAAGGAGCCCCCATGGCACCCGCCGATTTCACCACCGGTGCCCGCCCGGTCAAAGCAGCCCGCGGCACCGAGCTCACCGCCAAGAGCTGGCAGACGGAAGCCCCGCTGCGCATGCTCATGAACAACCTCGACCCCGAGGTCGCCGAACGCCCGGACGACCTCGTGGTCTACGGCGGCACCGGCCGCGCCGTCCGGTCCTGGGCCGCGTTCGACGCGATCACCCGCACCCTGGAAACCATGGAAAAGGACGAGACCCTGCTGGTCCAGTCCGGCAAGCCGGTCGGCGTCTTCCGCACCAACGAATGGGCACCGCGCGTGCTCCTGGCCAACTCCAACCTCGTCGGCGACTGGGCCAACTGGCCCGAATTCCGCCGGCTCGAGGCCGAGGGCCTGATGATGTACGGCCAGATGACCGCCGGGTCCTGGATCTACATCGGCACCCAGGGCATCCTGCAGGGCACCTTCGAAACCTTCGCGGCAATCGCCCGCAAGCTCACCGGGGACGAGAACGGCACGCTCGCCGGCACCCTGACCCTCACAGGCGGCTGCGGCGGCATGGGCGGCGCCCAGCCGCTCGCCGTCACCCTGAACGACGGCGCCTGCCTGATTGTCGACGTCGACGAAAGCCACCTGCGCCGCCGGGCCGGAAAGCGCTACCTCGACGAGGTGGAAACCGACCTCGACGCCGCCATCGCCAAGGTGCTCAAGGCCAAGGAAGAGCGCCGCGGCTGGTCCGTCGGCTACGTCGGCAACGCCGCCACTGTCTTCCCGGAGATCCTGCGCCGCCACAACGCCGGCGAGCTCACCGTGGACATCGTCACGGACCAGACCTCCGCCCATGATCCGCTGAGCTACCTCCCCGAGGGCATCACGGTCGGGGAATGGCACCGCGAGGCCGTCGCCGATCCCGAAGGCTTCACCAAAAAGGCCCAGGCCTCCATGGCCAAGCACGTCCAGGCCATGGTCGAGTTCCAGGACGCCGGCGCCGAGGTGTTCGACTACGGCAACTCCATCCGCGACGAGGCCCGCAAGGGCGGCTACAACCGGGCTTTCGAGTTCCCCGGCTTCGTCCCGGCTTACATCCGGCCGCTGTTCTGCGAGGGCCTCGGCCCGTTCCGCTGGGTGGCGCTCTCCGGCGACCCGGAGGACATCGCGGTCACGGATGCGGCAATCAAGGAGCTCTTCCCGGAGAACAAGCACCTGCACCGCTGGATCGACGCAGCACAGGAACGCGTGGAGTTCGAAGGCCTCCCGGCCCGGATCTGCTGGCTCGGCTACGGCGAGCGGGCCAAGGCCGGGCTGCTGTTCAACCAGCTCGTCAAGGAGGGCAAGGTCAAGGCCCCCATCGTGATCGGCCGCGACCACCTCGATTCCGGCTCCGTCGCCTCCCCGTACCGCGAGACCGAGGCTATGGCCGACGGCTCCGACGCCATTGCCGACTGGCCGCTGCTCAACGCCCTGCTCAACACCGCCTCCGGCGCCACCTGGGTCTCCATCCACCACGGGGGCGGCGTCGGCATCGGCCGCTCCATCCACGCCGGCCAGGTTTCGGTCGCCGACGGCACCGACCTCGCCGCGCAGAAGCTCGAACGCCTGCTCACCAACGACCCCGGCATGGGCGTCATCCGCCACGCCGACGCCGGCTACGACCGCGCCGTCGAGGTCGCCAAGGAACGCGGCGTCCGCATCCCGATGTCAGAAACCCGCTAACCGCTCCCGACCCCACATCGACTGCTCCGTAACTGCCGTTTTGAGCCCCCAAAAGGGCACCTGCGGAGCAATCGATCCCCACAAAGTAGGAATCATGACTCTCCCCACGAACTCCCCAACCTCGCAAGCTCGGCCAGGGAACCCTGTCCGCGTGGCCCCAACCCACTCACCGCTCACCGTCATCCTCGGCTCCAGCGGGGTCACCCCCGAGGACGTCGTCGCCGTCGCCCGGCACGATGCCCGGGTGACCATCTCCCAGGACGCCCTCGACGCCGTCGCCCAAGTCCGCGCCCACATCGACAACCTCGCGCACAGCGAAACCCCGGCGTACGGCATCTCCACCGGGTTCGGGGCCCTGGCCAACCGGCACATCCCCAACGAACTGCGCACCCAGTTGCAGAAGTCGCTGATCCGCAGCCACGCCGCCGGCATGGGCCCGGCCGTGGAACGCGAGGTGGTCCGCGGCATCATGTTCCTTCGCGCCAAGACCCTCGCCTCCGGCCGGACCGGTGTCCGCCCCGTGGTGCTGCAGACCATGGTGGACGTCCTGAACGCCGGTATCACCCCGGTGGTCCGTGAATTCGGCTCGCTCGGCTGCTCGGGCGACCTCGCGCCGCTGTCCCACTGCGCCCTGGTCCTGATGGGCGAGGGCGAAGCTGCCGGCCCGGACGGCACGCTGTACGGCACCAAGGGCGCCCGCCCGGTCGCGGAGCTCCTCGCCGCGCACGGCATCGAACCGGTCACGCTGGCCGAGAAGGAAGGCCTGGCGCTCGTCAACGGCACCGAAGGCATGCTGGGCATGCTGCTGATGGCCATCGCGGATATCCGCCAGCTGCTCACGACGGCGGACATCACCGCCGCGCTCAGCGTCGAGGCGTTGCTTGGCACGGACCAGGTGTTCCTGCCGGAGCTGCACGCTGCGCTCCGGCCGCACCCGGGCCAGGCCGCCTCCGCGGACAACATGCTGCGGGTCCTGTCGGACTCGCCGATTGTGGCCTCGCACCGGATCAACGACACCAAAGTCCAGGACGCCTACTCGCTGCGCTGCGCACCCCAGGTGGCCGGCGCCGTCCGCGACACCGTGGACCACGCCGCCATGGTCGCCTCCCGCGAACTCGCCGCCGCGATCGACAACCCGGTGGTCCTGCCCGACGGCCGCGTCAGCTCCAACGGCAACTTCCACGGCGCCCCGGTGGCCTACGTGCTGGACTTCCTGGCCATCGCCGTCGCGGACCTGAGCTCCATCGCCGAGCGCCGGACCGACCGGATGCTGGATCCGGCCCGCTCGCACGGGCTGCCGGCGTTCCTGGCCGCCGACCCGGGCGTCGACTCCGGGCTCATGATCGCCCAGTACACCCAGGCCGGGCTCGTCTCGGACAACAAGCGGCTGGCCGTCCCGGCGTCGGTGGACTCGATCCCGAGCTCCGCGATGCAGGAGGACCATGTCTCGATGGGCTGGCATGCAGCCCGCAAGCTGCGCCGCTCGGTGGAGAACCTGCGCCGTGTCCTGGCGATCGAGCTGGTGACGTCGGCGCGGGCCCTGGACATCCGTACCCAGCTCTCCGGCGGCGAACTGACCCCGGGCCCGGCAGGGGCCGCCGTGATCGCCGCCCTGCGGGACGTCGTCGACGGTCCGGGCACGGACAGGTTCCTTTCGCCGGAACTGGAGGCGGCGGACCTTCTGGTTGCCTCGGGCAAGGTGCGGGCGGCTGCCGAATCGGCCGTCGGAAATCTTGCCTAAAGGAAAACAAAATGCAGTTTGGGTGAACAATTTCCGGTCCCCCCGAAATAGTCGGCATTACGGCCGCGGGGGGCCGGAAACTGTAGTACAAAGGGAAAGTCACACCAATGAAGTTGTGACAAAGAACATATACAAAGGGGTAGAAGTTCATGAAAGCACGCGGGACGGTTATGTCCAGGCGCCTGGCATCGGCCACGGCGGTTTCCGACTGGCGGGGCCTCAAGGCCGGCGACCGGGTCGAAATCCTCAAGCACGCACAGGTCTTGGCTGCCGGTGAGGTCGAAGAGGTTTCACTGAGCGGCAATGTCCTCTGGCTGGTCCCGGCGGACCCGTCACTTCCGTCCGAGGCCGGGCTGTTCCTGAAATCCGACGGCGTGGAAGTGCGGCGCAGCTAGCCGCAACCGGTCCGACAGAAAGTCCCTGCTCCGGCGGGGACTTTCTGTGTTCCGGGCCCGTTTTGACGGAAGGTTGCCGGCCCCGCGTGGACGGTTCGCCGGCCCCGGCCCCGGGCGCGGCTACCGCGGCCCAAACGGCGGCGGCCCCAGCAGTACGATGCCGCCGTTTTTGCGTGCGGACTCCTGGACCCTGCCGAAATCCACCGGGCCGGTCCCGTCGGTGTCCCCGTCGGCGAGCGGTGTGCTCGCGTCCCAGTAGAAGGACTCGCAGCAGCCGGGCGTGTGCAGGCAGAGCATCCGCGCAGGCCCGGAAACCACCATAAACGCGTGCGGAACGCCCCGTGGCGCCACGGCCAGGCCACCGGCGCCGATCCGGTGTTCGGCACCGTCCATGTGCATGAGGATCTCGCCTTCCAGGATGTACATGGTCTCGTCCGAATCGGGATGAGTGTGCAGCGGTGTCATCTTGCCGCCGGCCATCTGGTCTTCAAACAGCAGGAAGGCGCCGGCAGTCTCCGCCGCCCTGGCTTTCCAGATGTGGACTCCGCCGCCGAAGAACCAGCGGCGCTCGCCCTGGCCTTCTGCGCGGATGATGGCTGCCGGGCTGCTGACCGTTTCCATGGGATCGCCTCTTCACGTGCTTATGGGACTTATGTCCCATAACAAGACTGGGGTACCATAAAGTCCATGTCAACCCCCTATCAGGATGCCGGCCGCACAGGCCAGAAGCGCCGGACGTTCGAGGCGCTCGTTGCTGTCGCCCGGGAAGCGGTGGCGGCGGGGGAGTCCCCGACCGTCGACAGCACGGCGTCAGCAGCCGGCGTCGCCCGGAGTACTGCCTACCGCTACTTCCCGAGCCAGCGTGAGCTCCTCGCCGCAGCCCACCCGGAAACCGCCCGGAAGTCGTTGCTGCCGGCGGACGCGCCGGAGGACCCGGGGGCGCGGCTGGACGTCGTCGTGGCGGAGTTCACCCGGCTGATCGCCGACACGGAAGCCCAGCAGCGCACGATGCTCCGGCTCTCCTTGGAGCGGGACCCTGCGGAATCGGCACTACCGCTGCGCCAGGGCAGGGCGATCGCCTGGATCGAGGAAGCCCTCAAACCTCTCCAGGGCACGTTTTCCGCACCGGAGATCCGCGCCCTTGCGCTGGCTGTGCGCAGCGCGATCGGGATCGAGGCGCTCGTCTGGCTCACTGATATCGGCGGCCTCTCGCGGGACCAGGCCAGGGCGTCGATGCGCTGGTCCGCGCGGGCGCTGCTCCACCAGGCCCTCGTCTCCGGACCCCCGCCGGCAGCCCAGCACTGATGCCGGCTACCCCAGCAGCGTGTTGATCAGTCTCGCGGCCACCTTGGCCGTCCGGTGGTCCAGGTCGAACTCGGGGTTCAGCTCCGCGACATCCAGGTGCAGCAGCTTTCCGCTCGCGGCCACCTGGCGGCACACGGCGCTGATCACCGGCAGCGGCACCCCGTACGCGGCCGGCGCGCTCACTCCGGGGGCCACCGACGCCGGCAACACGTCCAGGTCGATCGTCAGGTACAGGGCGTCCACCTGCGCCAGGAACGCTGCCACAAAGGCGTGCGCGGCCCCGGCCGAACAGTCCTCGTCCAGCAGGTAGTCGACGCCAAGCTCCTCCGCCGTCCGGAAGAGGGCGCGGGTGTTGTTGGGTTCGGAGATCCCGACGACGGCGTACCTCAGTTCGCGTCCCGCGGCGGCTTCAGCCCGGGCCATCTGCAGGAACGGGGTGCCGGAACTGGGCACGGCCTCGTCGCGGAGGTCGAAGTGGGCATCCAGGTTCAGCACGCCCACGCGCAGGCCCTCGCGGACCGCCGCCGAGCCGGCCACGCCCAGGTAGCTCGCGAACGCGGTTTCGTGCCCGCCGCCCAGCACCACGGGAAGCTGCCCGGCGTCGAGCAGGCTGGTGATGGCGAGCCCGGCACGTGCCTGCCCTGCCTCCAGGGCATCCCCGGCCACGGTGACGTCGCCGGCGTCGTGCACGTCCCGGCCCAGGTGGAAGGCGAGCGGGGCGAGGGCGGCGCGGATCGCGGCGGGGGCCGCGGCGGCACCCGTTCGGCCCTTGTTGCGGCGCACCCCGGCGTCGCTGCGGAAACCGAGAATCACCGCGGGGCGCACGAGGGGGCGCGCGGGCTTGGCTCGGCGCGGGGCGAAGGGCGTGACGGCCTGCCACCAGCGCCGGTGCTCGGCGCCGTCGCCGTCGAACCGTCCGGTCCAGGGCTGCGGCGGGACATCAACGGCGGGCGAGGGAGAAACCATGCCCCTAGCTCACCGCAGCCCGGGCCGGAAAACCAGCCGAGCCGCCGTCGTGCTGTCCGAAATCCCGGAACCTGCCCCTTTCAAGGCCGAAGTCTCACCTCGGCGGAGGCGGAGGGGAGGGGAATGCGGGGATCCTTAGTGCAGTCCCAGCGCCGCCTCAATCGGGCCGATCGCGAAGAACAGCAGGAAGGCCGCGGCCACAGCCCACATCAGCGGGTGCACCTCGCGGGCGCGGCCCTGGAAAGTGCGGATCAGGACGAACATGATGAAGCCGGCGCCGAGGCCGTTGGCGATCGAGTAGGTGAACGGCATCAGGGTGAACGTCAGGAAGGCCGGGATGGCGATGCCCAGGTCCTGCCAGTCGATCTTGCCGACCTGGGAGACCATCATAAAACCGACGACGACGAGCGCCGGCGCCACCGCCTCGAACGGAACGAGGTTGATCAGCGGGGTGAAGAACATGGCCACGATGAACAGCAGGCCGGTGACAATCGAGGCGAGGCCGGTCCGGGCGCCTTCGCCGATGCCGGCACCGGACTCGACGTAGATCTGGTTCGAGGAGACGGAGGCTCCGCCGCCGATGATCGCGCCGAGCGCGTCCACCTGCAGGACCCGGTCGACGTTGGGGATGTTGCCGTCCTTGTCGATGGTGCCGGCCTCGGTGGCCAGGCCCACCATGGTTCCCATGGCATCGAAGAAGATGCTCAGCAGGATCACGAACGCCAGCAGGGTCGCGGCGACGAAACCGAGGTGCTCAAAGGCGCCGAAGGGGTTGGCCTTGCCGATCAGGGACAGGTCCGGGGCGGCCCATTCGGAGAATGCCGGGGCCACGAGGGACCAGCCTGCCGGGTTGTAGGTCTTGCCGTCGAAGCTGGGGCCGATGTGCAGGGTGAATTCCAGGATCACGGACAGGATCGTCGAGGCGACGATGCCGATCAGGATCGCGCCCTTGACCTTGCGGACCACGAGGGCGATGGTCAGGATCAGGCCGAAGACAAAGACCAGGGTAGGCCAGCCCACAAGCTTGCCGTCGAAGCCCAGGCCCACCGGCACGGTGGTTCCGGCAACATCCGGGATGCGGCGCACAAAGCCCGCGTTGACCAGGCCGATCAGGGCGATGAACAGGCCGATGCCCACCACGATCGCGGTCTTCAGCCCTTCCGGGACCGCCTTGAAGACGGCGGTCCGGAAACCGGTGAGGACCAGGATCAGCATGGTGACACCCGAGAGCACCACCAGGCCCATCATGTCCGGCCAGGTCAGTCCGGGGTTGGTGGCCACCGTGACGGCGACGAAGGCATTGACGCCGAGGCCCGTCGCCAGCGCGAAGGGGTGCTTGGCCCACGCCCCCATCAGGATGGTCAGGATGCCTGCGACCAAGGCGGTGACGGCGGCGACGGCCGGGAAACCCAGTGTGGCGCCGGAGGAATCGGGGCCCGAGAGGATCAGCGGGTTCAGCACCACGATGTAGCTCATCGCGAAGAACGTGGCAAAGCCGCCACGGATCTCGCGCGAGAAGTTCGACCCCCGCTCGGATATCTTGAAGTACCGGTCGAGTGCAGAGCCCTGCTTGAGCATTAGTCCTCCGGGGGATGTGGATGGTTACTTGAATCCTATTAGGCGCACACGCGGCGACCGGCCGATTTCGCCTAGTCTGTAAGGAAGCCAACACTAGGAGCAGCTTTTCCCATGCGCCCCATCCGACAGCTCTTGAGTGCCCTGCTGGGCGCCGCGATCTTCGCCGCCGCCCTGCTGGGCGCGGTTTCTCCGGCCTCGGCCCACGACGTCGCCGAGTCCACCAGCCCGGCCGCCGGCGCCACGGTAGCGACGCCGCCGGAGAAGGTGTCGATCACGTTCAATAAGAACCCCCTGGCGCTGGGTTCGCAGGTCGCGGTGAACCACGACGGCGCCAATTGGGCCGACGGCGCCGTCGAGATCGTGGACAACGTCGCCTCGCAGAAGCTCAAGCCCGGCGCCCCCGCAGGGCTGTACGCGGTCGCCTGGCGTGTGGCCAGCTCGGACGGCCACCCCATCGAGGGCACCTTCACGTTTACCGCAACAGCCGGAGCGACAGGCTCGACGGCGGTTGCCGCGGTTCCCACGATGGGAACCGCCCAGCCGGGTATAACGCCGGCGCCGGAGCCGCGGACCAGCTCCTCGGAGCCGTTCCCCTGGAGCATTGTGATCTTCGTTGGAACGGCCATCGGCATCCTGGTCGTCCTGGGCCTGATGGCCAAGAGCCGGCTCAAGCCGGGCGCCGGCAACGACACCGGAAGCTGAACCCGCGTTGCCTTGGGTAGGGGCAGAGTGTTCCGGTCAGGCCGGCGCGGCGAGGGCGTAGCCCCCGGGCAGAACGGCCGGAAACCCGTCGGGGTAGACCTTGGCGGAGATCGCCTGGCCCACAACCTTCGCCTGGCGCAGCACTTCCTTCGGCGTCGGCGTAATGAGTTCGCCCACACCCACGAGGTACATCCCGAGGGCGTGCATCGCCGCCATAAGGTTCTGCCCCGCGGCCACACCAAGCTCGGAGAGCATCCGGCGCAGCTGGCTGTGGGCACAGCGCGTCAGGACGAGGTGATCGGCCAGCAGGATGCCGCCGGGCGTGCGGACGGCCCACTGCTGGCCGGGCCGGGTGATGCCGGCATCAACATGGTCCAGCTGCAGGGCCCGGATATTGTTCCGGACGTCCAACTTGTGGCTGGCGGCGTAGTTCCGCAGATGCCGGAGGATTTCGTTGCGTTCCCGCAGGCTGGCGGCGTCGGCCGCGTCGCAGCGCTGCAGGGAGGACGTATTGGCCGGATGCCCGGCACCCAACAGATCGAGCCCGTCCACAATGATGGAGTCAACCCCGCGCCGCTGCAGCTCGCTGGCCACCGCCAGCCCGGACAGGCCGGTGCCGATCACAATGGCTGCGGTCCGTTCGATCTCCACGGACATTGGCATGCTCGACACTGCAGGGTCCTTCCTCGATTGATGCCTGTTGCGGGGTTGGTGCCCCGGACGCGTTCCGTAGCCCGCTCCGAACGCAGTGCCGCTGGCGCCACGTTCTGAAACACGAGTCTCGGTTCAGCAACGCCTCGAAGACTACCTAACATTTGCCGCCTTGGATAGAGCAGCCGAAACAATGGCGGATCCCGGGATTCCCGGACTTTTCGGGCGGCAACGGGGGTTCATCTGCCGTCATTCGGGGTCATCGGACGCCGCGTTAACACTGGGTAAAACCTGCGTGACGATCACAGGTCCGGCCGTTCCTCCGCCCGCTTGCTTGTTCCCGGCAAACCGAGAATAGTTGGGAAAACCAAGGGTTCTGGCCGCAGATTCTTCGGGCGCGTCGCCGTTGGACGCTGCACTCGGACACGTCTGGCAGAATAGCAGCAACATCAGGCAAGAATCGCGAGGAGGCGGACCCCATGGGCCGAGAACAGGTGCATCCGGATCCGGCAGGGGAATCCGCCGGCGGGTCCGCGGCTCCCCGAGGCATCGTGGTCGGCGTCGACGGCTCCGACCACAGCAAGTGCGCCCTGGTGTGGGCCGCCCGCGAAGCCGAGCGCCGCAACCGACCCTTGCACATAGTCACCGCCTACTCCGTTCCGATCTTCGCCGCGTCAGGACTCGACGGCGGTTACGCCACTGTCGACGATTCGGTGATCCGCGAGGGCGCGGAGGCCATCCTGAAGCAGGCCGTGAACAAGGTCGCCGGGTACGTGATCGACGTCGACGCCTCCGTCGAAAACGGCGATGCCTCCGGCGTCCTGCTGGAAATGTCCGAAACCGCCGAGCTGCTCGTCTTCGGCACCCGGGGCCGGGGCGGCTTCGTCGGCCGGCTGCTCGGCTCCGTCAGCAGCGCCCTCCCCGCGCACGCCAAGTGCCCCACCGTCACCGTGCCCCTGATCTGCGCCGACCGCCTGGGCGAAACCACCGACGACAAGCATGTCCTCGCGGAGCGGGCGAAGTCCGGCCGCGTCCCGGTCGAAAACGTAGTGGTGGTGGGCGTCGACGGCTCCGAACAGGCCCGCGTGGCGGTACTGGAAGCGGCGGCGCAGGCCGAAAGGCTCTCCGCGCCGCTGCGTGTGGTTTGCGCCGTCCCGCAGTACAACGGCTCACTGGCCTGGGTGCCCGCGCCGATGGACCGCGAAGCGCTCTTCGCCGACATCAGGACCCAGCTCGACGCCGGCACCGCCTGGATCAGGAGCCACTTTCCGCACCTCACCGTGGAGACCCAGCTCGTGGATGGCTCGCCTGTGGACATCCTCGTCGAGGCCAGTCGGCATGTGGAACTGGTGGTCGTTGGCACCCGTGGCCGCGGCGGCTTCGCCGGGATGCTGCTCGGGTCCACCTCCGACGGGATCCTGCATCACGCCAAGGGCCCCGTCATGGTGGTCCCGGACCGGGATGATCCCCGGCTGGCTGACCGGGTGAACTTCGGACCCATTCTCGGGGACTCGTAGCGGGTCCCGGGCGGGCCCGGGGCCGGTCCCGGGACTGCAAACCTGAGGGGAGGGTCGACAGATGGGGCGCCGACCAGGCACAGGCAGGCCGCGGAGGGAACCGGGGCTGGTGCTCGCACTGGAGCTGGCCGGCACAGAACTGCTTCCCGACGTCGGCGGCAAAGCGGCCAACCTCGGTGAACTGATCCGCGCAGGGCTGCCGGTTCCGGCCGGTTTCTGCCTGACCACCCGTGCCTACCGGCGCGCCACGTCGGGTGTCGGCCTCGACCTTGTCCACGCTGACTTGGCCGCGACCGCCCCGGATGACCTGCCGCGGCTGGCCGGGCTGGCCGCCGCCGCCCGCCGCGCGGTCCTGGCCGCGGACGTGCCCGCTGACATCGCCACGGCTGTCCGTGACTCCTATACGGCGCTGGGAACTGACGTCCCAGTGGCGGTCCGCTCATCCGCGACTGCCGAGGATTTGCCGTTCGCCAGTTTCGCCGGCCAGCAGGATACCTTCCTGAACGTCGTGGGCGTGGAGTCAGTCCTGGCGGCGGTCCGGCAGTGCTGGGCCTCGCTCTGGACGGACCGTGCCGTGAGCTACCGCGCCACCCACGGGATCGGCCCCTCAACGGTGTCGCTCGCCGTGGTGGTCCAGCGAATGGTCGACGCAGCCGTGGCCGGAGTCCTGTTCACCGCCAATCCGGTCACCGGACGACGGCGGGAGGCGGTCATCGATGCCAGCCCCGGGCTCGGCGAAGCCGTGGTCTCCGGGGCCGTCAACCCGGACCACTTCGTCGTCGACAGCGCCACCCGAAGAATCCTCGAGCGCCGGATCGGGAGCAAAAGGCTGGCGATCAGGCCGCTGCCGGGCGGGGGAACCGAACGGATCGACCAGCCCGGCGCCGGGTCGCAGCCCTGTCTGGACGATGCCCAGCTCCTGGCGCTGGAACTCCTTGGCCGCCGCGCCGCAGTGCACTTCGGCGCGCCGCAGGACCTCGAATGGGCCATCGACGGCGGCGGAGCCGCCTGGCTGACGCAGTCGCGGCCCATCAGCACCCTCTACCCGTTGCCGGAGCGGCAGCGGGTCCTGGCCGGGACCCGCGTCTACCTGTGTTTCAGCCTGGCCCAGGGCCTGACGCGCCCGCTGACGCCGATGGGGCTGGCGGCCTTCCGGCTGATTGCCTCGTCCGTGGCCCGCGCGGCGCATTTCGAGGTCCCGGCACCCCACGACGGGCCGCCGCCGTATGTCCAGGCCGGCCAGCGCCTCTTCTTCGACCTGACCCCGGTGCTGCGCAGCGCCATTGGACTGGCCATCGTGCCGCGCGTGTTCGACGTGATGGAAGCCCGCTCCGCGGCCGTGCTGCGCGGCCTGTTCGATGACCCCCGGTTTTCCGTCACCAGCCGGTCCCCGTGGCGGGTGCTGCGGCACGTTGGCCCTGTGGCGGCCCGGGCCAGGGTCCCGGAGTCGCTGCTCCGCGCCCTGCTCCGGCCGGAGGCCGCGCTGCGCCGGGCGGACCGCTTCGGCGAACGCTTCCGGGCCGCCCTGGTGCTCCCGGCTGGGTCCACCGCGGTGCAGCGTCTGGACCACGTGGAGCGCATCCTGGGCCAGGAGCTCTTCCCGGTGGTGCCCAACATCCTGCCGCTGCCGGCCCTGGGCTTTGCCCTGCTGGCAGCCGCCGGCAGGCTGCTGGGACCCGTTGCCGGCCCGGGTTCGCTGCAGCCGGTCCTGCGGGGACTTCCCAACAACGTCACCACCGAAATGGACCTGGCACTCTGGCAGCTCGCTGCAGCCATCCGGGCCGACGCCGAGTCCGCAGCGGTATTCGATGGCGCTGTATTCGACGGCGCGGCGTTCGACAGCGCTGTGTTCGATGACGCAGGGGTGCCCGAACTCGTCCGCCGCTACCGGGCCCGCGGGCTGCCCGCCGTCGTGCAGTCCGGCCTCGCCGGTTTCCTGGGCCATTACGGGCACCGGGCAGTGGCTGAAATAGACGTGGGAATGCCCCGCTGGTCCGACGACCCGGCCCATATCTTCGGGGTCCTGGCCAACTACCTGCGCCTGGACGATCCCGGCCAGGCTCCGGACCGGCAGTTCAGCAAGGCGGCGCGGGACGCCGAGTCACAGGTGGAGCGGCTGTCCGCCGCCGCGGCGGAGCGGAGCAGGCTGCGTGGTGCGCTGGTGCGGGCGGCACTGAAACGCACCAGGATGTTCGCCGGGCTGCGGGAACTGCCGAAATACCACATCGTCGAGGCCCTCGCCGCGGTGCGCGGGCAACTCCAGGCCATCGGGACGGACCTGGCCGCGGCCGGCCGCATCACGGAAGCGGACGACGTCTTCTTCCTGGACCTGGTCGAGGTCCGCGACGGCCTCTCGGGGACAGCGCTGCACACCGTCGTGGCGCAGCGCCGCGAAGCCTACGCCCAGGAACTGGGCCGCCGGCACATCCCGCGGGTGCTACTCTCGGACGGGACGGAACCGGAAGCGGTGCAGGCCGGTGCTGCCGGGACGGATGCCGGAACCCCGGGAGTCCTGACGGGAACCCCGGCATCGGCCGGCACCGTCACCGCCGCCGCCCGCGTCATCCTGGAGCCACAGGGGGCGCACCTGGAGCCCGGAGAGATCCTCGTGGCTCCCTCCACGGACCCGGGCTGGACGCCGCTGTTCCTGACCGCCGGCGGACTGGTGATGGAAATGGGCGGCCCCAACTCGCACGGCGCGGTGGTCGCACGGGAGTACGGGATTCCCGCAGTGGTCGGGGTCCCGGACGCCACCTCGCTGATCGTCACCGGGGACCGCATCACGGTCGACGGCGCCGCAGGCACCGTCGCGCCGGGCGCCGCCCCCGAGGACGCCTAGCTAAAGTGGCATCATGAGCGACGTGCAGGGTGCCCCGCGGCCGGTGGCGGACGACGCCGGGACCGGGCCCGACCAGCCGGCAGGGCAACAGGTGCCGAAGCCCGGCGTCGACGATCCCTGGCTTCCCGGCTGGCTGGTCCGCCGCCCGCTCACCGCCGGCTGGGCCTGGACCGGATTCTGGGCGGCCCTGATCGTCGCGGACGACGCCTTCGACTTCGCGGGCTGGGCCTGGTACGTGATGGTCGGGATGGCCGCACTGCCGACCCTCCTGGCCACCGTGGCATTGCTGCAGGCCACTCCCAGACGGCATCTGAAGCGGCGGAAGGACTCCGTGCTGGGGCACTTCTTCGTCCGCTTCCTCGCCCTCACGGCGGCGTTCCTCGTGTGGGGTGTCTCCGTGGTCATGAGCGCGTCGATTTCCACCACCATCCAGTCCCTCGTCGGCGCTTCCGAGCGGGAGGTCACAGCCATGGGGTTCCACCTCCTGCTGGCCGCGGTGCCCCTTGTGGTGTCCGTGCTCTGGCTGGCTTTCATCATCCGCTGCGCGTGGTTCCTGCGGCGCCTCCGCGGCTGGAGACAGGACCCCGCGTCGCCCCTGCTGCCCAAGAAATTCCTGCGGGGGCGGCCGCGGCTCAGGCGGGTCGTCGTCGGCCTGGCGCACCCGGGGCTGTTGCTCGTCGCCGGGCTCGGGACCTCGGTCCTGGCACTCCTCCTCGGGGCGGTCGAGCTGACGCTGAATGTGCTCACCTGACCGCGGCGCCGGGCCTGGACCAACGGCGTCGGCCCCGGGATCAATCTGCCGGGGAAAGGGTGAAACGGGCCATTCCCGGGCGTACTGTTAAATCATGAGCTGCAAGGTTGGAGCGCGGTCGCAATGACGCGCAAATGGCTGCGTTGGATGCCCGCTGTTGCTGTGCCTGCCGTGATCGCGGCCGGCGTCCTGTCCGGATCCCTGCCCGCAAATGCCGGAGACCCGCTGCCGGAGAAGACCCCGCAGGAGGTGCTGCTCCTCATCGCCCAGCACGGCGAAAAATCCCTGTCCGGGACCCTGGAACAGAGCTCCGCGATCGGCCTGCCGGAACTTCCGACGTCTGGGCCCGGCGCGGGATCACCGGAAACGGCCTGGCTGGAACTGCTGACAGGACCCCACACCGCCCGCGTCTACCTTGACGGGCCCGCAAATGCCCGGGTCCAGGTCATGGACCGGATGGCGGAGCGGGACGCGGTCCGGCACGGCAACGAGCTGTGGTTCTACAACTCCAAGGACAACACGGCCGCCCATGCCCAGCTTCCCGCCGATGCCGCCAGCCGCCACGCGGCGCGCCCCGGAGGCGTGGCGACCCCCGAGGACCTGGCCGGCAAGCTGCTCGCCAAAGTCGATGCGGGCACGGACGTGACCGTCGGCCCTGATGTCCAGGTCGCCGGACGGGCAGCCTACAACCTCATCCTGACCCCCAAATCCGACGTCACCCTGGTGAACTCCATCGCCATCGCGGTCGACGGCGAAACCGGACTCCCGCTCGGCGTCGACCTGAAAGCGCGGGGACAGTCCGAGCCGGCCTTCAGCGTCGCGTTCACGAACCTCACGCTTGAGGCCCCGGATTCCGCCATCTTCAACTTCACCCCGCCGGCCGGGGCCACCGTCAAGGAAATTCCGCCGCCGGACCACAAGGCCGACGCCGCCAAGCCGCCGTCGGATACCGCCAAGGCGAAGGCTGAAAAGAAGCCCACCGTCACGGGTACAGGCTGGGAATCGGTGCTTGAATTCCCGGCGGGAGCACTGGCAATGCCGGCCCGGACCGGAACACCTGACCCCGCGACGGCCAACCCGCTGCAGCCAGGGGCCCCGCTCCCCGACGGATCCCGGTCCGGCGCCGGCGCGCTGCTGGAGCAGGCTGCCGTCGCCGTCCCGGGCGGACGCCTCGTGTCGACGTCGCTCGTGAATGTGCTGATCCTCGACGACGGACGGATCTTTGCCGGTTCCGTCCCGCTGGAGCGGCTGCAGGCCGCCGCCGCGCTCGGTAAATAGTCCGGTGAACCCCCCGGTGACCAACGCGTGACCGCCGCCGCGCCGGCGACAGAACTGAGCATCGAGACCACCGGCCTCAGCAAGCGCTTCGGCCACCAACTGGCCGTCGACGGCGTCGACCTTGCCGTGCCCAGGGGCTCGGTCTTCGGCTTCCTGGGTCCCAATGGCTCGGGCAAGACCACCACGATCCGGCTGATGCTTGGGCTCGCCGCGGCCACGTCCGGCTCCGTCCGGCTGCTCGGCCAGGAGATGCCGGCGCAGCTGCACGGCGTGCTGCCCCGCGTGGGCGCCCTGGTGGAAGGGCCCGCGTTCTACCCGTTCCTCTCCGGCGCGGCCAACCTGCACCGCTTCGACGCCGCCGATCCGCATGTCCCCGCCGCCACCAGGAAAGCCCGCGTCCAGCTGGCGCTCGAGCGGGTGGGGCTGACGCACGCCGCGGACAAAAAGGTCCGGGCATATTCCTTGGGCATGAAGCAGCGGCTCGGCATCGCCAATGCCCTGCTGGCACCCCGCGAACTCCTGATCCTGGACGAACCCACCAACGGGCTGGATCCACAGGGCACCCGTGAGGTCCGCAGCCTGGTGCGCTCGCTCGCTGCCGACGGCGCCACCGTGTTTGTCTCCAGCCACCTGCTAGCCGAAGTGGAACAGATCTGCACCCACGCGGCCATCATGAGTGCGGGCCGGCTGGTGGCGCAGGGGACCCTCGCGGAACTGCGCCAGGACGGGCAGACGAGAATCCGGGTCCTGACGCCCGACGCCGGGGCCGCGGCCGAGGTGCTCGCCCGGCTGGGCCTGAGCCCGGCCGTGGACGTCCCGACCGACGCCGGGGCGCCCGCCCGTGCCGGCTCCGGCAGCACAGGTTCCAGCGGCGCACCCTTCGGCGGAGCAGGCGACGTGCTCTACGCGCCGCTTCCCGCCGGGGCGGGCAACGGGGCTGTGGCGCCGGAGGCGGTGGTGGCCGCCCTGGTGGCGGCCGGGGTCCGGGTCCGGGGCTTCGCCACCGAACAGGTCAGCCTGGAGGAACGCTTCGTGGCGCTGACGGGGGAGGGTTTTGACGTTGTCCAGTAAGGAATCCGGCGCCGCCGCGACGACGACCCGGCGAGGCACATGGGGCCGCGGCCTGCTCGCGTCCGAACTCGGGGTGCTCTTCCGCCGCCGCCGTACCTGGGCCATGCTGTGTGCGCTGGCGGCCATTCCCATCCTGATTGCCGTGGCGGTCCGGGTGTCCGCCGCGGTGCCGGCGGGCCGGGGGCCGGCGTTCCTGGACCGGATTTCCCAAAACGGCCTGTTCGTCGGGGTGACCGCCATGCTCGTATCGGTGCCGCTGTTCCTGCCGCTGACCGTCGGGGTGGTGGCGGGGGATACCGTGGCGGGTGAGGCCGGGCTCGGAACCCTGCGGTACCTGCTGGTAGCGCCCGCAGGCCGGGTCCGGCTGCTGCTCGTGAAGTACGCCGGGGCGGTGGCCTTCGCCGTCGCGGCGCCGCTGGTGGTGGCACTGGTCGGCGCCGCGATCGGTGCGTCGCTCTTCCCGGTGGGGCCTGTTTCGCTGCTTTCCGGGGACTCGATCGAACCGGCCGAGGCACTGCTGCGGCTGCTGCTGATTGCCGCCTATCTTGCCGTCTCGCTGATGGGCCTGTCGGCGATCGGACTCTTTATGTCAACGCTCACGGACGTGCCCGTGGGTGCAATGGCGTCCACGGTGGTGCTCTCAGTGGTCTCGCAGGTCCTGGACGCGCTGCCGCAGCTGGAATGGCTGCACCCGTGGCTGTTCAGCCACTACTGGCTCGACTTCGCGGACCTGCTGCGCCAGCCTGTCGCCTGGGATTCCTTCCTCACAAACTTGCTGTTGCAGGGCGGCTACGTCGCCGTTTTCGGCGCGCTCGCCTACGGCAGGTTCATCACCAAAGACGTGCTTTCCTAGTCACGGTATGCGGCCATCCCGACATCCGGCGACGGTGGGGGCTGCCCAGGCTCAGTACCGCGCGGCGACGGGGTGAAGCTGCATGCCGGACATGGAGGCAAGGTCCGTCACGGTGACCCCGGCGTCCTCGTTCAGCGCCTGGACCACGCGGCTGCCGCCGAGGTAGATCGCCACGTGGTAGAAACCCGGTGCCGAGCCCCAGACCAGCAGGTCCCCGGGCTGGGCCTGGGCGAGCGGAACATGCACGGGGGCCTGGGCGAACTGTTGGGATGCGGTGCGGGGCAGGAATTTTCCGGCCGCGGCGAAGGCGTTTTGCACCAGGCCGGAGCAGTCGAAGCCATAGGCCCCCGTACCGCCGTACTGGTAGAAGTAGGGCGAGCCGACCTTGCCGAGAGCCACGGAGATTGCCGTCTGGTTGGAGCCGCCCGGGGAGGGCGCGGGCGGCAGAACAGGCGCGGGAACGGGCTCCGGCAGGGCCGGAGCAGGGGCGGGAGGGCTGGGGGCGGGGGCAGCGGGTACCGCTGGCGGCACAGGAGCCGGTGCGGCCGGTGCCTGCGGGCTCTGGTTTACCGAAGCGGGGCTGCCGGCGGTGGGCTCCGGGGCAGGACCCTGACCGGAGCCCTGGGCGGGCGCCGCCGTCACTGCGGCCAGCCGGTCCTGCTGGCGCTGCCGGTCCAGGGCGTCCACCCGGGCCGATTCCAGAGCGACGGTCGAGTTCTTGAGGTTCGCGAGCTGGTCCACCAGCACGGTCCGCTGCGCCCTGGCCTCGGACACAGCCGTCCGCTGGGCATCGCTGGCACGCTCGGCATCGAGCTTGCGCGTCTCCGCCGTCCGCGCGGCCTCGTCGGCGGCCCGGTTGGCGTCGGCTGCGGCAGCCGTCAGCGACTCGGCGGCCACTGCGGCGGTTTCCGCCGACTGGAAGGCCCGGGTGCGGCCGGCTGTGACGGCCTCCAGGGTGGCGGCCTGTTGCAGGGCGTTGCTGCTGCCGCTGACAAAGCTGCTCAGGGCGGGATTCAGCCCGCCGTTGCGGTAAAGATCGCCGGCAAGCTGGCCGATCTGCTTGCGCGTTTTCTGCTGCTCCGCCCCGGCTGCCGCGGCCCTGGCGGCGGCCACTGCGGCGGCGTCGCGCCGGAGTTGGAGCTCCACGAGCGCTTCGCCGTAGGCGTTGTTGGCCTGCATCGACGCGGCGAGGCTGGCGTCCTGGGCCGCGGAGGCGTCCGCCAGGAGCCTGTCGATCGTGGCGACCTGTGCCGCCGTCGCGCTTTCACTGGATTTTGCGGCGGCGATCTCGTCCGGAGAAGGAACGTCCGGCGCAGCCGGGACTCGTTCTGTCGGGACCTGGAACGCCGGCGGGAGCGGGGCCGCGTTCGCGGGAAGGGCCAGAGTTCCCAGGAGCACGACGGCGGCGCACAGCGCGGTCGTCTTTCGGCCGGAACCGGTCCAAGTCATAGGCAAACCTCGCTGCAGTGTCGGGCTGGAGCGGGTGGGCGTGGCTTCCGGCGCGTGGAAAACCCGCGGCTGAACCCCCAGCACGGTCGACGCTACGTGCCAATCGCCACTTTGGCAACACTGGTCACATCACTAACATAAACAACAACTATGTCATTTGGTCACATTGCGGCGGGGCGTGTCGGCAGCAGAGTCCGCGGCGGACACCCCGCCGGAGATGCCGGGGTTAGGCGTGCTGGTGTGATTCGTGCTCCGCGTGGGAGGCCGGTTCCAGCTGGAAGGTGCAGTGCTCCGTGTCGAAGTGCGAGCCGAGGCAGCTGACGAGTTTGTCCAGGACCTGGTCGGCGCCGCGGGCACCCAGAGCCGCGTCCTCCACCACCACGTGGGCTGAAAATACGGGCACGCCGGAGGTGATGGTCCAGATGTGGATGTCGTGCACCGACACCACACCCTCCACGGCCAGGATGTGCTCGCGGATCAGCTGTACCTCCACACCCTTGGGGGTCGCCTCGAGCAGCACGTCCACCACATCGCGGAGCAGGTGCCAGGCCCGCGGCAGGATCATCAGCGCAATGACGATCGAGGCGATAGTGTCCGCCGCCTGGTAGCCGGTGGCCATGATGACCACTGCGGCGGCGATCACGGCGAAGGAACCCAGCAGGTCGCCCAGGACCTCGAGGTAGGCGCCGCGGACGTTGAGGCTTTCCTTCTGGGCGCCGCGCAGGATCAGCAGGGACACAAAGTTGGCGACGGCGCCCAGGACGGCGGCGTACAGCATGACGTCGGTCTGGACCTCGGGGGCGGAGCCAATCCGGCGGATGGCCTCCGTGAAAATGACCACCGAGATGACAATCAGCACCAGGGCGTTGGCCAGGGCGGCCAGCACCTCGGCGCGCTGGTAGCCGTAGGTCCGCTGGTCGCTGGCCGGCCGGGCTGCGATCCATGCGGCCAGCAGGGCGATGAAGACTCCGGCGGCGTCGGAAAGCATGTGGCCGGCGTCCGCCAGCAGGGCGAGGGACCCGGAAACGAGCGCCCCGGCGATTTGGATCAGGACGACCGCGAGGGTGATGGTAAGGACCGCGACCAGGCGCTTGCGGTGCTTGGCAGTGCCGGTGGCAGAAATGCCGTGTGAGTGGCTGTGGTCGTGTCCCATGCCTACAAGGCTAGCCCCAGCCGAGCTCGTGCAGGCGCTCGTCACTGATGCCGAAGTGGTGCGCGATCTCGTGGACCACGGTGACCGTCACTTCCTCGATCACGTCCTCGCGGGATTCGCAGATGTCCAGGATCGGTTCGCGGTAGATGGTGATGCGGTCCGGCAGCGAGCCGGCGTCCCACCACGAGTCCCGTTCGGTCAGCGGCACGCCCTCGTAGAGGCCCAGCAGCACGGTGTCCGGGTCCTCGCCGGGCTGGGGCGTGTAGTCGTCCTCGATGAAGATGGCCACATTGTTCATGGTCTTGGCGAGTTCCGGCGGGATCCGGTCCAGGGCGTCGTTCACCGCGGCCTCGAACTCTGTCTCGGACATCGGGAACGGCGCGTGCGGGTGGTGTCCGCCGTCGTCCGGGCTGTCCGGAATGATGGGCAGGCCGGGCGGCAGGGTAGCGGGCATAGCTGAAACTCTAGCGCCGAATCAGCGGGACCTGCGCCGGGTCAGCCCCACCCCCACGAGGCAGATGGCGCCGCCCACCAGGCCCCAGATGGTGGGGATTTCGCCGAGTACCAGCCAGGAGATGAGGATCGTGGTCCCGGGCACCAGGTAGGTGGTGGCGGCGAGCCGGCCGGCGTCGATGAGGGACAGTGCGTAGGCCCAGGTGGTGAAGGCAATCGCGGTGGGGAAGACGCCAAGGTAGACGAGTCCCAGCGTGGCCGGCAGCGGGGCGACCTGCAGTTCGGCGATCAGCTGGCCGCTGAAGGGGAGGCAGCAGATTGCGCCGACCATGATCCCGAACCAGGTGGCCTGGGCCGCGGGGAACTTCCGCAACACTGGCTTCTGCACGATGACGCTGACCGCGGCGAGGGCCGCCGCCAGCAGGGAGAGCAGCACCCCGGCGACGTCCGCCGTCGACCGCTGGCCGGAGCCGAGCGCGATCACGGCGACCCCGCAGAACGCGACGAGGCTGCCGATGATCAGCCAGCGCGGGAAGCCCTCTTTGAGGATCAGGCCGGCCATGATGGCGACCAGGATGGGGTTGACATTGATCAGCAGGGCGGCCGTGCCGGCGTCAAGGAGGTGCTCGGCGGCGTTCAGCGCGACGTTGTAGCCCCCGAACCACATCACGCCGTAGGCCAGGATGGGCCACCATTCGCGGCCCCGGGGGAGGTTCTTGTTCTTCAGGAGCTGGGGCAGCACCACAGCTCCCAGAACGACGGCGGCAACCGCCAACCGGCCGAGGGTCAGGGGGCCGGGGGAGAAGCTGGGCCCGACGGCGCGGATGCCTACGAAGGCTGAGGCCCACAGGACCACGGTGACGATCACGGCGGCGATGCCGAGCCTGCTGATCTGTCCCGGCTGGAGGGTTTGCTTTGCGGGGTGGGCGGGCTGGGCGGCGGGACCGTCCGGCGGCACTTCGTGGGTGCCGTCCGGATGCGTGCTGTCCGGTTGGGGTGAGCCCGTGCGGGCGGTTGTTGCCATGCTGCCAATCTAGTCCGTGCCGGGCCTCGGGGACTGGCGGAAATCGGCCACGTCTAGTCGAGTTCCTGCCATCCGCGGCCGCTCCGTCCCCGTCGGCTTACCGGAGGGGCCGGGCGGCGGCCTGGATGGCCGCGGCGACCTCGTCGAGGGAGGCCGATCCGTGCCGCCACTGCTGCCAGTGGAGCGGCACGTCGACGTGCGCTGCGGGGTCCAGGGCGACCAGTGTGCGGCGCTTCAGTTCCTCCGAGACCTCTATTTCGGGGAGCAACCCCCATCCCATGCCCCAACGGATGGCTTCGCCGAACTCGTGGGCGGCCGGGACGTAGTGCCGTGGCGGCTGGAGTGTCTTGCGGCTCACGCCCTGCAGGTACCGGTCCTGCAGGTCGTCCTTGCGGTCGAAGATGATGACCGGGGCGTCGGCGAGCGTAGCCGCCAAGGCCCCGCCGGGGAACCATCGGGCGGCGAAGTCCGGGGTGCAGACCGGCAGGTAGCGCATAACACCCAGGCGCCGTGAGGAACAGCCCGGCGCCGCCTTGGCCGTGGTGGTGATGGCGGCGGCCGCGGCGCCGCTGCGGAGAAGCTCCAGCGAGTAGTCCTGGTCCTCGCGCAGAATCTCCAGTTGGACCTTGTCCGCCACGGCGGCCAGGCCCGGCAGGGCCCAGGTATGCAGTGAATCGCTGTTGATGACCAGGGTCAGCCGGGCGAGGGAGGGCTGGGCGCCGGGCTGCAGCTCTTCGGCCAGGTCGGCGGAGAGCATCTCCAGTTGCCGGGCGAAGCGCACCACCGCGTGGCCGTGCGGGGTGAGTTCGATGGGGCGCGTCCGTTTCAGCACCGGGCGGCCGACGGCTACCTCGAGGGCGCGGACGCGCTGGCTCACTGCCGACGCCGTGACCGAGAGGTGGCTGGCGGCGGCCTCGAAGCTTCCGTGCGCCACGATCGCAGCCAGGGTCCGGGCCTGGTCCGGATGGATGTCGATCATTAGATCATCTTATGTTGGCCAAGAATTATTAACTGGTTTCATGTCCCTGCGCCCCCTAGCGTGGGACGGGTGATCCTCTCTCTCGTGTCGGGCCTGGCAAGCGGGCTGTCCCTGATCGTCGCCATCGGTGCCCAGAACGCCTTTGTGCTCCGCCAGGGCGTCCAGCGCTCGCACGTCGTGCTGGTTGTTGCCGTCTGCGCCTTGTCCGACCTCGTGCTGATCGTCCTGGGTGTGGCCGGGGTGGGCGTCCTCATCGAGCGGGCGCCCGCAGTTCTCGAGGTCGTGCGCTGGGCGGGTGCCGCCTTCCTCCTGGCATACGGGGCGATGGCAGCACTGCGGGCCGTCCGCGGAACCCAGGCCTCCCTGCCTGGTGCCGGGCAGAAGGGTACCTGGGCGGCCGCGCTGGGGACCTGCCTCGCGCTGACCTGGCTCAACCCCCACGTCTACCTGGACACCGTCCTGCTGCTGGGATCCCTGGCCGGCACCCACGGCCCGGACGGGCGGTGGTGGTTTGCTGCCGGCGCCGGGCTGGGCAGCATCGTGTGGTTCGCCGCCCTCGGCGCCGGTGCCCGGTTCCTCGCGCCGGTGTTCGCCCGGCCGGGCAGCTGGCGCGCGCTCGACGGCGGCATCGCCTTGGTCATGGTCACCCTGGCTGTCATGCTCGTAACCTGAGCTTGTCAGCCGTCCTGCACAACACCCCACAAAGGAAGCTCCCATGTACGTCCCCGCGCATTTCGCCGCCGACCAGGGCGCCATCACGGAACTGCTCTCAAACCCCGGGGCAGCCAACCTGGTGACATCGACGGAGCACGGCCTGCTCGCGACGCTGCTGCCGTTCGTCTATGACCCGGACGCCGGCGACCACGGGGCCCTGCTGGGCCATGTTGCCCGCAACAACGACCAGTGGCTGCTGCCGGCAGCAGGCGAATCCCCCGTCATCATCCAGCGGTCCGACGCCTACATCTCCCCGTCCTGGTACCCGTCCAAGGCCGAACACGGCCGAGTGGTGCCAACCTGGAACTACACCACCGCGCACGTCTACGGCCGGCTTGTCATCCATGACGACCCCGCATGGGTGGAAAACCTGGTCCGGCGGCTGACCACGCTGCACGAGGCATCTTCGGCGGACCCCTGGACGGTGGACGACGCCCCCGCCCGCTTCATCGCCGGCCAGCTCCGGGCGATTGTCGGCGTCGAACTTCTCATCACGAGGGTTGAAGCGAAACGGAAGCTCAGCCAAAACCGGCCGGTTGCCGACATTGACGGCGTCATCACCGGGTTGCGGACGCGGGGCGACCTGGAATCGGCCGGCGAGGTCGAGCGGGCGCAACAGGACCAGATCCGGCGCACCTGACCGCCCCAAAGCCCGGCGGTCGCCGATTTTGGATAATCCGGGGGTGTGCCCTTATAGTTTTATAGTCCAGTTCGGAGGAACCCGAAAGGACAAAAATGAACGGCTTCGGCCCTTAATTTTTGCCCTTGTTTCAGTGGTTTCAACCGGATGGCGTTCTGGCCCCCATCGTCTAGCGGCCTAGGACACCGCCCTTTCACGGCGGCGGCACGGGTTCGAATCCCGTTGGGGGTACGCAAGGAACTGGTCAAACCGGATGTGAAAGTCTGGTAGGCTAAAGGCCTTGAAAAATTGCGGTAGCGATACTGCAGCAAGAAAATAGCAAGGCCCTGTAGCGCAGTTGGTTAGCGCGCCGCCCTGTCACGGCGGAGGTCGCGGGTTCAAGTCCCGTCAGGGTCGCTCTGATTGCAGGAAGAAATTCCTGCTGTCATGGTGACATGTCACCTAGGCTCTGTAGCTCAGTTGGTAGAGCGTTCGACTGAAAATCGAAAGGTCACCGGATCGACGCCGGTCGGAGCCACCACTGGGAAGCATCAGTTCTTCGGAACTGGTGCTTTTCTTCTTTAACCCCATCGGTTGCTCCGGTAGTGCCGCTATGTAGCCCAAAAGGGCCGTTACGGAGCAATCGATGGGGGTCGACGGCGGCGGCCCGTTTGCGGGCCGGCCCACCGACCGGGCTAGACTCGCACGCTGGGGAAAGAACGCCACGACCGCCGGCAGCCTGATAGGGCCGGCGGTGCAATCTCAACCGAAAAGTGATTCCTACACGTGATTTTGAAGAATGCTGCACGCCCTCTGACCGGTTTCACCCTCCTCGCGGCCCTTGCACTCACCGCCTGCTCGGCGCCGGAAGCCGGCAGTGCGCCGTCGTCCGCGGCCGCCAGCCCCGCACCGTCGACCGCGACGGCGAGCCCCAGCAAGTCCTCCGGCCCCTGGGGGGACTTTGCCACGGCGGCGGAGGCCTGCACCAAGATTTCGGAGCAGGCCACCGGCTCCACCCTGCTGCCCCTGGCGGCTTCACAGGGCACGGCTGCCGAACTGGAGAAGACCAAAGCCGAACTGAGCCGCACCGCGGAACGAGTCCCCGACAGCATCAAGGCAGACTTCACCACCCTCAGCCAGGTGGCCATCGCCGGCATCAAGGACCAGACGGTGTTCTCCAGCGGCAAACTCCAGAACGCCATGGCTCCGGTGCAGGGCTGGCTCGCCGCCAACTGCAAGTAGCCAGGCCTCCCGAACCTGACCGTGAGCGGCCCGGGCTGCCCCTGACTCTTTGGCCTTCCTTGCGCCAAGCGGCCACCATGTCGGGGGCAGGTACTAGGGTGGTCACAAAGAGAAGGGGGAGTGCCTCATGGAATACCAGAATTCCCAGTCCGCAGCGGCCCCGGTGCCAGGACCGGCGGCCAACGTGCCCATTCTGGGCGGCGGCCGTACCGTCATTTCCGAGACCGCCGTAGCGAAGGTCGCGGGCATCGCCGCCCGTGCCGTCCCCGGTGTCTACTCCCTCGGATCGGGGCCGTCCCGTGCGCTGGGCGCTTTCCGCGACGCCGTCGGCAGCGCGGACCACGCCGCCGGTGTCCGTGCCGAGGTCGGCGAAACCCAGGTGGCCGTCGACATTGACCTGGTGGCGCTCTACGGCACACCCCTTCACGCCCTGGCGGACCAGATCCGCGCCGCGGTGTACGCGGCAGTGCAGGAGCTCGTCGGGCTCCAGGTCATAGAAGTCAACATCGAGATCAACGATGTCTACGTGCCCGCCCCGGCCAAGCCCGGTACCCCGGCCGAGACCCGACCCTCAAGGGAGGCAGTCCAGTGAATCTGACCGTTGTGGGGATCGCGATGGGCGCCTTCGTCGCGTTCATGTCCTTCCAGTTCGGCGTATGGGGTTTCCTCGGCGCCCTGCTGTTCATGGGAATCGGAGCCCTGCTGGGCCGCGCCGCGGAAGGGAAACTGGACCTGCGCAGCGTGCTTGACGCCCTCACGGGCCGGCGTTCCTCCTCATGAGCGGAGCAGCTGGTGCTGTCCACACCGCCGCGCGGGCTGGGCACACCAGGATCAGCACCCAGGCGCTTACCAGCGTGGCGCAGGCCGCCGCCGCCGAAGCCCTTGGTGTTACGCCGCAGGAGGTCCGCGCTGAGTGGACCGACGACGACGGGCTGTTGGCCCTGTCCCTTGTCGCCCCCATCACCGTCCCGCCGCTGACTGCCCTCCTCCGGGATCCCGGCCGGATCGCGGTCTTCGGCGGCTCCATCTGGGAGCGGGCCGTTGCCGCCAAGGCCGACATCCTGCGCCGGGTGACCGAGCTTAGCGGTGCCCGGCTGAGCCGGGTGGACATCCGGATCAGCGGCGCCAGCGTGAGGGAAGGAGGGCGCGTCCATTGAGCCGCGACACCGAGCACGAGCCGGGCGGCGGGCGCTACGTCCCGCCTGCTCCGCCCGACGCACCCACAGCCGGCAGCACCGGACCTGCCGGGGCAGCCGTCGAGGGCATGGAGCGGATCCTCAAACGCGAAACCCACTCCTCGCGGGCCGTGGCCTCAATCCTCGCCGCTGTCCTGGTCATTGCGCTGTGCGTCTACGCCCTCCTGGAAACAGCGGTCCGGGCCGTCGGGCAGCTGCCGTGGCTCGTGGATCCCGAGACCGCGGCGGAGCAGGTGGTGGCGCTCCCGAACGGGGTTCCGCCTCTCCTGCTTGGGGTGGTCGGTGCGGTACTGCTGATGGCGGGCCTGTTCTTCTTCCTGAACGCAGTCCTGCCTGGCCGGCGTGCCCGCCACCTTCTGCAGGACCGCCGGACCGCCGTCGTCGTGGACGACGAAGTGATTGCCTCCGCACTGGCACGCCGGGCACGGGTGGCCGCCAATGTGAGCCAGGAGCAGGTGATGGTGACCGTGTCCCGGAAGCAGGTCCAGGTCAACGTCCGCCCGACCTCCGGCGTCCCGCTGAGCCCGGATGCCGTGCTCACGGCCGTCCGGGATGAGCTCCGGGACATGAGGCTGGCCCCCACGCCTGAAGTCCGGATCAATGTGGCCCCGGCCGGGGTGATCGGCGCATGAACGGCACCCCCAGAATCCTCAACCGGGTCCTCATCGGCATCCTGGGAATGGCCCTGTCCGGCCTCGGGGTGCTGCTCATCCTGCTGGCGAGCGTGCCGGCGGTGGCTGTGTGGTGGCAGGGATGGGCCGCCGGTGTCTGGAGCATCTGGCGGGACCTCTTCGAACGCACGCGCTTCCCGGGGCGTGCCGAGAGCTGGCTGTGGATTGCGGTGGTCCTGGCACTGCTCCTGGTGATTGGTGCCATGGTTGCCTGGGTCGCCCAGCAGGGCAAGGGCAGGGCAAACCTGCTCGTGTCCGAAGAGGATCCGGGCGAGGTGCCCGGAAGCGTCAGAATCGGCAGCGGCGTTGCCGAGCAGGCGCTCCGGGCTGCGTTGGCGGACCGTCCGGACCTGGCTGGCGCCACCGTTGCAACCTACGAATTCCGCGGCGAACCGGCCCTGAGAATCAGGATCCAGCCCCGCCAGGGCGTGGCCCCCCACCGGCTTGCAGCCGAGGTGTCCGCCCTCGTGGAGGCGCTTGACCTCGCGATCGGCAAACGTACCCTGGTGCTCATCCATATCGTCTCGGGTGCCCGGTCAAGGTTCGGGCGGGCTGAGCGGGTCCGCTGACCCGGCGGTGAGGTTGCCGCAACATGTTCGCGGGTCCCGCGCAGGGCCGGCGGGCCGACTTCCCAGCAGCGGCGCGCATTGGCGTGCATAGCTGTGTGCCCGGCGAGGGTCTCCTTTCCGCAAAGGTTGTGTGTAAACGCTTGCATTCCTCACCGGATGGTGATTATTGTGATGGGCACCACACGCACGCACCGCCGCTCCAACGCCGATCGCTACCTAGTCAATGAGGAGTTTTCCGCATGAAGAACCGCAACTATTTGCTGCCCGTCGCCTCGATCGGGGTTTTGGCCCTATCCCTGACGGCCTGCAGTGGATCCACCGGCGGCACCGCCAGCTCCGGGTCAGCAGCCAACACGGACTGCGCCGCGTATTCCAGCTACGGCAAGCACGACGGCAAGACTGTTTCTGTGTACTCGACCATTGTCGATATTGAAGCGACCAATCTTGAAGCGGCCTGGGCGCCCTTTGAGAAGTGCACCGGCATCACTGTGAAATATGAGGGCAGCAAGGAATTCGAGACCCAGATTGGTGTGCGGGCCAAGGCCGGAAACGCGCCGGACGTCGCCATTTTCCCGCAGCCCGGACTCATGGCTGACCAGGCAAGGGCGGGCAACCTGAAGGAAGCCCCTAAAGCCGTTTCGGACCTTGTCGACAAGAACTGGTCGGCCGACTGGAAGAAATACGGAACCGTCGACGGCAAGTTCTACACGGCACCGATGCTGGCCAACGTCAAGGGATATGTCTGGTACGCACCCAAGACATTCAAGGCCAAGGGCTGGGAAGTCCCCAAGACCTGGGACGAGATGCTGACTCTCAGCAAGAAGATCGCGGACGACAAGGCGATGAAGCCCTGGTGTGCGGGATTCGAATCCGGCGAAGCCACCGGCTGGCCCGGCACGGACTGGATTGAGGATGTTGTCCTCCGGGCAGAGGGCCCTGAAGTCTACGATCAGTGGGTCAGCCATCAGATTCCCTTCAACGATGCCAAGATCGTCAAAGCCTTTGACAAGACCGGTGAGATCCTGCTCAACCAGGGCTTCGTCAACGGCGGCTTCGGCGACGTACGGTCCATCCTGACAACCGGTTTTGCGCAGGCCGGTCAGCCGGTGCTTGATGGGCAGTGCGCCATGCACCACCAGGCCAACTTCCAGGCCGCCAACTGGCCGCAGGGGACCGTTGTCGCGCCGGAGGGTGACGTCTGGGCGTTCATGACCCCGCCGATCGACGCCAGCCGGGGCGAGTCCATCACGGGTGGCGGCGAAATGGTGGGCGCATACAAGGACACCCCCGAGGTCCAGGCGTACTTGGCCTACATGGCCAGTGCTGACTTCGCCAACAACCGCGTGAAGCTGGGCGGCGTCATCAGTGCCAACAAGGGACTTGACCCGAACAACGCGCAGTCCGAACTGGACAAGCAGTCCGTCAAGCTCCTCCAGGACCCGAAGACGGTATTCCGCTTTGACGGCTCTGACCTGATGCCCGGAGCCGTCGGCTCGAACTCCTTCTGGAAGGGAATTGTCACCTGGATCAACGGCACCCCCTCCCAGCAGGTCGCTGACACCATCGAAGCCAGCTGGCCGAAGAGCTGATACCTGGTGCGCTGCCTTCCTGCACAGTATGTCTTGGGCAGGAAGGCAGCGTTTTCTCTCGAACTCACTGATCCACGGACACCTCGAAGGATGGGCTATGGAATTTATCGGAGGGAAACTTCTTCAAGTAGTGATTGCACTGGCGGTCTTTGCCGCCATCATTGGCCTCATCATGCTGGTGGTGGACAAGGCGCCAAAATCGTCGAGAGACAAACTGACGGTCATCGGTTTTCTGGCGCCGGCAGCAATCCTTATGCTGGTGGGTCTCGTGTATCCGGCTATTCAGACCTCGTTCTTCGCTTTTACTGATGCCAAGGGCCAGCCGAACGGCGTCGACAACTTCGTCTGGATGTTCACCCAGCCGGAAGCCTTGGTGACGCTCAGGAACACGATCGTCTGGACGGTCCTGGTGCCCCTGTTGTCAACGGGATTCGGCCTCGCTTACGCCGTGTTCATCGACAAGGCCCGGGGCGAAAAGGTATTGAAGGCCCTGGTGTTCATGCCGATGGCCATCTCCTTCGTAGGAGCGGGCATCATCTGGAAACTTGTCTACGATTATCGGGGTCCGGGTATTGAGCAGACCGGCGTCCTGAATTTCCTCCGTGTTGCCATGGGGATGCAGCCGAAGCAATTCCTGCTGGATGCGCCGGAAAACACCATCTTCCTGATTATCGTGATGGTTTGGATTCAGACCGGGTTCGCCATGGTTGTTTTGTCGGCCGCGATCAAGGGAGTGCCCACGGAGCTGGTTGAGGCCGCCCGTTTGGACGGTGCGAATCCGTGGCAGCAATTCCGCAATGTCACCATTCCCGGGATCCGCGGGGCGCTGGTCGTAGTGCTGACCACCATTACGATCGCGACGCTGAAGGTCTTTGACATTGTCCGGACCATGACAGCCGGCAATTACGATACCTCCGTCGTCGCCAATGAGATGTACACCCAGGCCTTCCGGGCCGGTGAACCAGGCCGCGGTGCGGCCCTCGCCCTGGTGCTGTTCCTGCTGGTCCTGCCCATCGTGGTGTACAACGCCCGCGTACTTCGTCAGCAAAGGGAGATCCGATGACCGCCACCCCAGTTCCGGACGAGGCCTCGCAGGAGACCCGGATCGGCCCCCGCGCCGAGCAGCCCAGCGTCACCGGATCACCGGAGGATGCCGCTCCGATCATGCGCAGGGTCAAGCAGAAACTGACGTCGCGCTGGGCCACGGCGGCGGCTTTGCTGATCGCCGTCGTCTGGACGGTGCCGACCTTCGGGTTGTTTGTTTCCTCGTTCCGCCCGGCTGCGAAACAGGTCGGACCGCGCTCGGACGGGTGGTGGAACTTCTTTGAGGACTGGCAATTCACATTCCAGCACTATATAGACGTGACCGCCTCGGCCGGTTCCCAGTCGCCGAATTTGTCCCAGTACTTCGTGAACTCCCTTGCCATTGTCATACCCGTCACCCTGTTCATTCTGGTCCTGGCGTCCATGGCGGCCTACATCTTCGCCTGGGGCAAGTTCAGGGGCCGGGACGGACTGTTCATTTTCGTCTTCGCCCTGCAGATCATCCCGCTGCAGATGTCCCTGATACCGCTGCTCCAGCTCTTCACCCAAGTCCTCCAGATGCCCTCCGGCTCCTACGCACAGCTGTGGATTGCCCACACGATGTTCGGGCTGCCGTTGGGGATCTTCCTGCTGCACAACTTCATCTCGGAGATCCCGGGCGAAATGATCGAGGCGGCCAGGGTCGACGGCGCCGGGCACACCACCATTTTCTGGCGGATCATCCTGCCGCTGTCGGTGCCGGCGCTGGCGTCGTTGGCCATCTTCCAGTTCCTCTGGGTTTGGAACGACCTGCTGGTGGCCCTCGTATTCTCCGGCGGCACCGCGGATGTGGCTCCCATTACCCAGCGGCTGGCGGAGATCTCTGGCACCCGCGGAAGCAGGGATTACCTCAACCCCGCTGCGGCATTCGTGTCGATCATTGTCCCGCTGGCAGTCTTCTTCGGGCTGCAGCGCTACTTTGTCCGGGGCCTGCTTGCGGGTGGGCTAAAGGGATAGCCGCGGCGAGCCGATAAGGGGACACGGTGGCAAAGACAACAGACAGGGCACAGCGCGGAGGCCACTCCGGCGTCAGCATCGAAGATGTTGCCACGGCCGCCGGGGTGTCCACCGCCACCGTGTCCCGCGCCGTCCGAGGACTGCCCAGGGTTTCGCCGGCAACCCGGGAGAAGATCCTGGGCATCGCCGAAGAACTGGGCTACGTGGCTTCCTCGTCAGCGTCCGGGCTGGCCACCGGGCGCACCAGGACCATCGGCGTCCTGGCGCCTTTCGTGAGCCGCTGGTTCTTCTCCAAAGCCATCGAGGGCGCCGACCGTGAACTGCACGCCCGCCAGTACAACCTCTCGCTCTTTAACCTGGGCGGCCACGGCAGCAACCGTGAGCGGCTCTTCAGCAAGACTATGGTCTACAAACAGATCGACGCGCTGCTGGTCCTGTGCATGGCACTGACCCACGAGGAAATTGCACACCTCCAGAAAATCGACATCCCGTTGGTCGTCGTCGGCGGCCACGTCGAGGAATGCCCCTACATCGGGATCGACGACTACGCCGCTGCCGCAACGGCAGTCCGGCACCTGATTGGCCTTGGACACACGGAGATCGCCCTGTTGCACGGGGATGACGAAACCGACCTCAACTTCGACGTTCCCCGGGTCCGGATCAAGGCCTTCCAGGATGTTATGGCCCAAGCCGGCCTGAACGTCCGGGACGAATGGGACGAATGGGGGGACTTTACGGTCCGCAGCGGCCAGGACGCCTTCCGCCGGCTCTGGGACAGGCCCGGGCCGAAGCCCACGGCAATCTTTTGCGCCTCGGATGAGATGGCCATGGGAATCATTTTCGAGGCCACCCGGGCCGGAGTGCGGATCCCGGAGGACCTCTCCGTGATCGGGATCGACGACCACGACTTTTCCGAGGCCATGGGTCTCACTACTGTCAGGCAGCGCCCGGACGAGCAGGCCGAACTGGGCACCAAAATGCTGCTGGACGAGCTCGACGGGATCACCGGATCAGTGCGCTCCACGGTGGCCCCGCATCAGCTGATTGTCCGCGGCACGACGGCGCCGCCCCGCGGCGCTGACGCGTCAGCAGCGGCCGCGGCGGGTGCCTGAGGGCCCCGTCAGGAAGCGCGGGCCAGCTGACGGATCGGGATCCAGCGGGATGCCAGCCGGCGGTAGGCGGCGGCCGCTCCGGTCATGTCCCCTTCGGCCAGGCACTCAATCCCAAGCCGTACGTCCATGGGCGAGTCATCCGGGTAGACCTTGTCCGCCACGGCCCCGTAATCCAGTTCCACCACCGACCCCGGGTGGAAGAACTCCAGCCATTCGGTGAGCTGCGTGAGGTCCTCCAGCATGTCCAGGTCCGGTGCGGCCAGGGCCAGATGGGCCACCGCATAGCGGACCCGTTCCAGGGCCTCGGCGATGCTCGCGCGGATGCGCACGGTGACAATCCGCCCCTCGGATTCCACCACGTCGGTGGGGTCCGATTCCGTGAACAGGCAGAACCAACTGAACGGGATACCCCAGGTGGACGCCCGGGTGTGCACGCGGCCCAGCCCGGAATGCGCCCGCACCTCATCAATACGTTCCTGGTGCCTGTCGCGCTGCTCCTCCGGGATCAGCAGCTGGGCCAGCGGCCCGTGGATGCCCTCCATCAGGGCGTTGGCAGCCAGCCCGGCCCGCAGCACCAGCTGGCTGGGGCAGTACAGCAGCCGCTCGGGCCGGGCGGTCTCCGGTGCCGGGGCGCCGGCCGGAGGTGCTGCCGGGGTGCCGCCTGCCAGAGGCACGGCCAGGACACGGACCAGGTCCGTCGCCCCGGTGGGGAACGGGTCCCCGCCCGGGCGGGTGATGCGGCCCAGGGAGGCGAGCAGTTCGGCGTTTTCGACGGCCGCCCGGGAAACGCTCCGGGCACCCGCCGCGCGCAGGGCCCCCTGCTGGTCTTCCGGGAACGCCTCCAGGGGTTCGTAGATCCGCAGCGCGGAGGAGAACGGCAGCCCGGCCTGCCCGCGGTAGAGGTTTCCCGTCACTGGATCACATCGCTTCCCGGGGCTGCGCCCATCAGTCGCTCAGCTCCACGATCACGGGGGCGTGGTCCGACGCGCCCTTGCCCTTGCGTTCCTCGCGGTCGATCGCCGCGCCGGTGACCCGGGCGGCCAGTGCGGGGGAGGCCAGCACGAAGTCGATCCGCATGCCCTCCTTCTTGGGGAAGCGCAGCTGCGTGTAGTCCCAGTAGGTGTAGACGCCGGGGCCGGGGGTGTGCGGGCGGACAACGTCCTGGAAGCCGGCGTTCTCAAAGGCGTGGAAGGCTGCCCGTTCCGGTTCGCTGACGTGGGTGAGGCGCTCGGCGCGGAAGAAGTCGATGTCCCAGACGTCGTCGTCCTGCGGGGCGATGTTCCAGTCGCCCATCAGGGCGATCTGGGCGTCCGGATCCTTCTGGAGCATGCCCTCGGCGTGGGTCTTCAGGGCATCCAGCCAGCTGAGCTTGTACGGCATGTGTTCATCGTCGAGGGCCCGGCCGTTGGGGACGTAGAGGCTCCAGACCCTGATGCCGCCGCAGGTGGCGCCGATGGCGCGTGCTTCCTGCACGGCGTCCTTGCCGTTCTTGCCGAAGACGGGCTGGTCCAGGAAGGTGCGTTCGACGTCGTCGAGCCCCACCCGGGAGGCGATCGCCACACCGTTCCACTGGCTCAGGCCAAAATGCGCAACCTCGTAGCCCATGTTTTCGAACAGCTCCCAGGGGAAGTTGTCGTCCTTGCACTTGGTTTCCTGGATAGCCAGGACATCACAGTCGGTGCGCTGAAGCCAGGCTTCAACACGGTCGGCACGGGCACGGAGCGAATTCACATTCCAGGTAGCAATCTTCACAATCCCTAACTTACCGAACTTGGCTGCCGGACGAAGCTGCCCCCAAGCGGCGCCCCTCTGGAATTTAGTAGGAAGTCCGAGTATATTCGGAGGCAGAAGATGGCGTGGGTCACACGTGGCCCGGCCGTCACCACGCAATCACACGGTGCAAAGGAGCATTCCATCATGGTTCGCGAACTATCCCATTACATTGACGGACAGCATGTTGAAGGCACCTCGGGGCGCTTCAGCGATGTCTACGATCCCTGCACCGGCGAGGTCCAGGCCAGGGTGCCCCTGGCCAGTACCGAGGAAGTCCGCAACGTTGTCTCCAACGCGGAAAAGGGCCAGCTCGAATGGGCGGCCATGAACCCGCAGCGCCGCGGCCGGATCCTGCTCAAGTTCGTTGACCTGGTCAACCAGAACCTGGACGAACTCGCCACGCTGCTGTCCTCCGAACACGGCAAGACCTTCCTCGACGCCAAGGGCGACATCCAGCGCGGCATTGAGGTCATGGAGTTCGCCGCAGGTGCCCCGCACCTGCTCAAGGGCGAATTCTCGGACAACGCCGGAACCGGGATCGACGTCCACTCGCTGCGCCAGCCGCTCGGCGTCGTCGCCGGCATCACCCCGTTCAACTTCCCGGCCATGATCCCGCTCTGGAAGTCCGGACCGGCCCTCGCCGCGGGCAACTCCTTCATCCTCAAACCCTCCGAACGGGACCCCTCCGTGCCGCTGCGGCTCGCCGAGCTCTTCACCGAGGCCGGCCTGCCGGCGGGCGTCTTCAACGTTGTCAACGGCGACAAGGAGGCGGTGGATGCGCTGCTGGAGGACCCCCGGGTCCAGGCCATCGGCTTCGTCGGGTCCACCCCGATTGCGCAGTACATCTACGCCACCGCCGCCGCGAACGGCAAGCGCGCCCAGTGCTTCGGCGGCGCCAAGAACCACATGGTGATCATGCCGGACGCCGACCTCGACATGGCGGCCGATGCGCTGATGGGCGCGGGTTTTGGCTCCGCCGGCGAACGCTGCATGGCGATCTCCGTGGCCGTGCCGGTCGGCAAGGCCACCGGCGACGCGCTCGTCGCGAAGCTGGAGGAGCGGATCGCGGACCTCAAGGTCGGCCATAGCCTCGCCAAGGACTCGGACTTCGGCCCCGTCGTGGCCGCCTCCGCCAAGGAGCGGATCGAGGGTTACATCCAGGCCGGCGTCGACGAAGGTGCCACCCTGCTGGCCGACGGCCGCGGCCTCAAGGTCGAGGGCTACGAGGGCGGCTTCTGGGTCGGCCCCACGCTCTTCGACAACGTGACAAAGGACATGACGATCTACAAGGAGGAGATCTTCGGCCCGGTGCTCAGTGTCCTCCGCGCGGAGGACTACGACGAGGCCCTGCGCCTGTGCAGCGAGCACGAGTTCGGCAACGGCGTGGCCATCTTCACCCGCGACGGCGACTCCGCCCGCGACTTCGCCAGCCGGGTCCAGGTGGGCATGGTCGGCATCAACGTCCCCATCCCGGTGCCGATCGCCTACTACACCTTCGGCGGCTGGAAGGCCTCCGGCTTCGGCGACCTCAACCAGCACGGCGCCGACGCCTTCCGTTTCTACACCAAGACCAAGACGGTCACCACACGCTGGCCCTCCGGCATCCGCACCGGCGCCAGCTTCGTGATGCCGGAAGGCAGCTGATGGCGGGGAAACACTCCGGGGACAGCCCGTCAGCGGAGGTGCTGTTCGAACGGCGCGGCCGGCTGGGCGTTGTCACCCTGAACCGGCCCCAGGCCGTCAACGCGCTCACCGCGGGCATGGCCTCGGCCATGCTGGAGCAGCTCATGCTCTGGGCCGACGACGACGCCGTGGCTTCGGTGCTGGTCCACGGTGCCGGTGACCGGGGGCTGTGCGCCGGGGGCGACATCGTGGCCATCTACCGCGACATGCTCGACGGCGGCGACGCGACGGCCGGCTTCTGGGCCGAGGAATACCAGCTGAACTCCCTCATTGCGGGCTACCCCAAGCCGTATGTGGCGTTTATGGACGGCCTGGTCCTGGGCGGAGGGGTGGGGATCTCCGCGCACGGCTCGGTCAGGATCGTCACCGAACGCACCCGGATGGGCATGCCGGAGACCACGATCGGCTTTGTGCCCGACGTCGGCGGAACCCTGCTGCTCTCCCGCTCGCCCGGGGAGACCGGCACCCATGCCGCCCTCACCGGCGCGCACCTGAGCGGCGCCGACGCCCTGTTCCTGGGGCTCGCGGACCACTATGTCCCCTCCGCGAAGCTCGGGGACCTGGCCGAGGCCCTGGAACGCGAGGCGGCGGACACCGCCGTCGCCCGCTTCGCCGAGGAGGCGCCGGCCTCCGTCCTCGCGGCGCAGCAGGAATGGATTGACGCATGCTATTCGAGCGACGACGCCGAGGAGATCCTGCGCCGGCTCCGGGCAGTGGGCGGGGAAGCCTCCGACGCCGCCGACACCATCGCGGCCAAGTCACCGACCGCCGTGAAAGTGGCTTTGGCGTCCCTGCGCCGCGTCGGGGGACTGACCCTCGAGGAAGCCCTGGAGCAGGAATACCGGGTGGGGCTGCGGTTCCTGGCCGGGCCCGATTTCCGGGAAGGCATCCGCGCCCAGGTGATGGACAAGGACCGCACTCCGCACTGGCAGCCGGCCAGCCTGGCGGAGGTCAGCCGCGAGGACGTCGAATCCTATTTTGCGCCGCTCGGCGACCGTGAACTGAAGCTTTCGAAGGAGCGCGACAATGTCTGAAGCATCCCCGTCTGAACCGGCACAGCCCGGGGTACAGGCCGGCACCATCGCTTTCCTGGGCCTTGGCCACATGGGCGGGCCGATGGCCATCAACCTGGTCAAAGCCGGCTATACCGTGACCGGATTCGACGTGGTCCCGGCCGCACTGGAAACGGCCCGGGCGCACGGCATTGCCACCGCGGAGACCGCCGCTGAGGCCGCGGCGGGCGCCGCCGTCGTGCTGACCATGCTCCCCAGCGGCAAGCATCTGCTGGACGCGTACCGCGGCATCCCCGCCCAGCCGGGACAGCCCGGCCAGCCGGGCCTGCTGGACGTGGCGTCGCCCGGCACGCTCTTCCTGGACTGCTCCACGATCAACGTGGACGAGGCGCGCGAGGCCGCGGAACTGGCCGTCGCGGCCGGCCACCGGGCCGTTGATGCTCCGGTGTCCGGCGGCGTCGTCGGGGCCGAGGCGGGCACCCTGACCTTCATGGTGGGTGCTCTTCCGGAGGATTTCGAGGCGGCCAAGCCGATGCTCGAGGTCATGGGAAAGCGTGTGGTCCACTGCGGGGAGCACGGCGCCGGGCAGGCGGCGAAGATCTGCAACAACATGATCCTCGGCGTCTCGATGATCGCGGTCAGCGAGGCCTTCGTGCTGGGCGAGAAGCTGGGCCTGACCCATCAGGCGCTGTTCGACGTCGCCTCCGCGGCCTCGGGCCAGTGCTGGGCGCTGACCACCAACTGCCCCGTGCCGGGACCGGTGCCGACGAGCCCGGCCAACCGGGACTACCAGCCCGGTTTCGCCGGAGCCCTCATGGCGAAGGACCTCAAGCTGGCGCTCAACGCGCTGGAAAGTACCGGTGTCGCCGCCAGGCTGGGGCCGCTCGCGTCCGAAATTTACGATACCTTTGCCGCGGAGGGCGGGGCGGGCCGGGACTTCTCCGGCATCATCACCGACATCCGGGACAAATCCGCACAGCAGCTGAGGGGACAGGCATGACGGAGCAGTACTCAAACATTCTCGTGGAGCGGCGCGGCCGGGTGGGGCTCGTGACGCTCAACCGGCCCCAGGCGCTGAACGCCCTGAACAAAGCCACCATGGACGAACTCGTGGCCGCCGTGTCCGCGATGGATGCCGATCCGGACGTGGGCGCGGTTGTGCTGACCGGGTCCGCCAAGGCTTTTGCGGCCGGTGCGGACATCAAAGAAATGCAGTCCAAGGGGTACATGGACATGTACGCGGCCGACTGGTTCCGGGGCTGGGAAGACTTCACCCGGCTGCGCATCCCCGTGGTGGCGGCCGTGTCCGGATTCGCCCTGGGCGGCGGCTGCGAGCTGGCCATGATGTGCGATTTCATCATCGCGGGGGACAACGCCAAGTTCGGCCAGCCGGAAATCAACCTGGGCGTGCTCCCCGGCATGGGCGGCTCACAGCGCCTCACCCGCGCCGTGGGCAAGTCCAAGGCCATGGACATGATCCTGACCGGGCGCTTCATGGACGCCGAGGAAGCCGAACGCGCCGGGCTGGTGTCACGCGTGGTGCCGGCCTCGGACGTGGTGGAGGAGGCCCTCAAGGCCGCCGATGTGATTGCCTCCAAGTCCAAGCCGGTGGCGATGGTCGCCAAGGAAGCAGTCAACGCCGCGTTCGAAACCGGGCTGGCCCAGGGTGTGCTCTTTGAACGCCGAGTGTTCCACTCGCTGTTCGCCACCGAGGACCAGAAGGAAGGCATGGCGGCCTTCACCGAGAAGCGCCAGCCGGACTTCACGCACCGCTAGGCCGCACGACGCGCCAACGTTCCTGCGACGCGCAAAAGCCCTGTCGCTACCGCAATTCCGGTAGCGTCAGGGCTTTTGCGCGTCGCCAGGCAGGATCCGCCGCGGAAGGCTCAGGCGGCGCTGATGCCGAACAGGCCAATGATCAGGGCCATGACCATGAGGGTGAGGAGTTCGTGGGCGCAGTTCAGTACCGTGAGCCCGGCCGGGCGGCCCTCGAAGGCATCGTGGGTGATGAACCGTGCGGCTGTGAACCCGGCCCAGAGGATCAGGGCGGTGACCAGGGTGTTGGCCAGGAAATTCCCGCCATAGAAGTGCTGTGAGATGGCAGCGGACCCGGCCAGCACCCAGGCGCTGATGAAGCTGACCACCAGGGTGATCAGGATCGGCTTGACGGCGTCCTTGGCATCCCCGCTCGGCGTGACCTTGGCGACGCGCATCCAGTAGTTGCCGAACACCTTCGGCGTGTACCAGACGGACCCGACCATCATGCTGGACAGCGTGGCCAGCAGTACCGCCCAGATGTTGATCTCCGGAATCATCGCGCTCTCCTCAAGTCCTGTGTTGTTTCTTCACGAAGTCTAGGGGACCGCCCGGGCGGTCCCGCGCTTTTGGTGACTACCTCTTTTGGGAGGTAGTTGGATGTCCACGCTTTTCGTTACGGTGATCTGAGTCACGCAGCCTGGCATTGGGGCTGTCATCAAAGGAGATTGCCATGACCTCAGTTTCACCGACTTCGCCGGCCGGGCTGCAAGCGCCGCCCAGCCGAAAGACACTGCGTAAGGTTGCCTTCGCCAGCGCCGCCGGAACCACCATCGAGTTCTACGACTTCTTCATCTATGGCACCGCGGCCGCCCTGGTCTTTCCGGTCGTCTTCTTCCCGGCCCTCGGCGCCGCGGCCGGCACCATCGCTTCCTTCGGCACGTTCGCTGTGGCCTTCTTCGCCCGTCCTGTCGGCGCGATCATCTTCGGCCACTTCGGCGACCGGATCGGCCGGAAGAAAACCCTGATCACCACGCTGCTCATGATGGGCATCGCCACCGTGATGATCGGCCTGATCCCCGACGCCAGCACCATCGGCGTGGCCGCCCCCATCCTGCTGGTGGTGCTCCGCTTCGTGCAGGGCCTCGCCGTCGGCGGCGAATGGGCCGGCGCCACCCTCCTCGTGGCCGAATACGCCCCCAAGGGAAAACGCGGGCTTTTCGGATCCTTCCCGCAGCTGGGCCCGTCAGTTGCCTTCGCCCTGGCCAGCGGCACGTTCCTCATCACCAACCTCACGCTGGGAGACAAGTCCGAGGCCTTCATCACCATTGGCTGGCGGGTGCCGTTCATTCTCAGCGCCGTGCTGGTGCTCGTGGGCCTGTGGGTCCGGCTGAGCATCGAGGAAACCCCGGTGTTCAAGAACGCCGCCAAGGTCACCAATACCAGCACCAAGCTGCCCATCCTCGAATCGATCAGGCGCCAGCCGCGCGAAATCCTGCTCGCCGGCGGCTCCCTGACGCTCCTTTTCGCCTTCTTCTACGTCGGCACCGCCTACCTCACCAGCTAAGCCACGAGCCCCACCGGCATGCAGCTGAGCCGGGTGGAGGTGCTGGGCACGGGCATGGTCGCCTCACTGTTCGTCGCCGCAGCCACCCTGGCCTCAGGCATCCTCTCGGATCGCTTCGGCCGGACGAAGGTCATCGCCACCTCGTGCATCCTCGCCGTGACGTGGTCCCTGGCGCTCTTCCCGATCCTTAGTGCGAACACCGTGTTCGCCTTCGGAATCGGCCTGACCGTCACCCTGGTGATCTTCGCCATCGCCTACGGACCCGCCGGTGCCCTGCTTCCGGAACTGTTCGAGACCCGGTGCCGCTACACCGGTGCCGGCATGGGCTACAACCTCGCCGGCGTCGTGGGTGGAGGCATTGTCCCGCTCGTGGCGGCCCAGCTGGCCGGCACGTCCGGGGCGTGGTCCGTCGGGTACCTGCTCGCCGGGATCGGCGTGTTCAGTGTGCTCTGCACCCTGGCTCTGCCCAACCGCGAAAAGCAGGGGCTGGAAGACGGCGGTCCACACACCTCGTCGAAGCATGTGGACGAGGCAGCATTTATCGAGCCCGTCGCCGGTCCCTAGGGATCTGAGTCGAGTCAATCGAGACTGCGGGTTCCGGGCTTTGGGGGATCCCCTGGTTGGGGGGAGCGGGGCTGCCGGCGAAACCCGGCGTGGGCTTCCCGGACGTGTTCCAGCCAGCTCCGGTCCAGGGCCAGGGCAGGCTCGGCCCGGGCAATGTCGATAATCGAGACCCGGCGGTCCATCTCGTCCCGGACCCGGAGCTCCGCCGCAATCTCGAGAGCCGCCTCCATGGCCTCGCACACGGCGCTTTCCCCGAGCGGCGCGCTGTCCCTGCTGGCGATGTACAGGACCGCCCGCGACACACCCTGGACCACCACGGGGACGGCCGCCATGGAGGTCAGCCGCTCGCGCCTGACGGCGAGGTCGTATTCATGCGTGATTCCCTCGGAAGCGATGTAGTCCTCCACCAGGAATGGCCGCCGCTGCGTGAAGACGCGGCCGCCGAGGCCCGCGCCCGGAACCACGACCACCTGGTGCAGGCTGGAGGTCGCGGTGCCGAGGAAGTCCGTCAGCTGGAGCAGTTCGCCGCTGGCCAGCCCGGCGAAGAGCACGGCCGGCCGGAACCGGCCGGAGAGCTGCCGCAGGGACGCGCGGAGCAGCTCCCGGTCGTCGGGGCGGGAATAGGCGTTCGGCTGCATGAGTCGTCTCCTGGTACCGCGGAAGCCCGTCACCGCGTTGTGACGGGAAGTCAGTTACGTTAGGGCCCTTCGGCCGGGGTTACTCGCTGAAGTCGCCGGCGTTGCGGCGGAAGGCACCCAGGATCCGGATCAGTTCGTCGACATCCTGCTCCTCGAAGCCGGACTGGGCGAACACGTCAGAGTTCAGTGCCGCCGTCGCCCGCTTTGCCAGCGTACGCCCCTCCGGGGTGAGTTCAATCAGGGTGGTGCGCCCGTCCGTGGGATGCGGCGAACGGAAAACCAGCCCCGCGCCCTGCAGCCGGTCGACGGCGTTCGTCACCGAGGTGGGATGGACCTGCAGCAGCGCGCTCGCTTTGTTCATGGGCAGCGCGCCGCTGCGGGCGAAGCTCAGCAGGGCGAGCAGCTCGTACCGGGCAAACGTCAGTCCGAAGGGCTTGAGGACCCCTTCGATCCGGGCCAGCAGGATCTGCTGGGTCCGCATGATGGCCGTGATGGCAGCCATCGGCGCGGCGACGTCGGACCAGCCGTGCCGCTCCCAGTTCAGCCGGGCGTCGGCAATCGGATCACGCGGCAGCGGCGTGGCCACGGCACTCCCAGCAACTTGACCTGAATCTCATAGGGTTCAGCCTAGCTTTTCGGCCGGGCTCTTCAGCCCGGGGAAGTCGGCTTCGGAGTACTCCGTGCCGAGGCCGGCCGGGACCGTCCCTCCGCCGTGCCGCAGTTCCTCGCTGTGCCGCAGCTCCACGCGCCGGATCTTGCCCGAGATGGTTTTGGGCAGCTCGGCGAATTCCAGCCGGCGGATCCGCTTGAACGGCGCCAGGTGGTCGCGGCAGTACCGCAGGATGTCCTCAGCCAGTTCCGGGCCGGGCTCGTGGCCGGCGGCCAGGACCACAAACGCCTTGGGCACCGAGAGCTTGAGCGGGTCGGGGGAGGGGACGACGGCGGCTTCCGCCACCGCTGGGTGCTCGATCAGGACACTTTCCAGCTCGAAGGGGGACAGCCGGTAATCCGAGGACTTGAAGACGTCGTCCCCGCGGCCCACGTACGTGATGATGCCCCGCTCGTCCCGGCTGGCCATGTCGCCGGTGTGGTAGTAACCGTCGCGGAACGCCTCGGCGGTCTTTTCGGGGTCGCCGTAGGCCTTCGTCAGTCCAACGGGGCGGGGGTCGAGGCGCAGGCAGAGCTCGCCGTCGTCGCCCTCCGCACCTGTTGCCGGGTCCACCAGGACGACGTCGTAACCGGGCAGCGGTTTGCCCATGGCGCCGATCTTGATCGGCTGGCCGGGCGTGTTGGCGATCTGCACGGTGGATTCGGTCTGGCCGAAGCCGTCGCGGATGGTCTGTCCCCAGGCGCGCTGGACCTGGTCGATCACCTCGGCGTTGAGCGGCTCGCCGGCGGACACCACCTTGGTGGGCGGGTTCTTCAGCAGGGTCAGGTCGGCCTGGATGAGCATCCGCCAGACCGTCGGAGGGGCGCAGAAGCTCGTCACCGATTCGCGGTCCATCTGCTCCATGAGCGCCTTGGCATCGAAGCGCTCGTAGTTGTAGATGAACACGCAGGCCTCGGCGATCCACGGGGTGAACACGTTGGACCAGGCGTGCTTGGCCCAGCCGGGCGACGCCACATTCAGGTGCACATCGCCGGGCTCCATCCCGATCCAGAACATCGTGGACAGGTGGCCCACCGGGTAGGACGTATGCGTGTGCTCCACGAGCTTGGCCTTGGAGGTGGTGCCCGAGGTGAAGTAGAGCAAGAGCGTCTCGTCAGCCAGGGTCGGCGCGTCCGGGATGAAGTCCTCCCCCGACCCGGCCGAGCCGCTGTACTGCAGGGCGGCTTTGTCCAGGTCGGCGGTGCCGGCGTCGCCGCCGATTTCGATCAGCGTGTAGTCGCCCGGAACCTCGTCAAACTTCCGGATATTGGCACTCCCGACGGCGGCCCAGTTCGCGCCGCCGCGCTCCACACGGTCCTTGAGGTCGGCCGGCCCCATCAGGGTGGTCGTAGGGATCATGACGATGCCCAGTTTGATCCCGGCGAGCATCAGTTCCCAGAGTTCCACCTGGTTGCCGAGCATGACGATCATGCGGTCACCGCGGCGTACACCCTGGCTGCGCAGCCAGTTGGCCACCTGGGCCGAGCGCCGGGACAGGTCTGCGAAGCTGCGCCGCGTAGCAGAGCCGTCCTGCTCGACAATCACCAGCGCCGGGTTGTTGGCCTTAGCCGGATCCGCCGCAATCTGGTCGAACCAGTCCAGGGCGAAGTTGAAGTGCTCAAAGCGCGGCCACTGGAATTCGCTGCGCGCCGCCTCGTAGTCCAAGCGGAGATCGAGCATACGGTCGCGGGCTGCGCGGAATTCCTCTGTGACGGTCATGGTGCACCTTTCGAAGTCCGGTGGCGCAGCCGTTTAAGCCCGGCGCCGTTGCCCGGTGACCACCAGTTCCCTAGTGATCACCATCACTAGGCAATATACTAGGACATCCAAGGGTTTGGAAGAACCGGCTCGGTTCATGAACGGATCAGTACGAAGGGAAACATGCCCGTGCAGCCACAAGGACGTGCCAGCGGACAGCGGACCACTGAGGATGAAACAGTGCGGGAAGACGTGGCAGCGCCGCCCTTCCCGGACGCCGATCTGATGTACATCGTGGATCTGCTGTCCCCGGAAGAACAGTCCCGCTACCAGGAAATCCGTGACTTCCTCCAGTCCCGGATCCGTGCGGCCTCCATCGACTACTGGAACCGTGAGGAGTTCCCCTTCGGCTTGCTCGCCGAGCTTGGAAAATACGGCCTCGGCGGCCTGCAGACGGACGGGACATCCAAGCTTTTCAAGGGCCTGATGTATGTCGAGGTGGCCCGCGCCGACGTGTCCCTCTCGGCCCTCGTGGGGATCCACAACGAGCTGATCGTCGGCATTATCGACCAGCTCGGTTCCGAGGCGCAGAAGGCACGGTGGCTGCCGGGGCTCACCGCCTTCACGCAGATCGGCGCCTTCGCCCTGACCGAGCCGGACCACGGCTCGGACATTGCCGGCGGGCTGGCCACCACCGCGCGGCTGGAGGGCGGCGAGTGGGTCATCAACGGCGCCAAACGCTGGATCGGCGCCGGCACCATTGCCGACTTTGCCGTGGTCTGGGCGCGGGACGTCGCGGACCAGCAGATCAAGGGCTTCATCGTGGAGACGGACCGCCCCGGCTATAAGGCCACGAAGATCGCGAACAAGATCGGGCTGCGGATCATGCAGAACGCGGACATCGTGCTCGACGAGGTCCGCATTCCGGAGTCCAACCTGCTCCCCGGGGCCACGGACTTTTCCAAAGCCAACGAACTGCTGCGCGATTCACGCGCCTGGGTGGGCTGGCAGGCCGCCGGCATCCAGCTGGCGGCGTTCGACGTCGCGCGTTCCTACTCGCTGGAGCGCAGGCAGTTCGGCAAGGAGTTGGCACGCTTCCAGCTGGTCCAGCAGCAGCTGGCCGAGATCCTGGGAAACGCTTCGGCGTCGCTGTCACTGATGGCGCAGCTGGCCAGGATCCAGGAAGACGGCAAGCTTGAGATGGTCCAGGCCGCGATGGCCAAGTCCACCACCACCCGGCTGGCACGTGCGTCGGTGGCGATGGGCCGCTCGCTGCTGGGCGGCAACGGGATCAGCAGCGATTACGAGATGGGCAAGCTCTTTGGCGACGCCGAAATCCTGTACACGTACGAGGGCAGCTACGAAATCAACTCGCTGATTGTGGCCAGGGCTGTGACCGGGAAGTCCGCGTTCGTCTAGGCGGGCCGGGCCGGGTGGGGACCGGTCAGGGCACGAACCGGTAGCCGATGCCCGCCTCGGTGATCAGGTGCCGCGGGCTGGCTGCGTCCGGTTCCAGCTTGCGCCGGAGCTGGGCCATATACACGCGGAGGTAGTTGGTTTCCTTGGCATAGGCCGGCCCCCACACCTCGGACAGGAGCTGCTGCTGGGTGACGAGTCTTTCCGGACTGCGGACCAGCACCTCCAGCATTTTCCATTCGGTCGGGGTGAGCCGGACATCCTGGCCCTCGCGGAGAACACGGCGTTTGCCCAGATCCACGGTGAACGCCTCAGTAGTGACGACCACCGGCTGCTCCGTGTCCGCGCTGCGGCGCAGCAGGGCACGCAGGCGGGCCAGGAGCTCCTCGAGCCCGAACGGCTTGGTGATGTAGTCGTCGGCACCGGCGTCGAGCGACTCCACCTTGTCCTCGGAACCATGGCGGGCGGACAGCACCAGCACCGGCACCGTGCTCCAGCCGCGGAGCTGCCGGAGCACGGCCGAGCCGTCCATGTCAGGCAGCCCCAGGTCCAGGATCACCAGGGCCGGCGGGTGCTGCTGGGCAGCCAGGAGCGCCGAGCGCCCGTCCGCAGCGGTGGCGACGTCGTAGCCGTGGGCCTGCAGCGTGATCCGCAGGGCCCGGAGCAGGTAGGTGTCGTCATCGACTACCAGTACGGAGGTCATACCGGGTCCGTCCCCGACGAGAGGATCGGCGGTGCGTGGTGGCGGCCGATGACTGCTGATTGCGGCTCCAGTGGGGCCTGATCGGGTTCTGCCTGGAACGGGATGCCGGCGGACAGCGGGAGGCTGATCACCATGGTCAGGCCGCCGCCGGGCGTCGTTTCGGCGGTCAGCCTGCCGCCCATCGCCTCCGTGAAGCCCTTGGCCACGGCGAGGCCTAGTCCCACACCGGTTGCCTGCGTCGCATCGTCGAGGCGCTGGAAGGGACGGAACATGTCCACGACCCGCTCCGCCGGTATGCCCGTTCCGTGGTCGATGATGCGCAGTTCACCGGCAGGGCGGCCGCCCAAACCCGCCGGGCTCAAGCCGCCGGAGGAACCGGTCAGGACAATATCGGATGCCGGTGCGTACTTGACGGCATTCTCCACGATGTTCGCAATGACCCGCTCGAGCATGCCCTCGTCCGCCTCGACCTCGGGCATGTTGGCGGGGAGTTCGACGCGCACGCGGTCCGGGGAGATCCCGTGCAGTCCGCCGGGAATGACGTCGTACCAGCGCACGGGCCGCAACAGCGGCCTGATCGAGTCCGACGTGATCCGGGACATGTCCAGCAGGTTCCCCACCAGCACCTCCAGCCGGTCCGAACAGTCCTCGATGGTCGCCAGCAATTCCTGCTCCTCCTCGAGGGTGTACCGGACGGCGTCCTGCCGGAGTCCCCCCACCGCGAGCTTGATTCCGGCCAGCGGAGTCCGGAGGTCATGTGAGACGGCACGGAGGATCGAGGTCCGCATCGTGTTGCCTTCAGCGAGTTTCAGGACTTCCGAGCGGCTGGCCAGCAGTTGCTGGCGTTCCAGCTGCGCCACCACATGGACGCCGAAGGCGCCGAGCAGCCGCCGGTCGGTGGCCGGCATTACCCGGCCCGACAGGACCAGGCAGGTGGTGGCATCGATCCGTTCCACGTTGTCACCCTCGGTGCCTGCCGTGCCGGGGCTGTCACCATCGGCGGAGCTGAAGGCCGGAACGTCGCCCGCGCTGGCGATCAGCCGCCAGTTCGGGCGGGAGCCCTCGCCGGATCGGGCAGCCACCCCGCTGCCGGCGCGCAGTCCGTCGTCCTCAGCGCAGCTCAGGAGGGCGGCGCCCCGGACCTGGAACACGTCGAGGGCCTGCTCCAGCAAACCCGCAACCGTGTCCTGCGAACCGGCAGCCCCGCGCGTGAGGTCCGCGAGAGTGGCTGCTTCCGCCTTGGCGAGGGCCGCTTCCTTGGAACGCCGCGCAGACACGTCCACAACGGTGGCCACTGCGGCGGACACCCCGACGAACACCAGCAGGGCGAGCACGTTTTGCGAATCGCTGATGGTCAGGTTGCCGACCGGCGGGGTGGAGAAGTAGTTGACCAGCAGGCTGCTCCAAAGCGCAGCGAGGATTGCCGGCCACAGGCCACCGACCAGTGCCACGGCGACGGAGCCGGTGAGCTGGACCAGGACGGTTGCGGCCAGGTTCTTGTCCGGGTTCACCGCCAGCAGGATCTGAAGCAGGACGGGAAGGAGGATTGCCATCACGAATCCTGTCGTGACGCGGGCGCGGCCCAGGTTCCGGCGCCGGGGCACTCCCGTGGCTTCGCCCGCGGGCGGCCGGGACACGATGTGGACGTCGATGGCTCCGGCGTCCCGGATGACCCTGGCGCCGGTGCGTCCGCCACGGAGGCCAGCCAGCAGCCGGGCCAGGCTGCCGCGGCGTGAGATACCCAGGACGATCTGGGTGGCGTTGACGCTGCGGGCAAAGTCCAGCAGGGCGGCGGCCGGATCCTCCCCGGTGACAACGTGGTAACTCCCGCCAAGGTCCTGGACCAGGCGGCGCTGCGCCTCCAGTTCCTGCGGCGATTCCGCGGCGACAGTTTCCGCTGCGCGGACGTGCACCGCCAGCAGATCGCCGCCGCTGACCCGGTTGAGGATGCGGGCGCCCCGGCGGATCAGGATCCCACCCTCGGGGCCGCCGGGCAGCCCGACCACGATCCTCTCGCGGGCCGGCCAGCTGGCGTCGATTCCCTTCGCCGTCCGATACCGTGCCAGGCCCTCGTCCACCCGGTCGGCCAACCACAGCAGGGCCAGCTCACGCAGCGCAGCCAGGTTGCCCGGACGGTAGAAGTTCGACAGAGCCGCATCGACCCTGTCGGAAGCGACGATTCTGCCATCCGCGAGGCGCTGGCGCAGGAGTTCCGGTGAGATATCCACCAGCTGGATCTCAGCGGCCCGCCGGACGATCTCATCAGGAACCGTCTCCCCCGGCCGGTCCTCGGTGATGGCGCTGACGACGTCGCTGAGCGATGCGAGATTCTGGATATCCAGGGTGGACAGGACGTTGATGCCGGCGTCCAGCAGTTCGTCGATGTCCTGCCACCGGCAGGTGTTCCGGCTGTCCTGGGGATTGGTGTGGGCAAACTCATCCACGATGGCCGTGGCCGGCCTGCGGTGCATGACCGCGTCCATGTCCAGCTCTTCGAGCTGAAGCCCCAGATACGGGACCCGCCTGGCCGGGATGAGCTCGAGCCCGGCCAACAGGGCCCGCGTATCGCGGCGGCCGCGTTCACGGGCAAACCCGACGACGACGTCCTCGCCGGCCTCCCGCAGCCGGTGCCCCTCGCGGAGCATCGCGTAGGTCTTACCGACACCAGGTGCTGACCCCAGGAAAATGCGCAGCGTTCCACGTGCCATGGAGTCATTCTTGCAGTTCAGGTCCAATCCAGCAGGGCAGGGCTGTGTCAAGGATTCGTCAAGATCCCTGTCCCAGCTGGGGTGCTGCCGCCGGCCACTGCTAGTTTCACAACTGGGGGCGGCGCGTGCCCCGGATGATAAAACCGCGCCGTGAGGGAAGGAAGACATGACCACGCTGAGCAGGCCGCCGGCAGACCCGTCGGCGCCGAGGCCACGACCCAAAACGACAGTGCGGAACTGGCTCCTTTTCGGACTGCAGGACAGCAAGGGAAGCCACCAGGGCCCGGGCGGCGTGCCCACGGCCCACGAGAAAAAACACTCCTGGTGGCAGGTCATGTGTTTGACCGGCGTCGACTACTTCTCCACCCTGGGATACCAGCCGGCGATCGCCGCGCTCGCCGCGGGCGTGATCTCGCCGCTCGCGACCCTGGTGCTTGTCCTCATCACCTTGCTGGGCGCGTTGCCCGTCTACCGGCGCGTGGCGGGCGAAAGCCACCGCGGCGAGGGCTCCATTGCGATGCTCGAGCGGCTGATGCCGCGCTGGGGCGGAAAACTGTTCGTCCTGGTCCTGCTGGGTTTCGCCGCCACGGACTTCATGATCACCATGACACTGTCGGCGGCGGACGCCACGGCGCACCTGATCCAGAACCCGATGGCCCCCGGTTGGCTGCAGGGCCAGAACGTGCCGGTCACCCTCTTCCTCCTGGCCATGCTGGGTGCTGTCTTCCTCCGCGGCTTCAAGGAGGCCATCGGCGTCGCCGTCGTCCTGGTCGCCGTGTACCTGGGCCTGAACCTGGTGGTTTTGGCCGTTTCGGTCTTTGAGGTGTTCACCCACCCTGTTGCCGTGGACAACTGGTGGCAGGCGATCTCCACATCGCACGGGAACCCGCTGCTGGCGGTCGGCTTTGCCTTGCTCGTTTTCCCCAAGCTCGCCCTCGGCCTGTCCGGGTTCGAGACGGGAGTGGCCGTCATGCCGCAGATCCGGGGAGACGTGAGCGACACCGAGGACAACCCCGCCGGACGCATCCATGGCGCCCGGAAGCTGCTGACGACGGCGGCTGTCATCATGAGCAGCTTCCTGATCGTCAGCAGCTTCACCACGGTGGTGCTCATCCCGGCGCAGGAATTCCAGCCCGGCGGCCAAGCCAACGGACGCGCCCTGGCGTTCCTTGCCCACGAGTACCTGGGCGTGGGCTTCGGCACCGTCTATGACATCAGCACCATCGCGATCCTCTGGTTCGCGGGAGCCTCCGCCATGGCGGGGCTGCTGAACCTGGTGCCCCGCTACCTGCCCCGTTACGGCATGGCTCCCGGCTGGGCCCGGGCGGTCCGGCCGCTGGTGCTGGTGTTCATGCTGGTTGGGTTCCTGATCACCTGGCTGTTCGACGCCGACGTCGACGCCCAGGGCGGCGCCTACGCCACCGGCGTGCTGGTGCTGATGACGTCGGCCGCGGTGGCCGTGACGCTCTCGGCCCGGCGTAAGCGGCAACGCAAACGCACAGTCGGGTTCGGCGTTATTGCCGTGTTGTTCATCTACACCACCGTTGCCAACATCATTGAACGGCCGGAAGGCATCCGGATCGCGTCGGTCTTCATCCTGGGGATCATTGTGATCTCGCTGTTGTCGCGGGTCGGGCGGTCCTTTGAGTTGCACGCCACGCGCGTGCATCTGGACCGTGCGGCGCTGGAATTCATGTCCGACGAACTGGACGGTCCCATCCGGATCATCGCCCATGAGCCGCTCCGGCTGAGCCCGGAGGCTTACCGGCAGAAACTCGACTCCGCAATCGAGGTCAGCCACCTGCCGCTGGACTACCGCGCTCTCTTCCTCGAAGTGGTCGTGGACGATTCCTCCGACTTCGAGACGGAGCTGGCGGTCCGCGGCATCACCCGGCACGGCTACCGGATCCTGGAAGTCCACGGACCCGTGGTTCCGAATACGATCGCCTCGGTCCTGCTCCACATCCGCGACGTGACCGGCCTGATGCCGCACATTTACTTCCGCTGGACCGAAGGCAACCCGGTCACCAATCTGCTGCGGTTCCTCGCGTTCGGTGAGGGCGAGATCGCTCCCGTGACCCGCGAAGTGCTGCGGGAAGCGGAAACCGATGTGACCAGGCGGCCCTGGGTCCACGTCGGCTGACGTCACCACGCCGCAACGACAAACGCCCCTCCCGAGGAATCCTCGAGGGGGGCGTTTGTGGTCTTGGGGAAAGCATGGCGGCCGGCTGGCCGGTGCTGCTATCCGGAGTATTTAGAGCGGGCGGATGTTCTCAGCCTGCGGGCCCTTCGGGCCCTGGGTGACGTCGAACTCGACCTTCTGGTTCTCGTCCAGTGAGCGGTAGCCGCTGCTGGCGATTGCCGAGTAGTGGGCGAAAACGTCGGCTGACCCGTCATCCGGGGCAATGAAGCCAAAACCCTTTTCGGCGTTGAACCATTTAACTGTGCCTGTAGCCATGCCATATCCTTCTGAAATGCTGCTGATCTCCGGCGGCCCGGAGGCCAACGGCTGCGGAGACATTCGTCCGCTGTTGCCCAACCTACGGGTCCGGAGGCCATGGTGCAAGAGGCCAACGGGGGCATTTCCCCGCATGCCGGGACTATAGTCGGGGCAATATGACAACAATCTCGGTGGTGATCCCCACCCGTAACGACGCTGAGATGCTGGCCGTGTGCCTGGCCGCACTCGCCCGGCAGACCCGTCCGGCCGACGAAATCGTCGTCGTGGACAACGCCAGCACGGATAACACCGCAGAGATTTGTGCCGCCGCGGGCGCCCGGCGGATCGCCGTCGAACTCCCGGGGATCGCCGCCTCCACGGCGCACGGCTTCGACGAAGCCCGCTTCGAACTGATTGCCCGGCTGGACACGGACTCGATCCCGCCCGATGACTGGCTCGAGCGGGTTGAAGCGATCCTGCAGCAGGCCGGCCCGCTATCCGCCGTTTCCGGTCCGGGGGATTTCTATGGGGAGAGCCCCTTCGCCCGCTGGGTGGGCCGGAGCGTCTACATCGCCGGATATTTCTGGGCCATCGGCTGGCTGCTGGGGCATCCGCCGTTGTTTGGCTCGAACTTCGCCATGTGGTCGGACGTCTGGGACCGCATCCGCGGCTCCGTCCACCGCGGCTTCCCGCTCGTCCACGATGATTTGGACATTTCCTACCAGATCCCGCCCGAAGTCACGGTGATCGGCGACCTCTCGCTGCAGGTGCAGGTCTCCGCACGGCCGCTGGCAAGCTGGCACGCCGTCGGGCGCCGGCTGTCGATGGCGTGGACCACCTTTGGTGTCGAGTTCCGGCAGGAGCCGCCGTTCCAGCGGCGCCGGCGGCGGCGGCAATGGGAACGGGACCATCCGCGTTAGGCGGACCCGTAGAGCGCGATCAGATCGCGGCTCATTTGGTACGGCGAGGTCTCACTCGGGCTGTGCCCGCCGCGGTAGACCGCGATGCGCGCGCCGATCGACTGTGCGAAGCGGTGGTGCAGCGCCAGCGGCCAGAGGTCATGTTCGCCGACGGCGACAAACTTCGGGAGGGACGCCGCGGCCAGTGCGGCCCTGAGATCGGGCGCGTGCTGCATCAGCCCGAAGATGTCTCGCACGGAGCTCCGGCGGGTGAAGCGGAACCTGTGTTTCACGAACCGTATCCGGTTGGGCGGGACGTGCACGACGTTGATGCGGATACCCCAGATCATCAGCGCGGCGCCGACCCGCGGACTGGCCCGGCCGCTGAAGCGGCCGATGCGCTGGACCCCGCGGAAGCACTGCCCCGGCTCCGGCGGGCAGCTGAGCAGGGTGAGGCTCCGGAACTTGTCCGGACGCCGCGTGAAGGCAAGCTGGGCGACGATCGCGGCGAAGGAATACCCGACGACGTGCGCGGCACCTTCTTCGGCGTCGAGCATGGCGATCAGGTCATTGGTGAAGAGGTCGTAGTCGTAGTGGGTGCGGGGAGGCGAGAGGTTTTCGGGACCCGCCGCGGCGGAGTCATATTGGCCGGCAATGTCATAGCTCAGGACAAAAAACCCTGCCGAGGCCAGTTCGGGCAGCATCAGGACAAAGTCTTCCTTGGAACCCGTGGCACCGGGGACCAGGAGCACCCGCGGGTTTCCGGGTGTGCCCATGGAGAGGGTGGCGAGGGGGCCGCTGGGGCCGTCGAACGTACCCCGCACAGCGCCGTCGGGCACAGCGACCCAGTCCACGTCGCCCAGGGCGGCATCCCGGCGGGCGGCTTCGTCAATCAGCGCCGACCCGAACCCCTCGGGTTCCGGATCGTTCTGTGCGTTGCTGTCGGCAGACACCATGGACTAAACATAGCCCCGCGCGCGTGCGGCCGGGGCCGGTCCGGCCGGAGTTGCGGCGCTCAGGCTACCTTGCGCACGAAGGCATGGAGCCGGCGGTACACTTCCTGGGATTCCGGGTAGCGGTAGTTTTGCTGCCAGGTGTGTTCGGTATTGGCGCTGTCCCAGCCGTAGATGAGGCTGTCCACGGGGACGGAATGTTCGCGCAGCCGGGCAATGAAGTTCATGTTGGCGGCGTAGAAGAAGTCCCGTTCCGAGGTGGTGACAAAGACCGGCGGGAAACGGGAATCCAGCCATTCGATGGGGGAGAGGAAACCTGCGCCCTTGCGGAGGGCCTCCAGCCGGCTGGGCCCGGAGCCGGCGTGCCTTCCTCCGGAGCGGAAGCTGGGCAGCAGCATGCGGATGAAGTTCAGGCTCAGCACGAAGCCCTTGTCGAAGAAGACGGAGAAGTCCACCACACTGCAGTGCTGGACCAGGCCCTTGAAATCGGACGCAGGCACGGCCGGGGTCAGGCCGTGGTGCCGTGCCAGTTCCGGCCGGAAGCTGGCTGCGGTCAGGAGGGCTGCGATCTGGCCGCCGGCGGAGTCGCCGCCGAGTACGATCCGCGATCCGTCGCCGCCATAGCCGGCGATGTTCGGCCGGACCCAGGTGAGTGCGGCGTTGGCATCCGCCAGGACGTGGGCCATATGGAAACGCGGGGCCTTCCGGTAGTTCACGTTGACCACCACCATGCCGCCCTGGGCCTGGCTCGCGCAGTACTTGGTCAGTGAGGCCTTGTCCCCGGACGTCCAGCCGCCGCCGTGGAAGTACACGTAGACGGGCAGCGGTCCCGGACCGGAACCGGTTGCCGCGGAACCCGCTGCAGCGGTGCCTGCTGCAGTTGTGTCCGCTGCTGTGGTGCCCGCGGTCATAGGGGGGGTGATGACGTCGAGGCGGTGCGCCCGGATGCCGTCGCCGACGAAATCGATGTCGTGGAAATATTCGACGCCGGTAATCGGGTCGACGTTGAAGCGGGAGTTCTCGCTGGCCTTCACCGAGTGCATCAGCACCCGCCAGGTCCACACCGGAACCCTCCGCAGGACGTTCCGTGCCTTGCGGGCCAGGGCGAAGGTGCCGCCGGACTGTTGCGGCCGTTGCACGGACGACTCATGGTGCGTTGGCTGGTAGGCCGGTGTGGTCATGGTCCAATTCTATCTGGCACAACTGTGCTACACCTGTGAGGCCAGCCTGCCCTGCGTCGCCGCTCTCACGGCTCCACCTTGATGGTGCCGGCGGCGCCGTCGACGGTCACCGTCTGGCCGGTCCGCAGCCGCGTGGTGGCGTCCGGAACGCCCACGACGGCCGGGATGCCATACTCACGCGCCACCACGGCCCCGTGGGAGATGACCCCGCCCATTTCCATGACGAGTGCGCCGGCAGTCAGGAACAGCGGGGTCCAGCCGGGGTCCGTCGACGGGGCCACGAGGATGTCGCCGGGTTCCAGGTGGGCGCCGACCGGGTCCAGGATCACCCTGACCCGACCGGTGGCGGTGCCCGCCGACGCCGGTGTCCCGGTCACGGCACCGGACACCGGCGACTTCGCCATCATGGCGGCCTCGACGTCGGTGCCGTCGGACAGCAGCAGCCGGGGGATACGCCGTCGTCGCAGTTCAACGTCGTACAGCCGGCGGCGGTCCGCGACGATACCGTGCAGGTCGGCGCCGCGCAGGCCCACCCGGATCTCGTCGAAGTCGAGGAAGAACACGTCATCGGCGGCCGCGATGGTGCCTGCCGAGACCATGTCCGCGCCGATCCGCGCAAGCTGCCGGTGCATCTCGCCCAGTATCAGCACGATGTAGAACTTGGGCAGTTCGCGCAGTCCCGCCAGTTGCCGCACACGGCGCAAACTAAGCTCCAGCGCCCGGGCGCGCCAGGGGCTCCGGACCCGTGTCCGGTCCACCAGGCTGCGGATCCGGTCCTCCGCATGTTCGGCAGCCCGGGCGAACTGCCGGTCGGGGGCCTGTTCCGGGTCCTCGACGTGGAGGTAGTTGGAGATCATGCCAAGGATGTGGACGGGCTTCTCGGCCCAGCGGGGCATGCCGAGGTCAATCTCGGCCACGGCGCGGTGTCCGTAGCGGGCCAGGAAGCCGCGCACCCCGGCCTGGGCTTGGGGCGGCAGCTTCCCGGCGAGGTATTGGGCGGACAACTCCTCGGGACGTTTCGCCAGGAACTCCCCGCGCGAGACGGGGTCGTCTCCGATGGAAACGGCGAGCTGCCAGAGTTCCAGGTCCATCTCGGTTGTGATGTTGTGCGGGAGCCCGCGCAGGACAGCTTCCAGCTCGCGGGGCGGGGCGATGCCGCGCAGCAGCCGGCGGGCCACGGCCAGCATGATGTAGCCGGCGGACGGCCCCGGCAGGGTGGCCTGGATCAGCCCGTTAATGGTCCGGTCGAGAATCTGCCGGGTGTAGTCAAGCCGCTGGACGGCGCTGGCGGGTTCGGCGAGCGAGAGCTGGGATTCGAGCTCTTTCCCGTACTTCTTCGCCCGGCGCAGCTCAGCGGCGGGACGGAAAGCGGGCCGGAGCATGGCGGGAATGAGCCGCAGCAGGAGGACGAAGATGTCCGCTTGTTCCGTGTCGCCGGTGCGCCGGGGCGGTTGCGGGAGCCTGCGCCTGGCAGCGGCTTTGCGGAGGGAGTCCCGGAATGAGTGCTCGATGAGGGCGAACCTGGGGTCCTCGAGCAATGCCGGCATCACGGCACCGGATCTGCCGTCCGCCAGGGGGAGCACCCGCAGCAGGTAGGCGCGGCCGGCCTTGTTGCGGACCACTGCTGTGAGGTCCACGAACATCCGCAGCCCGGGGTTGACATACCGCCAGGGTCCCTTGCTGTTCCGCATCACCTCGAGGACGGCCAGCCCCATCGGGGTGATCGGCCGGGTCAGCCCCTGGAACAGGGTGCCGCAGAGGTACACCCGGGTCGGGGCCGCGGCGCCGGCCGCGGCGTCCTCGGGCGAGGGTTCGGGCAACGGATACAGCGTGGTGATCGGGCGCGACTGGGTGAGCCAGACCTTGCCGCCGGCGTCGATCGCCCATTCGATGTCTTGCGGCGCCCCGAAAAGACGCTGGACACCGTCGCCCAGCGCCGTGAGCTCCTGCAGCTGGGGGTTGCTCAGGCCCGCGCTCCGTCCGGGGTGCGTCCCGCCCGGCGTCCGCGCCCTCACCTTGGCGGATGCTGTCTCCAGCACGAACTGGTCCGGGTTGACGGCTCCCGAGACCACGGCCTGCCCCGAGCCCGGGCTCGCGTTGATGACCGTCTCCGTCCGGGTGCCGGTGACGGGGTTTGCGGTGAACAGCACCCCTGCCGTGGCGGCGTCGACCATGGCCTGGATGACGACGGCGAGCCGGACGTCGCGGTTGCTGATCCCGTTGGCGGACCGGTACGCCACCGCCCGGTCGCTCCAGAGGGACGCCCAGCAGCGCCGGACCGCCTCCACCACGGCGTCGGCGCCGACGACGTCGAGGTAGGAGTCCTGCTGGCCGGCGAAACTGGCGAATGGCAGGTCCTCGGCCGTGGCCGAGGACCTGACCGCCACCGGCAGGGTTCCGCCCATTCCCGCGTAGGCGGAGCGGACGGCGGCGTCGACCGCGGGCGGGATCGGTGTCTCCCCGATCAACGCCCTGGTCCGCCCGGCAACCGTGCCCAGGGCCGCGGGGTCCACGCCGGCTTCTGCGGAGTCCGCGCCGGCCGCTGGCAGCCCTGTCGCGGAGCTGATCGCGTCGAGTTCGGCAGCGAGGGCGCCAAGTCCGGGCGGAGCCGCCAGTTCGTAGGCGACGGTGGTCAGGCAGAACCCGCGCGGCACCGGCAACCCGGCCGCGACGAGCTTGCCGAGATTGAGGGCCTTGCCCCCCACGAGCCGCAGGGGAACCGTGCCTGTCCCGCCGAGGTCCAGCACGAGCGGGTCCACGGTCTGCGCGGACGGTTCATCAGGTGCAGAGTCCATGGCCGGCTCCTACGGAAGGTCCGCTGGAGCGCCGGTGTCCTCCCACATCACGTCCAGGTTGCGGAACACCGGCGGCCCGTCGCAGAGGGCCGCCATCCGTGCGGCGAAGTCGGAGGTCTCGGGCCGGGCGGAGTTCTCCATCGCCGAGTCGTAGGACTCGAACTCGACAATGGTGAGATAGGTACCGGGGCGGTCGCGGTCCGCAGTGGCCAGGATCCGGCGGAAGGTGGGCGCTGTGCTTCCCTCGGTCCGGGACGGCCGGCCCAGGGCCTCAATTTCCTCGATGCGGGAGGTCTGGAATTCAATGATCTGCACGAACCTGGCCATGACGGCTCCTCGACGGCGGCGGATGCTGATGCGCTTCACGCTAGACCCAGCGCCTTAGCAGGACAAGAGCCAGAACAAGAGCCAGTACATGAGACCCGGCAATTTCCGTGCCCGCCGCCGTCGGGCGTGCCGTCAGGGGGTCAGCAGGACCTTGATGGCACGCCGTTCGTCCATGGCGCGGTAGGCCTCCGCGGCTTCCTCCAGCGGCATCACAACGTCGAAAACCCGGCCCGGATTGATGGTGCCGTCGAGGACGTCCGCCAGCAGCTCCGGGATGTAGGTCCGGGCCGGGGCCATGCCGCCGCCGATGGAGATGTTCGTGTCGAAGAGGTAGCGCAGCGGGACCTCGCTGCCGCCGGTGGGGACGCCGACAAAGCCCAGCGCGCCGCCCGGGCGTGTGCTGTGCAGCGCCTGGTCCATGGATTCCTTGGTCCCGACGCACTCCAGCACGGAATCGGCCAGTACCCCGCCGAGGAGCTCGCGGACTTTGGCGACGCCGTCGTCCCCGCGCTCTTCCACGATGTCGGTGGCGCCGAACTCCCGGGCGATCGCCTGCCGGTCGGCGTGGCGGGACATTGCGATGATCCGTTCCGCCCCGAGCCGCTTGGCGGCCAGCACCCCGCAGAGTCCGACGGCGCCGTCGCCCACCACCACGACGGTCCGGCCCGGGCCGGCCTTTGCGGCGAGGGCCGCGTGGTGGCCGGTGGCCATCACATCGGACAGTGTGAGCAGGCTCTTCCGGAGGGCATCGTCGGGCTCGGTGATTCCGGGAACCTTGACCAGCGTGGAGTCGGCCAGCGGGACGCGGACCGCCTGGCCCTGGCCGCCGTCGATCGCGTGACCGGTGTCGTCCTTGCCGCCCCAGCCGGCGAGATGGTCACAGGCCCCGGTGACACCGTTGAGGCACTGGGGGCAGGCCCCGCAGCTGACCACAAACGGTGCGATCACGAGGTCGCCGACGGCGAGGCTGGTAATCCCGGAGCCGACGCTCTCCACGGTGCCGATGAACTCGTGTCCGATCGCGGTGGGCCGGCGGGTTGGCCGCACGCCCCGGTAGGGCCACAGGTCGGAGCCGCAGACACAGGACGCGGTGACTTTCACGACGGCGTCGGTGGGCAGCTGGACGGTGGGGTAGGCACGGTCTTCGACCCGGATGTCACCGGGGGCGTGGATGATGGTGGCGCGCATGAAGGCTCCTCGCATGGGGGTGGGCAGGCTTGGACCGAGTTTAGTCCTCCCGGCCGGCCGGCCCTTGTGCTTGCCGCCGTCCCTGCCCTTGGATAGATCGCAAAGTACTGATCGCAAAGGGCGCCAGCACATACGCATCAGCCTGGCCGCTGCATCGTCGGCAGCCTCCCGAAAGGAACTGACATGGCCTACACGCTCCCCGCCAACATCACGGACCGGCCCATGACCGTCATCGGCGGCGGAACCCTGGGCCGGCGCATCGCCTTGATGCTTTCGCTCCAAGGTGCCGAGGTGCGTGTCTACGACACAGACCTTGCCGTGGCCACCGCCGCGATCGAATACATCGCCACGCAGCGCCACCGCGCCGTGGAGGAGCTTGGCGGCAGCCCGGCGGTCCGGCTCGCGGCGAGGGACAATCTCGCCGAGGCCCTCCGGGATTCGTGGCTGGTGGTCGAGGCGGTCCCTGAGAAGCTTGGCCTGAAGCAGGCGATCTTTGCGGACCTTGACCAGTTGGCCGCCCCGGACGCCGTCCTCGCCAGCAATTCCTCGTCATTTTCTTCCTCCGAGTTCATCGGCGGAGTCAGCAGCCCGGAGCGGGTCCTGAACATGCACTTCTACATGCCGCCGGACGTGCGATCGGTCGAGCTGATGTCCAGCGGCCACACCGATCCGCGGATCATCGAGCTGCTCATGGCCGAACTGCCCAAGTACGCGCTGGTCCCGCACCGGGTGCGCAAGCAGAGTACCGGCTTCATCCTCAACAGGATCTGGGCAGCCATCAAGCGCGAATCGCTCCTGGTCGTGGCCGAGGGCGTCGCGGAGCCGCAGGACGTGGACGCCCTGTTCGCCGACCTCTTCAAATCCGAAACCACTCCATTCCGGTTCATGGACGAGGTGGGCCTGGATGTGGTCCTGGACATCGAGAACCACTACTGCGAGCTGGCCGGGATTGAGAACAGATCGGCCCCCATGCTGGAGGAATACATCGCCAAGGGCTGGCTGGGAGTCAAGACCGGCCGCGGCTTCTACAACTACGCCTGACCCCAACACCACCCCAACGCGGGGTCAGATACGGCCCATTCCGACGCCCGGCACCGGCTGTATCTGACCCCGCGTTGCTTTATGCCCCAGGTCCGCCACCCACCCGGGTAGTCGCCCCGGCCCCGAATAGTCCACCCGGTCAGGTGGTTGCGGGCCACTCCGGCTGCTGAGCCACACTGAGACCAGTCCTCAATGTGGCTTGGATCACAGTCGCAAGTTGAGGAATTCGCCGCTGGTGTCACCGCGCCTCAACATACAAAGGAGTATCAATGGAACGGCTCATTAACATCGACAACGGTGGGACGCTGACCGATATCTGCGTCTGGGACGGTGAGAATTTTTCGTTCACGAAGACTCTCACGACGCCCTTTGACCTCTCCCAGTGTCTCTTCGACGGCATGGCCAAAGCTTCCAAGGAAATCTTCGGCGAAGAGGATCTCCCCGGGCTTCTGCACTCAACCCGTCACATCCGGTACTCCACCACCCAGGGAACGAATGCCCTCGTGGAGCGCAAGGGTCCCCGGATTGGCATCCTCACTGACAGCCCCACGCTGGCCGGAGAGCTCCGCAAGGGCGGGGCGGCCGCTGAGCTGTTTGAAGACCTCGTCGGGACGCGGGTGGCAGTCATCCACGCCGAACAGGACGTGGAAGAGCTCGCCCAGGAAATTGTGAAGCACGTCAACCGGCTGACCACCGACGGCGCCGCGCGGCTGGTCATCGCCATGGCCGACCGCAACAAGGAGAAGGCCGTCAAAGGCGTTTTGCTCCGGAAGTTCCCCCGGCACCTGCTGGGCTCGGTACCCATGTTGTTCTCCTGGGAGTTCACGCCCGACACCGTCCAGGCCCGCCGGGTGTGGTCCGGAATCATCAACTCCTTCCTGCATCCCACCATGGAGCGGTTCCTCTACAGCACCGAGCACCGGCTGCGGGACCATAAGGTCAAGAACCCGCTCCTCATCTACCGCAACGACGGGGCCTCGTCACGGGTGGCCAAGTCCGTCGCGTTGAAGACCTACTCTTCCGGTCCGCGCGGCGGGCTGGAAGGAACCAAGGCCCTCTCGGAGGCGTATGGCCTCGCGCACGTTCTGATGATCGACGTCGGCGGCACCACCACCGACGTCGGCTCGGTCAAGCACTCGACCATCTCGACGGACCGCAGGGGCGCCATCCAGGGAGTCCCGGTGTCATTCGAGATGAGCAACGTCCATTCCAGCGGCGTGGGGGGCAGTTCCATCATTGCCCTTCGCCACGGCGTCATTACCGTCGGCCCCGAGAGCGTCGGAGCTGCACCGGGTCCAGCTTGTTTTGGTTTTGGGGGCAAGCAGGCCACAATCACGGACGTAAATCTGCTGCTCGGCGTCCTCGATCCGGACACCTACCTCGATGGAGGTTTCAGCCTTGACGCGGAACGCTCCCGCGCAGTCATCACCGAAGTCATCGCAGAACCTTTGGGGATCACCCTGAATGACGCCCTGATCCGGATGGAGGCCGCCTACTTCGAACGTATGTCGCAGTCCTTTGCCCCCGACGTCGAGGCTGCGGACGCCACAACAGTTGCTGCGTTCGGAGGCGCCGGACCGATGAGTGCCTGTGGCGCCGCCCGGATCGCCGGCGTCCGCCGTGTCCTGGTGCCCAAGATGGCCGCGGTCTTCTCCGCCTTCGGAATCGGCTTTTCCGACATTGCGCAGACCTACGAGGCGAATGTCGCGGGAATGGACGCGGAAAACTTCGGCGAAACCCAGGCGATGCTGCTGGCCCGGGCGACCCGGGACATGTTCCAGGAGGGCCACGAAATTGACGAATGCCGGCTCGAATGGAACGTGGTGCTCGAAGACGCCGAAGGCCAGCTGGTGTCCGAGGTGCCGTATTTGGCTTCCGATCCGCAGCCCGGCGCCAGCGGACACAACACCATGCTGACCCTGACCGCCCGGTACGAACTGCCGCACGCATCCATCAGGCGGGCCGAAGCAGTGGCGAAGACGCCCGCCGTCGCCGCCTCCACCCGAAAGGTCCGCTCCGCCGTGGACAAGGTGGACGAAGTTCAGGTCTTCGAGCTGGACGGCCAGACGGCCGGGGCTTCGGCGCCGGGCCCCGCAATCGTCGAAGGCCCCTACTTCACGGCCCGTGTGCCGCATGGCTGGGTCTTCGACGTGACGGTCTCCGGTGACCTCATGCTCACAGACACCCTCCAGAAGTGACCCCAAACTACCAGCAAGAAAACAGGTGAGACACGCTATGCGAATTCCAATGACGGAATATCTGATCATCGATCTCGACACCGAGCGGTGGAACTGCAAGGTCTGTAACCAGGACCTCGGCGAGGCCAGAGGCAACTACAAGGAGGGGACACTGGTCTACGACCGGGACCCCACTGAAATCCACCAGTCGATCCTGGACCCGGAGAAGTACGAATTCACCTTCGCTCCGGACCCCACATTCTGCAGGATTCTCGAGTTCTACTGCCCGGGTTGCGGAACGCAGCTGGAAACAGAGTATGTTCCGCCGGGACACCCGCCCACGGTGGACATGCTGTGGGACATCGACTCGCTCCGCGAAACATGGATCAAGCGGGGCACCAAGCCTGAGGCCGTCATCAACTACGGACCCGGCGAAGAAGCGGTCGCAGATTTCACCCCGGCCCTCGGCTCATACAACACCCACAACCATTCCCCCCATTCGTTCAGCTAGTACTTGGAATAAAGGAGACCACTGGTCATGAAACGAATCTCCGTCGACATCGGCGGCACATTTACCGACTGTTTTTTTGCCTGGGAAGACCAGTACGTTGAAGCAAAGGCGCTCACAACGCACCACAACCTGGCCCAGGGCTTCAATGAAGCACTCGACCTCGCCTGCTCACGCGCCGGCCTGGACCGGGACCTCGTCCTGAAGGAAGTCGACTCCGTCCGCTATGCCACCACCCTTGGCACCAACGCCCTGATCGAAGGCAAAGGCCCTCGTGTGGGGGCGCTGGTCACCCACGGCTTCGAGGACACCATCCCGCTCTCCCGCGGCCGTGGCTACGGCGAAGGACTGGACCCTTCCAAGCAGCAGAACATGCCCGATGCCACCCGCCCGGACCCGCTTGTGCCCCGCGCCCTGATCCGGTCGGTGAAGGAGCGGATCAACTCGGCCGGCAAGGTGGTCGTTTCGCTGATGGAAGACGATGTCCGCACCCAGGTGCGCGAACTCGTGGACGCCGGAGCGGAAGCGATCGTGGTCTCCCTGGTCAACTCGACCGAGAACCCGGTCCATGAGCAGCAGATCCTGGAGATCATCCTGGACGAGTACCCGGCCCACGAGCTCGGTGCCATCCCCGTCCTGCTGGGAAGCCAGGTGTCGGGCCGAAAAGGCGAGTACGTCCGTGCGACGTCGACCATCGTGGACGCATTCCTGCACGAGATCATGTTCCACGCGCTGGGGCAGCTGTCCAACAACCTGCGTACGTCCGGTTACGACAAGCCCATGCTGGTGATCCACAACTCGGGCGGTATGGCGCAGTCCAACTCGACGGATGCCCTGCAGACCATCCACTCCGGCCCCATCGCCGGCGTCGGCGCTGCCCAGCACCTGGCTGACAGCACCGGCTTGGGAAATGTGATCTCGACGGATATGGGCGGTACGTCCTTCGACATCGGCCTGGTCCCGGAAGGCGGCGTCAAGCACTACGACTTCCAGCCAACCATCGGCCGCTGGCTGGTATCGGTTCCCATGATCCACCTGCTGACGCTGGGTGCGGGAGGCGGTTCGATTGCCAGCTATGACCGCATCCACCACGCCGTTCAGATCGGGCCGGAATCAGCAGGCTCGGATCCGGGCCCCGCCTGTTACGACCGCGGGGGCCTCCGCCCCACGGTCACGGACGCCGACCTGGTCCTGGGGTACCTGGATCCGGACAACTACGCCAATGGCTACATCAAGCTGAACAAGAAGCGCTCCGCCTACGCCATCGACGAGGTTCTCGCTGACGACTTGAACATGGACACCATCCAGGTCGCCAAGATCATCAAGAATGCGGTCGACGAGCAGATGGCGATCGGAATGGCAAAGGAGCTGCGGGTCCGGGGATACCTTCCGGAAGACTTCACCATGCTGGCCTACGGCGGCAACGGACCCCTGCACGCCTGCGGCATTGCCGATCACGCCGGCATCCGCAGGATCCTCGCCCCGCCGTTTTCCTCGGTCTTCTCGGCCTGCGGCGCCGGCAACATGAAACCCCTCCACATCCATGAGCGTGGCTCCCACGTGGTGCTTTACAACCCCACAGACCGCAGCCTTTACCAAAGCTACGACGAGCTGAACAACGTCATCCAGGAGCTGGAAGCCAAGGGCAAGGAAGACCTGATCCGCCAGGGGTACGACGCCGCCGACATCCGCTACAGCCTCGAAATGGACATGCGCTACGGCAACCAGCTGGTGACTACGGCCGTCGTTTTCGACATCAACCGTGTGAACGGCGTCGCCGACGTGCTGCACCTGATCCGGACGTTCTCGGACATCTATGGCAAGCGCTACGGCGCCGGCAGCCAGGCCCCCGAGGCCGGCATCCGGGCCCAGACCGTGCGGGTGTCGTCCTATGTGGACGGGGACGTGGTCAAGTTTGATTCGATCGACACCGGACATGACAGGACCATGCCCAGTCCGGTCGGCACCCGGCAGGTCCACTTCGTGAAGATCGACGGAGCCGTCGACACCCCGGTGTACGACGCCGAGGCCCTCCACCACCAGCACGTCATCCACGGCCCGGCCATCGTCACCACGGAAAACACCACCTATCTGGTTGAACCCGGATGGCGCCTGGAACCGACCTCCCAGGGAGCCGTGTGGTTTCTCAAAGACTGATCCCGTGCCGCGCGGATCCACAACCAGACCTTCCAGCTCATCCCATTGAAGGAGCTCGACAGCAATGACGCTTACAGCAAATGAAAACAGCACCGCCGGCGACACCGCCGACGACGCGTCCCAGCCGCTGACTGCCCAGGAGCAGCAGTGGGTGGACCAGTTCATGGACGAAACAACCCTGTTCCTCGGCCCGGACCCGGCCATCATGCGCAGCCACCAGATCACGTCCCGCTCCGCCTACGAGGACGAGTGCATCTCCAAGGGCGTGGACCCGATCAAGGTGGACCGCATCCGCAAGCGCCTCGCCGGCGCCCTGGATGAGGGCTACGAAATGTGCGAGGCCATGGGTGCCGCTCCCGGTGCTAAATGGGGGGACCTGACGACGGCGATCTACACCGCCGAAGGGGACGTCACTTACCTGTCCTGCCACGGCGTGATCGCGTTCTCGGCGATCCTGCATCACCCGATCCGCTACATCATGAAGTACTGGAAGGACGAGCCGACGGTAGGGATCAACCCCGGCGATGGGTTCATCCACAATGATGCCCGGTACGGAAACGTCCACAACACGGACCAGTCCATGATCATGCCGATTTTCCGCGAGGGAAAGATCATCGCCTGGGTCGCCGCGACCATTCACGAAGGCGAAAACGGGGCCTGCGAGCCCGGCGGAATGCCCTCGGGCTCCGAGACTCCGTTTGACGACGGACTCCGGATGTCCCCGTTCAAGATCGTTGAGAAGGGCGATCTGCGCCGGGACCTGCTGACGTTCCTGCAGCACTCAGTTCGCGACCCCAAGCTGCAGCTGGCTGACCTCAAGGTCAAGATCGGTGCCGTCCAGCGCATCCAGGAACGCGTCGACAGCATCATCGACGAAGTGGGGGTCGAGACCTTCGTCGCTGCCCTGCGCGTCACCGTTGAAGACGTCGAGCAGGAAGTCAAGCGCCGCATCAGTGAACTGCCGGACGGCACCGTGTCCTTCAACCAGTTCATGGACTCCACGCTCAAGGAGAACATACTGATCAAGTTCGCCTGCAAGGTGACGGTCAAGGGTGACAAAATGACGGTGGACCTGAGGGGCACGGGTCCCGAAATCCTCAACCGGGCCATTAACTCCCCGCTGTGCTCGGTCAAGTCGATGATGATGCAGGCGATCCTGGCGTTCTGGTGGCCCGACCTGCCCCGCTGTACCTCGGCGATGTCGCCCATCGACATCATCTCCGATGAACACACGTGGGCCGACGCTGGTTACGACGCTCCGATGGGGCAGTCGCTGCAGGCATCGTTCCGGGGATTCTCTGCCCTGCAGACAGCCTTCGCCAAGATGCAGTTCTCCAACCCGGAGAAGTTCTCCAACGTCCTCGCTCCGTGGTTCAACCAGATCAACACGTTCCTGTGGGGAGGCCTGACCCAGCACGGCGACCAGGTAGGAAACCTGTGTGCCGACCTCAACGGCATGGGCGGCGGCGCTAAGGCATTCCGTGACGGTGAAGACGCCGTCTCACCGTTGTTCTGTGCCATGGCTGACACCGCTGAACAGGAAGTCATGGAGGAGGAAGTTCCTTTCATGCAGCTGGTCAGCAAGCGGATCGTCCGCGACAACCAGGGCTTCGGCAAGAACAGCGGCGGCATGGGCTACGAGATGATCGTTGCCGCCGAGGGCACCCCGATGTGGGGCTTCATGACTGTTACCTCGGGATCCAAGTTCTCGTCCGTCACGGGCATGTTCGGCGGCTACGGCTGCAGCACGACGCCGCTGGCCATGGTCAAGGGCATCAACATCTACGACGTGATCCGCAAAGACTCCAGCAAATTCGATCTGTCCATGGAACGGATCATGAACGAACAGCCCTACGAAGGCGGTAAGTACACCACTTCCCATATGGGCCTGCAGTTCGACGTCGCCAAGGATGGCGAGATGTACATGATCGCCCAGGGCTCCGGCGGGGGCTACGGCGACGTTCTGGAACGTGATCCGGAAGCGGTGGCCAAGGATCTGGAACTCGGCCGCATCTCACCGAAGGTCGCCACCAGCATTTACGGCGTCGTCTGGGATCCTGAAACCTTCGTGGTGGACCAGGAGGCCACCACCCAGTTGCGCCACGACTCACGGCAGGCCCGGATCGCCCGCGGCAAGCCGTACAAGGAATTCCTGGAAGGCTACGTGAAATCCGAGCCCCCGAAGGACCTGCTCTACTACGGGTCCTGGGGCGACGACACGGAGGAGCTCACCGCCACCCACTTCACCAACAACGGACCGGAACGGGTCAAGGCGACCATCGACAAGCTGCCGCTGATCATGCTTCCGGACCGCCGGGAAGTCAAGATCAGCGCACTGGAGGACCGAATCCGCGAGCTCGAACTCAAGCACGGGGAAGTTGTCCACCGCAAGTCCTAGCCCGTAACGGCACGTCCCGACCCGGGACGCAGCAACTCACGAACCCTTCAGCGCCGCATCCTCCCCAGCCAGGACGGTGCGGCGCTGAAGGCTTTTATTAGCCACAGTATGGAGAAAGACGTCATGACCACTTCCACTGCCACCACCCTCGCCAACGTTGTTGCTTCCCCTCCGTCGGGGCGGCCCAAAGCCGTGGTATTCGACCACCACGAGTACGCAGCTTCCGTGATTCTTCGTGGCCGGCCCGTCCCCTGGGGCAACGCCACCGCCTACGCGGCATTCTTCGCCCAGGCACAGGGGCTCCTCCGGCCGGACGTCGCGCTCCTGGACCTGGGCCGGCTGTACGGTCACTTGACCGCCGGCAACACCAGGCTTGAGACCGGCATGACGGCCAGATCCCGGACAGGTTTCGCGCTGAGGACGTTGCTGGGCGACGACGACCTCAACCGGGCGGTGCTGGACTTCGTTACCGTGTTCGCCAAGACAGCCCGCCAGCCAGTGGTGCTGCGCATCCCGTCGCCGATGATGTGGCTCACGGGAACGCACCACTTCTCGGGCGCGGATGACACCAGCGGCCTCGACGCCGACAACGCCGAGAATGCCTCCATGTATGTCAGTGACTGGCTCCGGGCGTTCGCGGCGCTGCCCGTCGCGGGACTCCTGCTGGACAACCGAACGCCTGCAGGCGCGCCCCGCGGCGTGCACGTTCCGCTGGAGGCCTACACTCCGATTGCCAATCTGGCCGGCAACTACCGTTGGACGCTGGGGCAGCTCGACGACGATCAGGCGCGTCTGCACGGGCACGCAGCGGTTGGCGCCTATATTCCTGCAGGGTTCTGGCTGGAGTCGGACGTGGAACTCCCGGCCGGGGACTTCTACCTGGCCGACATCCCCAGCGCCGCTTCGCCCGAGGGCGTGCTGGCCAGACTGGAAACCCTGGGGTGACTGAGCTCTGGTTACTTGGGCGGGAGCAGGTGCCGGCGCCGTGCCTCTACGACACAGGCCCTTCGGTCACTGACGCCCAGAGTGTTGAACAGGCTCTTGAGATACCACTTGACGGTGTCGATGCCCAGATGCAGCTCCTGGGCGATTTCGCGGTTGGACCGTTCCTTCTCGACAAGGCGCAGGATCATCTGTTCGCGCTGCGACAAGCCCGGTTCCGGAACGGTGCTGCCCTCGCCCGTCGTGGTGGAGACCGTGTCTGCAGACCACCGGGCATCCCGGTTCGTCCTGGCCTGGGAATCCAGCCGGATGAGGACACTGAGGAATCGAGGTAACTCGTGGCTCCCCACCTCCGGGGCGGGTTCCCGCCGCAGCCTGGCTGAGATGGCGCGCACCAGATCCAGGCAGCCTGCGCCGCCATCGAGCACGGGTCGGACCAGGCCCAGCCGGGAACACGTGTCCAGGGCCGGCCAGAGCGCCGTTTCGGCTTCCTCGCGGTTGCCCGCCCGTTCAAGCGCGACCGCCAGCAGGATCCGGGCATTCAGCTCTGCCCTCGGCCCCAAATAGGCCGCTGCCCGCGACAGCAAGCGGCGGGCACCTTCCACGGTGGCCAGTTGCCGGGGAGATGCCGGTCCCTCGTGCCCGGCGTCAGCCATGGCGGACCGCAGCTGCATGGTCAGTTGGATCTGGTGCTTGGCTTCGGCCAGCCCTTCCAGCCGCGGTCCGGTTGTGGGCGCCGCTTCCTGGGCCGCTGCCGCGCCCAGGAAGTCACCGCTCGGTTCTTCGTTAGTGGTCCGGGGGCCGATTCCCAACTGCACGCGTTCCAGGTTCATGACCAGTTTGAGCCGGTCCAGGCCGAGGCTGTCGGCCACCAGATCGCCTTCATCGAGTATTTCCCGGGCCCGTGGCGTGTCCCCCCGGAGTGCCTTTATTCTTGCCAGCGTGGCGAACGTGGACACCATGAAGTCCACCACCCCGCCTTCGGAACCCAGCTCGCGGGTTTCCTCCAGCAGCTTCTCGGCCTTATCGAGTTCGCCGCGTTCATAGAGGAGCTGGCCCATCATCGCTCCCGCCAGCCGGGCCGCATGCGAGTATCGCCCGGCCTTGCCCCGGCCGAGTTCCACAGCGGCAGTGAAGTGCTCGTCCACCCGGTCCAGATCGAGCAAGGCGTAGGCGGCAAGACCGGCAAAACAGTGTCCATACACGCCACTGAAGGGGCCCGAGGTCTGGCCGTGGAACCTTGCGGCCCAGCGCTGTTGTTCCAAGGCGAGGCTGTAGTCGCCGTCGTGGATCTTCTTGAACGTTGACACATTCGCTGCCACCGAGACGATCCAGGGCCGGAGAAGGTCGGCCTGGGCGAAGCACTTCCCGTCCAGTTCATCCACATGATCTACTCTGTCGCCGTACATGTCGATGCAGTTTTGAACCACCAGCCCTTCGACGCCCAGCTCAAAACGGTCGTGTTCGGTCAGTGTCGCATCCGTGGGCATCACGGCTTCGGCGAGGTCCAGGGCACTCTGCGCCGCGCCGGATTGGTGAAGCAGGGTGTGGGCCCAGGCTATTGCCGTCTGGAGCCGGGCCTGCCCGGCCACGTGGTCGGCCGGGATCTTGCCGACGAGTGCCAGCAGGGTCGACATGCTGGAGTGTTCCACCAGCCACATTGCGCGGAGTTCGACGATCTCCACCGCGAGTTCAACGTCCCCTGCGGCGAGGGCATGGTCCACCGCGTCGCTGGGGAATCCGTTTTCCGAATACCAGCGGGCGGCGATCAGGTTCAGTTCCTTGGTCCGCCCGGGGTAGTCGCGCTCCAGGCGGCGGCGCAGGTAGTCCTCAAACAGGTGGTGATAGCGGTACCACGTCCCGTCCTCGTCAAGCGGTTGCAGGAAAAGATCCTGTGCCTGGATCTTCTCCAGCATGGCCTGGCCCAGTTCCACCCCTGAGAGCGCGGACGCCAGCCCCGCGCAGAGGCGTTCCGGAACCGAGGTCATCAGGAGGAAGTCCAGTGTTTCGGGGTCCAGGGTGTCGAGGACGTTTTCGGCGAGATACTCACCAATGGACGCGTGCCTGCCGGAGAGCCTTTCAATTAGGTCTGAGGCCTCGCGGTGGTCCCTGAGGGACAGGGAGACCAGTTGCAGTGCTGCGATCCAGCCCTCAGTCGTCTTGTGGAGGCTGGCCACGTCTCCCGCATCCAGATCGAGCCGGTTGATGCCGACCAGGAAGTCCTGGGACTCGTTTTCATCAAACCTCAGGGCGACGGCGTCCACTTCGATCAGCTGGTCCCGCACCATCAGCCGGCCCAGTGGCAGGCCCGACCGGTTGCGGCTGGTGATGATGAAGGACAGATGTGAGCCGCCGGCTTCCAGCAGCCGTTCCACGACCGCCCTGGTCCTGGGCTCCGTGACCAGGTGCCAGTCATCCAGGGTTATGACGATGTCCTGGCCGCCCTCATCGATGGCGTTGATGAGTGCGGGAACCACATAGTGCTCAGCGTCGTCGGGCCGCTCCTCCAGCAACTGCTGCAGTTCCTCGTCAAGTCCGGGACGGGCTTTGCGGATTGCCTGAAGCAGATGGGACAGGAACCAGATGGTGTTGTTGTCGTCCCGGTCCAGGGACAGCCAGACGGTGACGAGGCCCTGGGCCGCGAGGATTTCCATCCATTGGGCGGCAAGGGTCGACTTGCCAAATCCGGCCGGGGCGTGGATCAACGCGAGCCGCCGTTTCCGGTCCGAGTGGAGCATCTCCGTCAGTCTCGTCCGGTGGACCCACTGGCCAACCGGCTCGGGCGCCCGGAACTTGCTTGATGCACTGGGTGGTCCTGTGGGCATCCGCCACCTCCTTGTGGTCCGGCGGTCGCCGGGAATGCATTTGGCCCTCTGAAATCCTATGGGAACCGCGGTGCCAAAGACAGGTGTGACCCTTGGCAGCTCCTGAGTGCGGGTTCCAGGCTCCCGAGGGCCGGCAGCTCTGCCACCGCTGGGTCGGATACGGCCCATTCCGACGCCCGGCTTCGGGCTGTATCTGACCCCGCGTTGGTTTTAGACCGCTTCGAGGACGCTGACGTAGTTGGCGATGCCGACGCCGCCCATGTTCTGCACCGCGGCCCGGCGCGGATTGGCCAGCTGCATGCCGCCGGCGGTGCCGGTGAGCTGCATGGCGGCAATGACGTGCTGGGAGACGCCGGTGGCACCGACCGGGTGGCCCTTGGCCTTGAGCCCGCCGGAGACGTTGACGGGCAGCTTGCCGTCCTTGAAGACCCAGCCTTCCTCGATGGCGCGGGCGCCCTGGCCCGGTTCGGTCAGGCCCATGGCCTCGTACATCAGCAACTCGGCGATGGTGAAGCAGTCGTGCACCTCGGCGAAGTCCAGATCCTCCAGCCCGACGCCGGCCATGCCCAGGGCGCGCTGCCAGGACACCCGAGTGGCGGCGAAGGCGGTGGGGTCGCGGCGGTCGGCCGGGAAGAAGTCGTTCGCGTGGCCGAACCCGGCGAGCCGGACCGGGGCGGTGGCCCCGCCGGTGGGGGCAACACTGATCACGACGGCGGCGGCGCCGTCGGACACGGGTGAGCAGTCGGTGCGGCGCAGCGGGTCGGCGACCATCGGGTTCTTGTCCGAAACGGTCCGGCAGAATTCCTCGCCGAGGTCCTTGCGGAGCTGGGCGTAGGGGTTGTCCACGCCGTTGCGGTGGTTCTTCGCGGCGATGGTGCCCAGCACATCCGAGAGATTCCCTGCGCCAGCGCCATAGCGCTTTTCGTAGTGTTTTGCGACCTCGGCGAAGAGCCCGGTGAAGCCGGTGCTGGAGGCCTTGCCGGCCATGTCGTAGTCGGCTCCGAGCAGGGCGGCCCCGACGACGTCGGCCCCGGCCTGGGTCATCTTTTCGGCGCCGACCACCAGGACGGTTTTCGCGGTGCCGGCCAGCAGCGATTTGGTGCCCTGCTGGAATGCGGCCGACCCGGAGGCGCAGGCGTTCTCGACCCGGGTGGACGGGACGTTGGCCAGCTGCTCCGAGACCTGCAGTGCGAGCGAGGACGGGAAGGCCAGCGGCATCATGCCGGAGTTGAACTGGCCCAGGTAGATCTCGTCGATCTGGCCCGGTTCGATCCCGGCGTTGGCGATCGCCTCCGTGGCGACCTGGACGATCAGGGATTCGAGGGTCTCGTCCGTGAGCTTGCCGAAGCGGCTGTGGCCCCAGCCGGTGAGCAGGACATCTTTGCCGAACTGTTCGCGCAGGCTCATGCTGTGGCTCCTTCAAGGGTGGGGGTTGTGTCGAGGGAGGGCGCGATGTCGAACTCGGCTTCCGTCTTTTCGCGGATGTCCTCGACAGTGACGCCGGGGGCGAGGCGGGTCAGCGTGAGCCGCCGGACGCCGCCTGTTCCTTGTTCATTCTTCACGAGGTCAAACACCGCGAGGTCGCTGATGATGCGGTCAACGCAGCTCAGGCCGGTGAGGGGCAGCGTGCACTCTTTGACGATCTTGGCGGTGCCGTCCTTGGCGTTGTGTTCGGTGAGTACCACGACGCGGGGCGTGCCGGCGACGAGGTCCATGGCGCCGCCCATTCCCTTGACCATCTTGCCGGGGATGGTCCAGTTGGCGAGGTCGCCGTCACCGGACACCTGCATGGCGCCGAGGATGGCGACCTTGACGTGCCCGCCGCGGATCATGCCGAAGGAAGCGGCGGAGTCGAAGATGCTGCCGCCGGGCAGGACCGTGACGGTCTGCTTGCCGGCGTTGATGAGGTCGGCGTCCTCCTCGCCCTCGTAGGGGAACGGGCCCATGCCGAGCAGGCCGTTTTCGCTCTGGAGGACGACGCGGACGCCGTCGCGCAGGTTGTTGGCGACCAGCGTGGGGATGCCGATGCCAAGGTTGACGTAATCGCCGTCGTTGAGTTCTTCGGCCGCGATGGCAGCCATTTCATTCCGGGTCCAAGCCATGGTGGTTCTCCTGAAGAAAGTAGGGGGGCGGCGCTTAGGCCGGAATGGATGCGGCGGCGGCGGCGGCCGCTTCGACTGCTTCGGCGCGGGGGCGGGGGCGGACCGTGCGCTGTTCGATGTCCTTGACCCGGCCGCTGGCCTGGACGAGGCGCTGGACGAAAACGCCGGGGGTGATGATGCGGTGGGGGTCCAGTTGGCCCGGCTCGACGATGACCTCGGCCTCCGCCACGGTCACGATGCCGGCGGTGGCGACCACCGGGTTGAAGTTCTGCGCGGTGTAGCGGTAGATCAGGTTGCCGTCGGTGTCGGCGGTGTGCGCGTGGACCAGTGCGACGTCGGCCTTGATGGCGCGCTCCTGGACATACGTTTCGCCGTCGAACTCCGCGAGCGGCTTGCCTTCGGCGACGAGGGTGCCGACGCCGGTCTTCGTGTAGAACGCCGGGATGCCGGCGCCGCCGGCGCGGAGGCGCTCGGCCAGGGTGCCCTGCGGGGTGAACTCCACCTCGAGCTTGCCGGCGAGGTACTGCTCGGCGAAGAGCTTGTTCTCTCCCACGTAGGAGGCAATGACCTTGCGGACCTGGCCGGCTTCAATCAGCACGCCGAGGCCTTTGCCGTCCACCCCCATGTTGTTGGACACCACGGTGAGGTCCTTGACGCCGGAACCGCGCACCGCCTCGATCAGGTCGGCCGGGATGCCGCTGAGGCCAAAGCCTCCGACGGCGAGCGTCATGCCGTCCCGCAGCACGTCCTGCAACGCGGCGGCCGCTCCGGATTTCAGCTTTGACATTGCATCTCCTCATTGAGCTCTTGACGCAATCCACTTTGTGGACTGTTCCTCTGCTGTTGGAGCCTACGGTGCCGAAAAGGGGGCTGTCAATGGACAACTTCGCCCTGAATAGTGCCATTTTTACAGTGTGGACGGTACGCTGTGGAGTGTCCACAATATGGATGGTTTGGGCAGTTCCTACGTATTTGCGAGGAAAGAAATGACTTCATTACCGGTCCAGGGCGCACAAGTCGTCAGCCGCGTCGCCTCCCTGCTGCGTATTGTCGGGCGGAAACCGGAAGGCTCCCCGCTCGTTGAACTCGTCAGGGAATCCGGGCTCACCCGCCCCACCGTGCACCGGCTGCTTTCCTCGCTGGCCTCCGAGGGCCTGCTGGACCAGGACCCGGTCAGCGGCAACTGGGTGCTGGGTCCGGAGATCCTGCTGATGGGCTCTGTGGCCTCGGCGCGCTTCCCGCTCGAGGACATCGCCCGGCCCAGCCTCCGCCGGCTCGCCGAGGAGACCGGCGAAAGCGCGTTCTTCTCTATCCGGCGCGGCGCCGAGACGGTCTGCCTGCTCCGGGAGGAGGGGAGTTTCCCGGTGCGGTCGTTCGTACTGCACGAGGGCGTCCGCTTCCCGATCGGGGTCGCCTCCGCCGGGACCGCCATCATGGCATTCCTGCCGGAGGCGGAGCAGGAGGAGCTGCTGGCGGGCTGGACAGCGCACGCCGGCACTTTTGCGGCCGCACATACCGAGGCGCTGGTCCGGGAGAACCTGGCGAAGACGCGACAGACCGGCTACTCGGTCAATCCCGGGCTCGTGCTGGAGGGCAGCTGGGGGATGGGGGCCGCAGTCTTCGACCAGCGGGGGCGTCCCGCCTGGGCCCTGTCGCTGACCGGAATCGAGCCGCGCTTCCGCACCGAGCGGCAGGAGATGCTGGGCCGCCTCCTCATGGACGAGGCGCACCGGATCTCCACCCTGCTGCAGGGCGCTAAATAAGTCAGCGCCCGCCGGCTACTTCCACCAGGTGTCGAAGATGGTGACCGGGACCGTGCGCTTGTGCCGGGTCCGGAGGTATTTCTGTTCGATCAGCTCGGCGGCGGCCACGGGGATGTCGCGGCCCTCAAGGTAGTCATCGATCGTGTCGTAGCTGAGGCCCAGTTCGTCCTCGTCGGTGCGGCCGGGCTGGCCGTCGAGGAGATCGGCGGTGGGGACCTTCTCCCAGATCCGGGCCGGGGCGCCGAGTTCGGCGAGGAGCGCCCTGTTCTGGCGCTTGTTGAGCCCGAACAGCGGCAGGATGTCCGCGCCGCCGTCGCCGTACTTCGTGAAGAAGCCGGTGACTGATTCCGCACCGTGGTCGGTTCCTATCACCAGGTAGTTGTGCTCGCCGGCGAGGGCGTACTGCGCGATCATGCGCGTGCGGGCTTTGGTGTTGCCCTTGTGGAAGTCGGAGATCCCGTTGCCCACGGTCTTCTCGAATTCGTCCTCGAAGCCGTCGACCGCCGCGGAGATGTTGAACGTCCACTCGGTCTTGGCCTGGATGAAGTCCAGGGCGGCCTGGGCGTCTGCCTCGTCGTGCTGCACGCCGTACGGCAGGCGGACGGCGACGAAGTTTGCGTCCACCCCTTCGGCTGCCAGTTCTTCGACGGCCAACTGCGCCAGCCGCCCCGCGAGCGAGGAATCCAGCCCGCCGGAGATGCCCAGGACGAACCCCTTGGTGTGGGTCGCCGTCAGGTATTCCTTGAGGAATGTGACGCGTTTGCGCACCTCCCCGGCGGGGTCGATCCGGGGCTGCACGCCCATTTCTTCGATGATTTTCGCCTGGAGTTCACGCATGATTCAAAGCCTAGCCAGCAGTGTCAACCGGGCTCAACTGTGTCCGCCGGACTGGCGCTGCGGAAACCGGCCCCCGCGGCGCATAGTGCCAGGCGCTACCCGGATCCCCGCCGCGCCGGGCCGAAAGCGCCGCGCCGGAGCTAAGCCGCCGCGAAGGCCCCTCCCGCGGCACCGTGCGCAGGCGTAGCGTATGGCCATGGAGACGACGGGATGCGTGGTGGTCGGCGGCGGGCCGGCGGGCATGATGCTGGGACTGCTGCTGGCGCGGGCCGGCGTGCAGGTCACGGTTCTGGAGAAGCATGCCGATTTCTTCCGGGACTTCCGCGGTGACACCGTCCACGCCTCCACCATCCGGCTGATCGACGAACTGGGCCTGGGCGAGGAGTTCCGCCGGCTGCCGCAAAGCCGGCTGAGCAGCGTCGTTTTCCCGGTGCCGGACGGCCCTCCCGTGACGATCGGCAACTTCGATTCGCTGCCCCCGCCCTACAACTACATCGCCATGATGCCGCAATGGGACTTCCTCAACTTCCTGGCCGGCGCCGCAGCCCAGGAACCGTCCTTCAGCCTGCGAATGGGCCACACAGCCACCGCCCTGGTCCGCAACGGGGGCCGGGTCACGGGGATCCGCTACCGGACCACCGACGGGAACGGCGGCGAACTCCTGGCGGACCTGGTGGTTGCCACGGACGGGCGCCATTCGACCCTGCGGCGTGCGGCCGGGCTGCCTCCGAAGGAGTATCCCGTGCCGTTTGACGCCTGGTGGTTCCGCCTGCCGCGCCATGCCTCCGAGCAGGGCGCCGTGGCGGGCATCGTCCCCGCGTTCGGGCGGGGTCAGGCCCTGGTGGCGCTCAACCGCACCGACTATTACCAGATGGGGTACCTCGCGCCGAAAGGCACGGACACCCGGATCCGGGCCGAGGGCGTTGAGTGCTTCCGACGCCGGATCGCGGCGCTCCGCCCCGACCTCGCCGACCGGGTGGACGCCATCGCGTCGCTGGAGGATCTGCACTGGCTGGACGTGCGACTGGACCGGCTCCGCCAATGGCACATCAACGGACTGCTCTGCATCGGCGACGCCGCGCACGCGATGTCCCCGGCCGGCGGGGTCGGGATCAACCTTGCCATCCAGGACGCCGTGGCCGCCGCGGACTGCCTTGCTCCCGCGCTGCTCCGCGGACGGGTGCCACGCGCCGAGCTGGCCCGGGTTCAACGACGGCGGCAGTTGCCCACGGTCGTGGTCCAGGCCGTGCAGCGGGTGATGCACCGCGTGGTCTTCGGGCCGATCATGACCGGAACGCGGGCCGGGGCGCCTGCCGCGCTGCTGTTCCTGGCCCGGCACATCCCGGCCGCCGGCAGGGTGCTCCCGCGGTTCGTCGCCTTCGGGCCGCGGCCGGAGCACGCGCCGGCGTTCGCCCGGCGCGCCGAAGCCCGGCCCCAGCCGCACCCCTAGCCGCACCCACCCCTAGGCGGGGCCGGGCGGCCGGACCGGACCATTCCGCCGCGTTTCTTCCCATCGACTGCTCCGTAGCCGCCCTTTTGCGCCTCCAAAAGGGCGGCTACGGAGCAGTCGATGCAGGATCAGCCGTGGGCCGCGAGGTAGCCGATCAGCCCCTTGACCGTGGCCACCTCCGGGTAGTCCCGCTCCGGGATGTCGACGCCGGTGGCCGTGTCGATCGTTTCGACCAGCCGGAGGAAGTCCAGCGAATCGAGTTCGAGGTCCTGCCGCAGCCGGGCGCCCTCGTCCATCTCGGAGAGGTCCACATCCGGTGCCACCTTGCCGATCGCCGACTGTACCGCCGCCCGGGCGTCCTGTTCGTTCATGGTTCCTCCCGTTTCACATTAGCGATCTGGTTCACAGGTCTTCCGGCTTCTGCAGCAGCTCGTCGATCCGCGCCAGGTAGCGGCCGCCGCGCAGCCCGTCGCTGACCCGGTGGTCAGCGGAGAGAGTGGCGACGACGGCGGGCCGGACACCGAGCAGCCCGTTCTGCGCCCACGGCTGCTCCAGCACCCGGCCGAAGCCGACCATCGCAACCTGCGGGGGATAGATGACGCCGAAGACGCTCTCCACTCCGAGGTCCCCTAGGTTCGTCACGGTGATCGTGGGATCGGCCATTTCGGCGCGCTGCAGCCGCCCGGCGCGGGCGCGGCTGACGAGGTCCCGGAGCTGTTCCATCAGCACGTCAACCGGCAGGGTGTCCGCGTCGTGGATGGCGGGGGCCACCAGGCCGCCCTGGCGCAGGGCCACGGCGACACCCAGGTGCACCGACGCGCTGGGCCGGAACCCGCCGTCGTCGAAGAAGCCGTTCACCTCCGGGACCTCCTTGGCCGCGAGCGCCGCTGCCTTGAGCAGCAGCGCGGAGGGGACCAGCCGGGACGCGACCGGCCGCTGTGCGTTGACGGACTGCATCCAGCCGACGGCGGCACGCAGGTCCAGGGTGGTGCTGAGGTAGTAGTGCGGGATGGTCTTCTTTGAGCGCGACATCAGCGCCCCGATGGCGCGGCGCAGGCTGGCCACGCGCTCGCGGGCTTCCGCGGGTTTCTCAGGGGAAACGGCTGGCCCGGCGGGTGGCCCCGTGGCCGGCCCTTCGGCCGGAGCTTCCGGCGCTGCCCCCGGGAGACCCGCCTCCGGGGCGCCCGGCTCCGGGAGACCTGACGCCGGGCGGAGGGCCGCGGCGCGCTGCACGTCCGCCACGCTCACGGTACCCTCCGGTCCGGTGCCGCTCACGGCGGAAAGCTCGACGCCGAGTTCGGCGGCCAGCCTCCGGGCCCGGGGCGAGGAGCGCACGCGTCCGGCGGCGGACGGCCTTGCCGCCACGGCGTGCTCCACATCCGCCCTCGTGATGGCGCCGCCCTTGCCGGTGCCGTGGATCCTGGCCGTGTCGACCCCCAGCCGGTGTGCCAGGTGCCGCACGGGAGGGGCGACCGGGGGAGCTTCCTTGGCAGTGACAGCAACGGCGGCGACAGCAACGGCGGCGGCCCCGGCCCGGGGCGGCGGTGCCTCCTGGCGGGGGGCCCCGACCTCGGCCGGGGTCTGCGTGATCCTGGCCAGCGGGGTGCCCACCGGCACGGTTTCGCCGAGGTCCACGAGCAGCTCGGCGACCACCCCCTCCTGGAAGGACTCCACATCCATGACGGTCTTGTCGGTATCCACCACCGCGACGAGGTCCCCGCGGCGCACGTAGTCGCCGGGTTTGACCAGCCATTCGACGATCTTGCCGTGCTCCATGTCAGCACCGAGGGAGGGCATCAGGAAGTCAGCCACGCGCGCCGACCGCCTCCCGGGCTGCGGCGACAATCCGCCCGACGGACGGCAGGGCCGCCAGTTCCAGCTGCTTGGAATAGGGAATCGGCACTTCGGCACTGCAAACCCGGCCCACCGGGGCATCCAGGTCATAAAACGCCTGCTCGGTGATCCGGGCGCTGATCTCCGCGGAGATGCTTCCGCTGCGCCAGCCCTCATCCACCACCACGGCCCGGTGGGTCCGCCGCACCGAGGTGAGGATGGCGGCGTCGTCGAGCGGCCGCAGGGTGCGCAGGTCCAGCACTTCGGCGTCGATGCCTTCATCGGCGAGCTGCCCGGCGGCGTCCAGCACCGCCGGGAGGGTTCCGCCGTAGGTGATGAGGGAAACATCGTTCCCGGGGCGCCGGACCGCGGCGGTGTCGATATCCACCGGGCCGGCGTCGTCGTCGAGCTCCCCGGTGACGTTGTACAGCGAGCCATGCTCAAAGATCAGGACCGGATCGGGATCCTCCAGCGCGGTCCACAGCATGCCGCGGGCGTCGGCGAGCGTGGCCGGGGCGAGGATGCGCAGCCCGGGGATGTGCGCGTACCAGCCCTCGAGGCTGTGCGAATGCTGCGCCCCGAGCTGGCGGCCGGCGCCGGTGGTCATCCGGATCACGACCGGGACATTGAACTGGCCGCCGGACATGTGCAGCAGGGAGGCGGCGTTGTTCACGATCTGGTCCAGGGCGAGGAGGCTGAAGTTTACGGTCATGATCTCCACGATCGGCCGCATCCCGCCGAGCGCCGCGCCGATCCCTGCCCCGACAAAGCCGGACTCCGACAGCGGGGTGTCACGGATCCGGTCGGGCCCGAATTCCTCCAGCAGCCCCAGGCTGACCGCGAAGGAGCCGCCGTAGGCCCCCACGTCCTCGCCCATCAGAAACACCCGCTCGTCCCGGAGCATCGCATCGCGGATACCGGCCCGGAGCGCCTCGCGGTAGCTTGATTTCATGGCCCGCTCCGCCCGCCGGCACCGGATTCCGGGCCGGAGCCGCGCTCGCTGTACACGAACCGGGTGAGGTCCTCGAGCGGTTCGGGGGTTCCGGCTTCGGCGAACTCGACGGCGGCGGCCACCTCCGCGTCGGCGTCCGCCTCCAGCTGCTCCCAGTCCTGCGCGGAGAGCTGGCCCGCGGCCTCCAGCGCGGCGCGCAGCAGGACGATGGGGTCACGTTCGAGCCAGCGGGCGACTTCGGCTTTGTCGCGGTACCGTTCCGGGTCGAACATCGAGTGCGCCCGGAACCGGTAGGTGCGCAGCTCCAGGAAGTGCGGTCCGCCGCCGGAGCGGACGGCGTCCACGGCGCGCCGGGCCGTTTCCTCGACGGCCAGGACGTCCATGCCGTCCACGGCCCACGCGGCGATCTCATAGGCGGCAGCCTTGAGGGCGATGTCCGTCTGCGATTCCGAACGCCCCAGCGCCGTCCCCATGGCATAGAGGTTGTTCTCGCAGCAGAACAGCACCGGCAGTTGCCACAGCGCGGCGAGATTGAGGCTTTCGTGGAATTCGCCCTCCGCGACGGCGCCCTCGCCGAAGAAGCACACGGTCACGCGGGAGCGCCCGGCCATCTTGTCCGCGAGGGCCAGTCCGACGGCGAGCGGCAGGCCCCCGGCGACGATCGCGTTGCCGCCGAAGAAGCGTGTGGCGGCGTCGAACAAGTGCATGGACCCGCCCCGGCCGCGGCAGCAGCCCTCCACGAAGCCGTACATCTCCGCCAGGATCGCACCGGCGGGGACACCGCGCAGAAGGGCGTGGCCATGCTCCCGGTAGGTGGCGACGACGGCGTCCTCCGGGGCCAGGGTTTCCAGCACACCGGCCGCGACGGCTTCCTCGCCGATGTAGACGTGCAGGAAGCCGCGGATCTTGGCGGCGCTGTACAGCTCGACGCATTTCTCCTCAAGACGGCGGACCCGGAGCATCTGCAGCAGCAGGTGCCGGCCGTGGGCCGCATCCAGGCGGCTGCCGGGCACGTCCGCGGCCCCGGTCATGTCCGGGCCTCCGGTGCTTGGGGCCCGGGTGCGGCGGCGTCCGGCTCCGGCGCCCCGGCCGGGGTCTCGATGGTGGAGGTGTCGCCCTCCGGCAGGCCGAGTTCACGGGCTTTGAGCAGCCGCCGGAGGATCTTGCCGCTGCGGGTCCGCGGCAGGGCCGTGGTGAAGTCCAGCAGCCGGGGCGCCACCGCCGGGCCGAGTCTCTTGCGGGCGAAGCCGATGATCTCCAGCTGCAGTTCCTCGGAGGGTTCCCAGCCGGGCCGCAGTTCCACAAAAGCCTTGACCACCTCGCCGGCCACCGGATCGGGGACCCCGATCACCCCGGCCTCGGCCACGGCCTCGTGTTCCATCAGCAGGCTCTCCACTTCGAACGGGCCGATCAGGTGCCCCGAGGACTTGATGACGTCGTCGCCGCGTCCGACGAACCAGTAGTACCCGTCGGCGTCGCGCCGGGCGAGGTCGCCGGTGAGGTACCAGCCGCCCACGAAGCACCGGCGGTAGCGTTCCTCCTCATGCAGGTAGCCGCGGAACATCGAGGGCCAGCCCGGTCTCAGGGCCAGTTCGCCGACGGCGTCCGGCGCCGTCACGAGGACCGCCTTGCCGTCGCGGACAATGGGCTTGTCCTGGGCGTCCCGGGCCACGATGCCCGCCTCGACGCCGGGCAGCGGCCGGCCCATCGAGCCGGGGCGGATCTCGGTGGCCGCGTAGTTGGAGATCATGATGCCGCCCGTTTCGGTCTGCCACCAGTTGTCATGAACGGGCTGGCCGAACGCCTCCTGGCCCCAGACGACGACCTCCGGATTGAGCGGTTCCCCGACGCTGGCGACGAAGCGCAGCGAGGACAGGTCATGGCCCTGGGCGCGGTCCGCGCCGGCCTTCATCAGCATCCGCAGCGCCGTGGGGGCGGTGTACCAGACGGAGACGCGCTGTTCGGCGAGGATCCGGTACCAGCGGTCCGCGTCCATTTCCTCTTCGTCCACGATCGTTGTCACCCCGTGGGTCAACGGCGCGATCACCCCATATGAGGTGCCGGTGACCCAGCCGGGGTCGGCCGTGCACCAGTAGACATCCTCCGGGTGCAGGTCCAGCGCGGAGGTGCCGGTCGCATGGTGGGCGGTGACGGCGTCGTGCACGTGGATGGCGCCCTTCGGGGTTCCGGTGGTGCCGGACGTGAAGTGCAGCAGGGCCATGTCCTCGGCCTGCGTCGCGGCGATCCCGCCGTCGGCCGGCGCTGCGCGCATCAGCGCGGCGAGGTCCAGCGTTCCCGGCTCCGGGCTGCCGTCGGCGTCGGTCAGCAGGACGTGCCGGAGTTCCGGCAGCGAGTCGCGGAGCTGGGCAATCTTCTTGCGGTAGAGGGCCCGGGTGGTGACCAGGGCCCGGCCGGAGCCCAGCTGCAGCCGCTGGCGGACCGGTTCCGGGCCGAACGCGGAGAACAGCGGGCAGAAGACGCTGGCGTTCTTCAGGGTGCCCAGCACCGCGATGTACAGCGCCGGGCCGCGGCCGGTGAGCGAGAAGACGCGCTCACCGCGCCCGATGCCGAGGGCGCGCAGCACCCCCGCAAAGCGGGTGGTCTGCTCTGCAAGTTCGGCGAACGTGAGCGAGTGGCTGCTGCCGTCGGCCCGGACGAACCGCAGCGCCTCGTGCCCGGCGAGCCCCCCGGCGGCGTGCCGGTCCACTGCTTCATAGGCGATGTTGACGCCGCGGCCCCCGGGCAGTCCGGACAGTTGATGGCGGGCTTCGTCCCAGGAGAACGCGGCACACGCCGCCTCATAGTCCACCAGGTTCGGCCGGACCCGGAGGCCGCCGACATCTTTGGCAATGGTGGGCCAGCGGGTCGAGGGTTCCGTGCCTGCCGTCATGGTTCCATCGCACTCCTGCCCGGCAAGGGTTCCTAGAGGATAAAGACCCGGCGCGCGTGCCGGAGCAACCGGGAGGCGGCCCGACATCAAACGGGGCGGCTGGGAATCCGGCGCCGGCCAGCCACTAAACTGGGTCCCATGACTGCCAACAGTGCCCCCGCAGCTGACACCGCTGCCGCCCGTGCCCGCCTTCTTGAACTGATCAAGGAGCTGGCCGTCGTCCGCGGCAAAGTCATCCTCTCGAGCGGCGCCGAGGCCGACTACTACATCGACCTGCGCAGGATCACGCTGCACCATGAGGCATCCAAGCTGGTGGGACAAGTCATGCTCTCGCTGCTGGACGACGCCGGCATCGACTTTGAGTGCGCGGGCGGGCTCACCATGGGTGCCGACCCGGTGGGCACCGCCGTGATGCATTCCGCCGTCGACGCCGGCCGGCCCGTGGACGCCTTCGTGGTCCGCAAGGCGCAGAAATCCTACGGCATGGGCCGGCAGGTGGAGGGCCCCTCCGTCGAGGGCCGCAAGGTGCTGGTGCTGGAGGACACCTCCACGACCGGTGGCTCCGCGCTGACCGCCGTCGAGGGTGTCCGCAAAGCCGGCGGCAACGTCGTCGCCGTCGCCGTGATCGTGGACCGCGACACCGGCGCCAAGGAAAAGATCGAAGCAGAAGCCGGTGTTCCCTACCTCTTCGCGTTCGGCAAGGACGAACTCGGCCTCAGCTAGGACGTTCCTCCTGCAGCGGACGCGTGTGGACGGTGGATTGGGCGGTGAATTATCATCTTCAGATATCCACCACACCCCTCCGGAGACCACGCGCCATGCTCCTTCCCGAAGAAATCCTCGGAACAGAACCCCTCAGCACCGTCGACCAGATCCAGAACCTCATCCTGGACAGCGCCGATTTTGAGGAATTCCTCAACGAGCTCGCGCGTTTCTCCGCGCACCAGGTGGCCGGTGCGGGCGACGACGCCCTGTGCGGCATCACGCTGCTGCGCGACCGCAAGGCGGCGACCATCGGCTGGAGCAGCGACTCCGCCCGCGAAGTCGACGAAATCCAGTACCGGCTCTCGCAGGGCCCGTGCCTGACGGCGGCACAGGAGGAACGCGAGGTCTACGTTCCGGACCTGTTCGATGAGGACCGCTGGGGCCCGGACTATGCCAGTGCGGTCGCTTCCCACGGGCTGCGCTCGGTGCTCTCTGTGCCCTTCCATCTTCAGGGCGATGCCCAGGCGGCGCTGAACCTCTACTCGGATGTGCCGCGCAAGTTCGACGGCGACGTTGCCGCCCGGGCGCGCGGCTACACCCGTGAAATCTCCCAGGCGCTGCGGCTGGCCGTCCGCTTCTCCCTGCATACGGACAGTGCCAGCAATCTGCGGGCCACGCTGGAATCCCGCACCGTGATCGACATGGCCATCGGGATTGTCATGGCACAGAACCGCTGCAACCAGGAGGCGGCCGTCAAGATCCTCACCGACGCCTCCAGCAACGGCAACGTCAAGCTCCGGGACATCGCCACCTCGCTGGTCCAGTCCGTGGGCGGCACCGCATCCCGTACCCACTTTGAGGAACCGGGCCGGCGGGCGGTCGGCTGAACCGGTAGCGCCATATGACTTGTGCGCACCTCCGGGGGCCTATACGCTGAATGCGGTTGAGCCGTCGGCCATAGACACCCTTTCTTGGAGTACCTATGGACACCTCGTTGAACGCCCACGCCAAACTGGACCTCGCTTCAGATGTCCTCCGGATCGATGTCCGGGGGAGCCTGACGCAGGACTCCCGCCCCGCCCTGATGCAGTTGATCCAGCGCGCCCGCCGCATGGGCATCACCTCACACATCCGGGTCAACCTCGGCCGCGCCGCCTTCGTGGAATCCGCGGCACTTGCGGGTCTCCGCCACGACCTCAATGCGATCGACGGCGCCGCGGGGCTGGTCGACACCGCCGGCGCCCTGCCCAGCTCGGCCGGGGTTTCCCTCGAGCTGAACCCGTTTCTGGAAAATGCCGTCACCGCGCTGCCGTCCCTGGATCTCTCGGCTGACTTCACCGCGTCCCTTGACTCCTCAGGGACCCGGCCGTTGAACGTCTTCTCCGATGACGAATTGCTGGCCGCGAGCGACTCCGTGTTCGGGCTGCTGGATGACCCGGCGGACATGGCCCGCTCGCAGCTCCTGGCGACCTATGACGAAATCGGTCTCGAAATCAGCCGCCGCAAAGTCGGCCTCGACGCCGCCCGCCCCGGCTCCGACCGCGAACCCGAACCGGCCTAGGCAGGGCCATCCGCCCGACTGTGGCTGAGCTGCTATCCGGCGCCGTTTCTGATCCGCGTTCGCCGGTGACTACGGTAGAGATGTGCCGCGTGAGCCGGAAGTTCAGGATGTAGGCGGGGACGGCGACGCCGCCCGTGTGCTTCGGCACGCCGCCGAACTGAAACGGTTCTCCCGGCGTGGTTTCCTGGCCGGCGCGGGCTCCGCCTCGGTGCTGGCGGCCGACATGATCTTCACCCGGCGCGTGCAGGCCGAGCGCCGCGTCCACAAGATCCTCACGGTGCCGGATGAGACTGCCGGGAAGTACTTCCCCCACGCCAGCTGGTTCCTCTTTCCCGGCTACAAAACGAGCTGGGAGGAGGCCCTGTGGATCCTGAACGCGCTGCGCGGGGCGCTGAACAAGCGCGGCCAGCTCGCCGCCGTCGGTTATTCCAATGTGGGCCTCGACATCGACGAGATCGTGATCGCCGTGGTCGAGCACGCGCGGGCCCATCAGCTGACAACGTTGTACTTCTACGGCCACAGCTTCGGCGGCATGGTGGCAACCCAGGTCGCCGCCCGGCTTCGGGAGCTTCACGGCCTTGAGGTGGCGCTCATCCTGCTCGATTCCAGTCCGTGCACCAAGTACGACGTGCTGGACCAGAGCTGGTTTGAGGGTGTGGTGCTGCTCTACGAGAGCGGCTTCCGCTTCCCCACGGTGCTGCGCGGCGGCTACGAACTCGGCGAGCGGGTGCTGCACAAGGACGAGCGCAGCTGGGGACAGGTCCTGGACCAGACCCTGGAACAGCTCTCGCCGATTGCGCCGTCCACCGTACTGATCCAGTCCGAATCCGCTTACATCTACCACTTCGACGCAACCCGCTTCGCGGGAAAGCTTGGAGGGACGCGGATGGCCTTCATCGGCAACCCCCGCGACCGGACCGTGGACTACGCGGCAGCCAGGGACTCCTGGTCCCTGATCTTCAAGGACAACATGGCCTCTGATTCCTTGCGGACCGACGGCGCCCGGCCGGCGCACGCCAGCCCGGGCTGGAACCCGTTCGTCTACCGGCCGATCATCGAGGAGCTGGAGGACGAGCTCTTCCCGCTGCCGTCCGGCGGCGGCAGGAAGACCGCCTTCTAACGCAGGTCCTAGATCTGGTTCTTCAGGTCTGCCACGGAGTTCAGGATCTGGTTGGGCCGGAACGGGTACGCGGCGATGTCGTCCTTATGGGTGATGCCGCTGAGCACAAGCACGGTGTGCAGCCCCGCTTCCATGCCCGCGATGATGTCAGTGTCCATCCGGTCACCGATCATGGCGGTGGTTTCCGAATGCGCGTCGATCTGGTTCATCGCCGAACGGAACATCATCGGGTTCGGCTTGCCTACAATGTACGGTTCCCGGCCGGTCGCCTTGGTGATGAGCGCCGCGATGGCGCCGGTGGCAGGCATCGGGCCGTCCTTCGAAGGCCCGGTGGCGTCCGGGTTGGTGGCGATGAACCGCGCCCCGCCCAGGATCAGCCGGATGGCCATGGTGATGGCTTCAAAGGAGTAGGTCCGGGTTTCGCCGAGCACCACGAAGTCCGGGTCCTGGTCGGTGAGGATAAAGCCGGCCTCGTGCAGCGCCGTCGTGAGGCCCGCTTCCCCGATCGTGTAGGCGCGGTTGCCGGAATCCGAGCCCCGCACCTGGTCCTTAAGGAACTGGGCCGTCGCCAGGGCGGAGGTCCAGATGTTCTCCTCGGGGATCTCCAGACCGGAGCTCTTCAGCCGGGCGGCGAGGTCACGGGGCGTGAAGATGGAGTTGTTGGTCAGGACGAGGAAGCGCTTGGACGTGTCCACCCAGCGCTGGATGAGTTCAGCGGCACCCGGGATGGGCTGGTTTTCGTGGACCAGGACGCCGTCCATGTCGGTCAGCCAACACTCGATCTCCTGGCCGCTGCGGTACACGGATTTTGATGAAAGCACGTGGTCCGAGTCTTCCCTGTGGTCTGCCTGCTGCTCCGCCATGCTGTCCTCCGCCGATAATGTGCCGATGCCAGTCCCAGTCTAATGTTGAGTCGTGACTGAACCCGAGATACCCAGCGAAATCCCTCCCGTGACCGCGCAGGAGGGGGAGGCGGCAGCCGAGGCGGAGCCCAAGGCGGAGGTCGGCGTCGGCCCCTGGGAAGGCGAACTGCCGGCGGGCGACCACTGGGACCCGGACCTCCTCGCGGACGGCGACCGGCGCAATGTGGTGGACAAATACCGCTACTGGAAGCACGAGTCGATCGTGGCGGACCTGGACTCCAAGCGGCATAACTTCCACATCGCGATCGAAAACTGGCAACACGACATGAACATCGGCACCGTCGTGCGCAGCGCCAACGCCTTCCTGGCCAAGGAAGTGCACATCATCGGACGACGCCGGTGGAACCGCCGCGGGGCCATGGTCACCGACCGCTACCAGCACATCCGCCACCACCCGACCGTGGACGACTTCGTGGCGTGGGCGCAGGGGGAGGGGCTGGCCATCATCGGCATCGACATCTTCCCGGACTCCGTCCCGCTGGAAACCTACGAACTGCCCAAAGACTGCGTGCTGGTGTTTGGGCAGGAGGGTCCGGGGCTGTCACCCGAGGTCCACCAGGCGGCGGTGGACACCTTGTCGATCGAGCAGTTCGGCTCCACCCGCTCCATTAACGCCGCCTCGGCCGCGGCCATCGCGATGCACGCCTGGATCCGACGGCACGTGTTCAACCAGTTCCCGGGGGTCCAGTGAGTTATTACAGGCCCGAGTGACCGGAACCACTGCCCCCAGCGAAGGAATGGCTAGGATGGTTCCTAGCCGACGAGGTTCACTCCAGGGTCAACCAGCCCGCAGACGAAATTCACTTTAGGAGTCAGCATGCCCATTGCAACCCCAGAGATCTACTCCGAGATGATCGACCGCGCTAAGACGGGCGGCTTCGCGTTCCCGGCCGTCAACGTCACGTCCTCCCAGACCCTGAACGCCGCCCTCCGCGGCTTCGCCGAGGCCGAGTCCGACGGCATCGTCCAGGTCTCCACCGGCGGTGCCGCCTACTGGTCCGGCGCCTCCACCAAGGACATGGTGGCCGGTTCCCTGGGCTTCGCCGCGTTTGCCCGCGAGGTGGCCAAGAACTACGGCGTCAACATCGCCCTGCACACGGACCACTGCCCGAAGGACAAACTGGACGGCTTCGTCCTGCCGCTGCTGGCAGCCTCCGAGGCCGAGGTCAAGGCCGGCCGCAACCCGCTCTTCAACTCGCACATGTGGGACGGCTCCGCCGAAACCCTGCAGGAGAACCTGCGGATCGCCCGCGAACTGCTCGAGCGCACCGCCGCCGCCAAGATGATCCTCGAGGTCGAAATCGGCACCGTCGGCGGCGAGGAAGACGGCGTCGAGAACGCCATCAACGACAAGCTCTACACCACGGTCGAGGACGCCCTGGCCACGATCGACGCCCTCGGCTCCGGCGAGAACGGCCGCTACATCACGGCGCTGACCTTCGGCAACGTGCACGGCGTCTACAAGCCCGGTGGCGTCAAGCTCCGCCCCGAAATCCTCAAGGACATCCAGCAGCAGGTCGGCGCCAAGATCGGCAAGGCCAACCCGTTCGACCTCGTCTTCCACGGCGGGTCCGGCTCCTCCGAGAAGGAAATCGCCGACGCGGTCTCCTACGGTGTGATCAAGATGAACATCGACACCGACACCCAGTACGCCTACACCCGGCCCGTGGCGGACCACATGTTCCGCAACTACGACGGCGTGCTGAAGGTCGACGGCGAGGTCGGCAACAAGAAGCTGTACGATCCCCGCGTCTGGGGCGCCTCCGCCGAGGCCGGCCTTGCGGCCCGCGTCGCCGAGGCTGCCCAGCAGCTCGGCTCCACCGGCAAGACGTTCTAGGCATGTCGGACGAATTCCGCAAGAACCTGATGGGTCCTGAGCCGACGCTCCTGCCCGCCGAGACCGAGGTCTACGCGGCGCTGGATGCCGGCCATGAAGCCCTGGACCTGGTGGAAAAGCACCCGACGTCCTCGCTGCTCTGGGCCGTGCTGGCCGAGGAAGCCTGGACCGAGGGCCGGACCATCGACTCGTATGCCTACTCCCGTGTCGGCTACCACCGCGGCCTGGATTCGCTGCGCCGCAACGGCTGGCGCGGCGTCGGGCCCATCCCCTGGGAACACGAACCGAACCGTGGCTTCCTGCGCGCCCTGTATTCGCTGGGCCGCGCCTCCGCGGCCATCGGCGAAGCCGAGGAGCCGGAGCGGATCGAGAAGTTCCTCAAGGACTCCGACCCCACTGCCAAGGCAGCCATCGAGGCCGAAAAGCGCTAACCGCCCCGGCACCAACAAGCAACGCGGGGTTAAACGACGACGGCGGGCGTCCACCAGAAGGTGGGCGCCCGCCGTCGTCGTGGCGGAAGTGGGATCAGCTGGTCTTTGCCAGGCCGGTGCGGGCCATGGCGTCGGCGTAGACGGTGCCCATTTCCTCGAGGTACTGCTCCTGCCGGGCCGGTGTGCCGGCGAAGGCGCGGCCGCTGAGCGAGCGGACCTTATAGGTCTTGAGGCCGCGGCGCCAGATCATGGGCACCTCGGTCTTGAGGAGAAGGTTCGCGAGGCGGTTGGCTTCGGTGCCGTGCGCGACGATCACCGAGGCACGGGGCACGACGGCGAGGAACTTCAGCAGCGGCTTCAGGCCTGCGGAAATCTGGTCCGGGGTGAACTTGCCGTTGGGCTCGTCCGGGACGTACCAGGGGTGGACGTTCCACGGCATCACGTACTCGGGGCGCAGGCCCAGCTTCCACTGGACGCCGAGCAGGCGGGTGGCGGCTTCCTCGTCGCCGGCGGTGATGAAGCCCGACTCATCCTCTGTTCCGATGTTGGAGAAGAGGCTGATGATGCGGCACTCATCGATGTCGTGCATCGGGTCCACATAGGGAACATTCGTGCCAGCTTTGGTTGCCTGCAGCGTGTCGCACAGTTCGTTGACAGCCGCGACGCTAGGTTCGTAGCGGCGGCTCAAAAGCTGTTCGCGGGAATTTTCAGTGGCCAAGGCTGTCATATGTTGCTGAGTCTCCTGCGGGATTGGTGAAGCTGCCAGACCGTCCGGGGGCACGCCGAATACGGTGCGGTTTGAAAATGTGGTGTGGACCGATTCCTGGTCGATCCTTATTAGTCTATCAAGCCCTGCGAAATGACGGGCCGGCCGAAGGTCCTCTACCAGAGCCGGGCAGTGGCGCGGCGGGCGCCTTCGCCCAGGGATTCCAGCTTGGCAAAGGCGATTTGCGGGTGCACGCGGCCGCCGAGACCGCAGTCTGTGGAGGCAATCACATTTTCCCGGCCCACCAATTGGGCGAAGCGCACGATCCGGTCAGCCACCAGGTCCGGGTGCTCGACGACGTTGGTGGCGTGGGAGACAACACCGGGGATGATGACTTTTCCGTCGGGAAGCCTGGTGTCCTTCCAGACACGCCATTCATGCTCGTGGCGGACGTTGGCGGCCTCGAAAGAGTAGCCCCCGGCGTTGACCTGCAGGACGGAGCCGATGATGTCCGCGAAGGGGATGTCCGTGGTGTGCGGGCCGTGCCAGGAACCCCAGCAGACGTGCAACCGGATCTGTTCCTGGGGGAGATCGCGCAGGGCCCAGTTGGTGGCCTCTACCCTGAGCTGGATGAACTTGAGGTAGTCGGCCAGGCTCGGTTCCGGATTGATCTGGTCCCAGCTTTCGGCCAGCGACGGGTCATCGAGCTGGACCGTGAGGCCGGCGTCGATGATGGCCTTGTACTCCTCCCGCATCGCGTCGGCGCAGGCGTAGAGGAGCTCCTCATCGGTCTTGTAGTACTCGTTCGCGACGCGGGCGCAGGAGCCCGGGGACAGGGAAGCGACGAAGCCCTCGGACAGCCCGGCGGCGGCCATGCCGGTCTTGAGGTTGGCGATGTCCGAGTTCACCAGGGCCTGCCCGGTGTAGCGCAGCGGGCCGGCGATCTTCGGCTGCGTGACGCTCTTGCGGTGCGCCAGGATCCCGGAGGACGGATCGTTGTAGGCGTCGTTGAACTTCTGCCGGTCGCGCCGGTCCGGGAAGGAGGTCAGCACGATGTGGCCCGGGCTGGAGCGGTGCACCGCGGCGTCAGCCCAGCGGTCCACATCGGTCGGTTCAAGGCCGCCAAGCCGGCTGAAGGAATAGTTCCACCACGCGCCGTAGTCCACCGAGCTGGACATGGTGTGCCCGTATTCGCCGTCGTTGGGGATATCGATGCCGAGGTCCTTCTGGCGCTGCACGATGTCCACCACGGAGGTTTCCAGCAGGTCCAGGAACTCGGGGGTGATGCCGTCTGCCTCCTTGGCCTCGTTCGCGGCGATGAGCTCCGGGGTGCGGGGCAACGAGCCGGCGTGGGTGGCGCGGATATGGTCGGTGTTCTGCTGCGCGTTCTGCTGCATGGGGGTGCTTCCTTTCCATCGGTCCTGGCGGTAGCACCCTTGCCGTCACGGCGGCCGCAGATCAGCGGGCTGTGTCCGGGCAGGGTTGCTGCGGCGTCAACGGTCCAGGTCCCTCGGCCGCTCGGGATGGTCAACTCTTACCTAATTCCACCCGGCAGGCCTGCGCAAGTCTTTCCGGCGCATTCCCGCTGGCTGGACACCGGGTGACGCGCGCAACCGGCGGGAAGTCCATTGGATGGTCAAATGAACTGCCGCCACCGGGATCGGCTAAACTTGGGTGGTAAGAGCCCCGGACTCTGGCGTTGATGGTAAGAGCACAGCGGTAGATTCGGGGCATTCTCATGAACGGCGCTGAGCTCCGGTGACCACCCTGGTGAATCACACGGACTTCGGCCCGAACGAATGGGGGAGGATCCCATGCCAGCAATCGTGATCGTCGGAGCCCAATGGGGCGACGAAGGCAAAGGTAAGGCCACTGACCTGCTCGGCCACCGCGTCGACTACGTCGTGAAGCCGAACGGCGGCAACAACGCCGGCCACACCGTCGTCGTGGGCGGTGAGAAGTATGAGCTCAAACTCCTTCCGGCCGGCATCCTGAGCCCGAACGCGGTCCCGATCATCGGCAACGGCTGCGTGGTGAACCTGGAGGCCCTGTTCCAGGAGATCGACGGCCTGGAAGCCCGCGGCGCGGACACCTCCAAGCTGCGGATCTCCGCCAACGCCCACCTCGTGGCGCCCTACCACCAGGTCCTGGACAAGGTCACCGAGCGTTTCCTTGGCAGCCGCGCGATCGGTACCACCGGCCGCGGCATCGGCCCGGCGTACATGGACAAGGTGGCCCGCCTGGGCATCCGTGTCCAGGACGTCTTTGACGCCTCGATCCTGCGCCAGAAGGTCGAAGGCTCGCTGCGGCAGAAGAACGAACTCCTGGTCAAGGTCTACAACCGCCGCGACATCGAGGTGGACGAGATCGTGGACTACTTCCTGTCCTTCGCCGAACGCCTGCGCCCGCTGGTCATCGACAGCACCTTCGTGCTGAACAAGGCGCTGGACGAGGGCAAGGTGGTCCTTATGGAGGGCGGCCAGGCCACGTTCCTGGACGTCGACCACGGCACCTACCCGTTCGTGACCTCCTCGAACCCGACGGCCGGCGGCGCCTCCGTGGGCTCGGGCATCGGCCCCACCCGCATCTCGCGCTCCATCGGCATCATCAAGGCCTACACCACCCGTGTGGGCGCCGGGCCGTTCCCCACGGAACTGTTCGATGAGATGGGCATGTACCTGCAGAAGACCGGCGGCGAATTCGGCGTCAACACCGGCCGCCCGCGCCGTTGTGGCTGGTACGACGCCGTGCTGGCGCGCCACGCTTCCCGCGTCAACGGCTTCACCGACTACTTCGTCACCAAGCTGGACGTGCTCACCGGCATCGAGCAGATCCCGGTCTGCGTGGCCTACGACGTCGACGGCGTCCGGCACGACGAAATGCCGATGACGCAGACCGAGTTCCACCACGCCAAACCGATCTTCGAGTACTTCGAGGGCTGGACCGAGGACATCACCGGCGCCCGCACCCTGGACGACCTCCCGGAGAACGCCAAGAACTATGTGCTGGCCCTCGAGAAGCTTTCCGGCACCCGCTTCTCGGCGATCGGCGTCGGGCCGGACCGCGACCAGACCATCGTCATCAACGACCTGATCAACGACTAATGCAGTAACTGCTGACGCCCGACGGCGGCGGGTCACCTGGAAAGGTGGCCCGCCGCCGCCGTCGTTAGGCCGCCGTCCGGGTCCCTCGCAGCGGCTGTCCGAAAAAGAAAAAAGAAACTTCCGATCAGTGCGTAACCTTTCGGGGCCCTCCAGCGATTACTCCTTTGTAAGCGCCGCCGGAACATGGACCCCCCACCGGAAATCCGGCCGGCCTTCCACTGCAAGTGCAGGCCGGCGCCCGCCCCCATCGGGCGCTGGCCAGCCTTCCACTGAACGAGCGGGCTGTTGACTGCCCCCATCAGGCTCCAGCCAGCCTTCACACAAAAAACAAAGGATGTACGTTTCTTATGAAGAGTGTTAGCAAGACCACCAAGATTGCTGTCGGCGCCGCGATTCTCGTTGTTGGAGGATTCTCCGGCATCGGCCTGGCCAATGCGGCCCAGGTTTCGACCACCCAGCAGGCTGAAGTGACCACCGCTACGCCCGCCGTGCCGGCAACCCCCGCGGTTCCGGCGACTCCTGAGCTTCCCGCCGCCCCGGCTGTTCCGGCTGTCCCGGCTGTGCCGGCTTCCCCGTCCGTTGACGGCTCCGCCGAAGGCGACGTCGAGGGTACCGACGGCTCCGCTGAAGGTTCCGTCGAGGCCGACAACGACGGCGTTGCCGTCGACGGCGCCGCCAACGCCAAGGGCGCTGCCGAGGCCAAGGCCCACGCCGGCGTGACCGTCGCTGTCCCGGGCGCCAAGGGTGTTCCGGCGGTTCCTGCCGTTCCGGCCGTTCCGACCCTGCCGTCGGACGTGCAGCCTGAGCTCGACAAGTAGGCATTGAACGCCTCTTTGGAGGCACCCGGGGTGCGGCCGCTAGACTTGCCGGGGCCGCACCCCAGCAGTAACCGGAAGGACAGCCTCTTGGCAGAACAGCTAAGCGATGATGAATTGTCAGCAGCCTTGGCTGGCGAGCCATCAGGGTTTAGCGCTGTCTACACGGTCATTTCACCCGCGGTGCTCGGCTACTTCCGGGCCCGCGGCGTGGAAGACGCCGAGGCGCTCACCCAGGACGTCTTCGTGGACATCCTGCCGAAACTCGCCAAGGTCACCGGCGGCCCCACCGGCCTGCGGACCTTCATTTTCTCCGTCGCGCACGCCCGGCTGGTCGACCACCACCGGCGGGCAGACCGCACGCCGTACCTGGCCGAATACGATCCCCGGGCTGACACGCGGTACGCCCCTTCCGCCGAGGACGAGGCCCTCGGCTCCCTGGGCGGCATTGCAGATTCCCTTTCCCGGCTCAACGAAGAGCAACGGGAAGTCCTGGTCCTGCGGATCGTCGCGGACCTCTCCATCGAACAGGTGGCCGGCATTATGGACAAGACGCCGGGTGCCATTAAACAGCTTCAACGACGCGGGCTCAGCGCCCTGCGCGAACTCGTCACCGAAAAGGACCACGCAGCATCATGACCGGCATACGCGAACCCCAGCAGGATGGCCGCATCCAGGCGATGCTCCGTGATGCCGGCCTCGACGGTGCCACCGAGCTCCGTGGTTCACTGGAGCAGCTCAGCGCCCTGGTCCCGGACCGGGCGCCCGCGCCCCGGGCCGACCTCGCGGCAATGCTCGCCGCTGGCGGTTTCGTTGCCGACAGTCCGGACCCAAGCCCGACGACGGCGATGCCCGCTCTCGCGTCCGCACCGGGTCCCGGCGAGGAACCCCTGCCGGCAGGGGTCACGAGCCTTGCCGGGCGCCGTGGCCGGAAGCGCAGGCTGGCTATCGTCGGTGGCGCCGTCGTGGGCGCCATGACGCTCGGTGCCGGCGCCGTGGCGGCCTCCAGCGAGGACTTCCGCAAAAACGTCAGCCACACCGTCGGCAGCATTTTCCAGCCCTCCGGCGGGACGCCCGATGTGGCTCCGCGGCCCGCACGGCCGTCACCGGCGGACATTCCGGCTCCCGCCGTGCCGTCCCATGCAGCGAACTCCGGCACTCGGCCTGTGGCAAATGATGCTGCTGCGGCACCCGGGTCCGCGGCCTCGGTTCCTGCGGCGCCCGGCGCCGCGGCCACTCCGCCGGCGGTTGGCCGGGGCGGAATCCTTCCGGTGCCGCCCCGCCGCCCTGTCACACCATCCGTGCCCGGACTCCCCGGCCCGGGTGAGGACCGGAGCCTTCCCAAGGGTCAGCTGCCGGAGCCGACCCTTCCCGGCGTGCTTCCGACGCTCCCCGGCCAGCCCTAGGACATTGGCGGCCCGTCCGGCGAGTTCGGGATCAGAACTCGCCGGACGGTCAGGCCAGGACCTGGCGCTTGGAGGAAATGACCCCGGTGTCGAAGCCGGCCAGGTGCAGGCCGCCATGGAACCGGGCATGCTCAATCTTCACGCAGCGGTCCATCACGACGTCGAGCCCGGCAGCTTCGGCTTCCTTCGCCACGTCCTCGTGCCAGGAGCCCAACTGCAGCCAAAGCGTCTTGGCGCCAGCCGCGATGGCCTCGTCCAGGACACCCGGCAGGTCGTCGTGCTTGCGGAACACGTCCACGATGTCCGGGCTCTCCGGCAGATCCGCGAGCGAGGCGTACGTCGGCTCGCCCAGGATCTCCTTCACCACCGGGTTCACGAAATAGACCTTGTATCGCGTGGAGGACTGCAGGTAGGTCGCAACAAAATAGCTTGCCCGGGACGGTTTGTCCGAGGCGCCCACAATCGCGATCGACTTCGCCTGCCGCAGCAGGTTCAGCCGTTCCGGCGCGGACGGGCCGGTCCATGTACGGGTTTCTTCCGTGCTCATGACAGTGCTCCAATCGTGCAGGTGTCGGCCGACAATGCATCCGCACGCGGCTTAGACACACCGCCTCGTTCCTCGGCGGCGCGATGCGCCGCTTCCGCGGATACATCGTCGGCCGTCGCGGCTGTTGCCACGTCCAGGGCCTGGTCCAGGTCCCAGAGGATATCTTCGATGTCTTCGAGCCCGATTGAGATCCGGACCAGGTCCTCGGGGATTCCGGCGGACTCGAGCTGTTCCGGGCTGAGCTGCTGGTGGGTCGTGGAGCCCGGGTGGATCACCAGGGTCCGGGAGTCACCGACGTTGGCCAGGTGCGAGGCCAGCTGCAGGGACTCGATGAACTTCTGCCCTGCGGCGCGGCCTCCCTTCACCCCGAAGGAAAACACCGAACCGGGGCCGAGCGGCAGGTACTTCTTAGCCCGCTCGAAGTGCGGGTGCGAGGGCAGTCCGGAGAAGTTCACGTAGGCCACGCGCTCATCCGCTTCAAGCCACTCCGCCACGGCCTGGGCGTTCTTGAGGTGCTCGTCCAGCCGCTGCGGGAGGGTTTCCACGCCCTGCAGCAGCTGGAAAGCCGACATCGGCGACAGCGCGGGCCCGATGTCGCGCAGCTGCTCGCAGCGGAGCTTGGTCAGGAAGCCATATTCACCGAAGTTCCCCCACCAGGAGACGTTGCCGTAGGAGGCCACCGGTTCGGTCATGGTGGGGAACTTGCCGTTGCCCCAGTTGAAGCGGCCGCTTTCGACAATAACGCCGCCCAGTGTGGTGCCGTGGCCGCCGAGGAATTTCGTGGCCGAGTGGATCACGATATCGGCCCCGTGCTCGATCGGGCGCACGAGGTACGGGGTGCTCAGGGTGGCGTCGACGACCAGCGGGATGCCGGCGTCGCGCGCCACCTTTGCCAGCCCCTCCAGGTCCTGGACCTCCGACGACGGGTTGGCCACCACCTCGACGAAGATCGCCTTGGTGTTCTCCCGGACTGCTGCGGCGTAGTCCGCCGGGTCGGTGCCGGGGACGAACGTGGTGTCCACGCCGAAGCGGCGCAGCGTGACGTCCAGTTGGGTCACGGTGCCGCCGTACAGCTGGGAGGCCGCCACGATGTGGTCGCCGGACTGGGTCAGCGCGGCGAACGTGATGAACTCCGCGGCCATGCCCGAGGACGTGGCCACCGCGCCGATGCCGCCCTCGAGGGACGCGATGCGCTCCTCGAACGCCGCGACCGTCGGGTTGCCGATCCGGGAGTAGATGTTGCCGTACTTCTGCAGCGCGAAGAGGTTGGCGGCGTCCTGGGTGTCCTTGAACACGAACGAGGTGGTCTGGTAGATCGGCACGGCGCGGGCGCCGTGCTCGGCGTCGGGCGTGCCGCCCGCGTGCAGGGCGCGGGTGCGGAAACCGAACTTGCGGTCAGCCATTACGCGTTCACCAGCCCGCTGGTTGCGGCGGCCGGGGTGCCGGACAGGTCCAGCTCGAAGCCGTTCTTGCGGGCCAGGTCAGCCTCGAGTTCGCGCACGATCGGCAGGATGTCCGCACCGAACGCGGCGACCTCCTCCTGGAAGTGCAGGTAGCCGGTGAGGAACAGGTTGACGCCGATCTTCTTGTACTCCACGATCCGCGCGGCGATCTGCTCCGGCGTGCCGATGAGCTGGGTCTTGAAGCCGTCGTTGTACTGGACCAGGTCCTCGAAGCTCGAATCGGCCCACATGCCTTTGCCGTCCTTCGTGGACGCTCCGGCCTCCTGGACGGCGTCGCGGAAGCCCTCGACGGCGGGCTTGTGTGCCTTCGCGACGATCTCGCGGAGGGTGTCCCGGGCCTCCTTCTCGGAATCGCGGGCGATGACGAAGCCGTTCAGGCCAAACCGGGGAGAGGGGAGAGCGGCGGGGGGTGAGCCTTCCGTGCCGCGGCCGGTTTCTCCGGCGGAGGCGAGAACGCCGGTGATGTTGTCCTTGAACCCTTCGAGGTCCTTGCCGTTGGAGAAGTACCAGTCCGCCACCCGTCCGGCGGTTGCCTGCGCGGCCGTGGAATTGCCGCCGAAGAAGATCTCCGGGTGCGCGCGTCCGGGGACATCCACGGGCGCCGGCTGCAGGGTGAAATCGTTGATGTTGTAGTACTTGCCGGACTGGCTGAAGTTCTTCTCGGTCAGCAGGCCGCGGAGCACCCGGATGAACTCCTCGGTCCGGACGTAGCGCTCGTCGTGTTCGAGCCATTCGAGGCCGAAGTTTTCGAACTCCGCCTTGAGCCAGCCGGAGACGATGTTGACGGCGGTGCGGCCGTTGGAGATGTGGTCCGCGGTGATGAGGTATTTTGCCAGCACGCCGGGGTGCCACATGCCGGGGTGGACGGCGGCGATTACCTTAAGCCGCTCCGTGGCGGCCAGCAGAGCCAGGCTGAACGAGGTGGCCTCGTGCTGCTTGTCGGCGCGGTAGGACGCGGCGTAGCGGGTCTGGGTCAGGGCATATTCGAAGCCGGAGTTCTCCGCGATCCGGGCCAGCTTCTTGTTGTACTCGAAGTCCCAGCCGGTGCGCTGCTCGATGGTGGAGACCACGAGGCCGCCGGAGACGTTCGGGACCCAGTAGGCGAACTTGAGCGGTTCGGAAAGACGGGCGACGCTGCTGATGTCAGTCATGGGTGTTCCTTACTTCTGGGGTATTTCTGGTGGTATTGCGTTCACGCAGGACGGTCTGGATGCCGGCGATCGACGGTTCGTTCTGCAGCGAGGTCGTGTCGCCGAGCGTGGTTCCTTCGAACAGCTGGGTCAGCAGCCGGCGCATGATCTTGCCGCTGCGGGTCTTGGGCACATCGGGAACGACGACGACGTCGCGCGGCTTAGCGATCGGCCCGATCTGTTTGGCGACGTGGGCTTTCAATTCGGACGCGATGTCCTCGGTAGCCGCCGAATCCTTCAGCACCACGAACGCCACGATGGCGTGGCCGGTCTTTGGGTCCGCGACGGGGCAGACGCCGGCCTCCACCACATCCGGGTGCGAGACGAGGGCTGATTCGATCTCGATCGTGGAGAGCAGGTGTCCGGAGACGTTGAGGGTGTCGTCCACCCGCCCGAGGATCCAGATGTCGCCGTCGTCGTCGTACTTTGCGCCGTCGCCGGCAAGGAACCAGCCCTGTTCGGCGTACTTGCGCCAGTACGAATCGAAGTAGCGCTGCGGGTTCCCCCACACGGTCCGGGCGATGGCGGGGCCGGGGGCGTCCACCACGATAAAGCCCTGGACGCCCGGCGGCACAGTGTTGCCGGCGTCGTCCACGATCCGGGTGCCGACGCCGGGCAGCGGCCGGGCAGCGCAGCCGGGCTTGAACTCCGTGTCGGTGGGGGCGGGGGAGAGGATGGTGGCGCCGGTTTCGGACTGCCACCAGGTGTCCACCACGGGGGCGGTGCCGGCGCCGACGTTCTTCCGGAACCAGCGCCACGCCTCGGGGTTGACGGCCTCGCCGACGGTGCCGAGCAGGCGGATGGAGGAGAGGTCGTAGCTGGCCGGGACCCCGTCCGGGAACCATCCCATCAGGGACCGGACCAGGGTGGGGGCGGTGTAGTACTGCGTGACACCGTAGCGTTCGATGATTTCGAAGTGCCGGCCCGGGTGCGGGGTGTTCGGCGTGCCCTCGAAGATCACCTGCGTGGCTCCGTTGGAGAGCGGGCCGTACAGCTCGTAGGTGTGGGCCGTGACCCACGCGAGGTCGGCCGTGCACCAGTGGACGTCCTGGTCGCGGAGGGCGGGGTCCGGGTTGCTGAAGAGGTGTTCGAAGCTCCAGGACGCCTGCGTCAGGTAGCCGCCCGAGGTGTGGACCAGGCCCTTGGGCTTTCCCGTGGTGCCGGAGGTGTACATGATGAACAGCGGCGTTTCGGCGTCGAACGCAACCGGTGTGTGGACGTCAGAGGCCTGCCCGACGGCGTCATGCCACCACACGTCCCGGCCCGCGGTCATCGGGACGGTGTCCAGAAGGTCAGGCGCGGTGGTGCGGTTGACCACCAGGACATGCTCGATCGCGTTGTCCCCGGCGACGGCCGCGTCCGCGTTGTCCTTCACCGGCACGGCGACGCCGCGGCGGAACTGCCCGTCGGTGGTGACGAGCAGTTTGGCACCGGTGTCCTCCACCCGGAACTTGAGTGCCTCGGCGGAGAAGCCGCCGAAGACGAGGGAGTGGATGGCTCCGATGCGGGCCACGGCCAGTGTGATAATCACCGTTTCGGGGATGACCGGGAGGTAGACGACCACCCGGTCGCCCTTGGTGATGCCGAGGTCCAGCAGCGCGTTCGCGGCCCGGGAGACCTCACGTTGCAGGTCGGCGTAGCTGATGGTCCGGCGGTCGCCCGGTTCGCCCTCGAAGTGCAGGGCCACCTTGTCCCCGCGTCCCGCCGCCACGTGGCGGTCGACGCAGTTGAAGGCGACGTTGAGCCGGCCGCCTTCGAACCAGGTGATGTCCGGGCCGATGCCGGCGTCGACGTCGGCCGGGACGCGGCGGTGGGTGGTGTGCCATGGCTTGTCCTGCCCGGGCACGTCCTCCCAGTCGAGCCGGAGGGCGGCCTCCTCCCAGAAGGAGAGGCGCTCTTCCTCGGCGGCCGGGTGGTTGGCCCGGGCTGTTTCAAGGTCTACGCCCATCGTTTCACTGCCCATTTCTCGGCCAGGCCCAGCAGGGCGTCGGTAATTTTTCCGATCACGGCGAGCAGCACGATCGCCAGCAGGAGCCGGTCCGTGCGTCCGTTGTTCTGCGAGTCGGTGAGGAGGAAGCCGAGTCCCATCGAGGAAGCGATGAGTTCGGCGGCCACCAGGAACAGCCAGGCCTGGGCCAGCGCCAGCCGGAGGCCTGAGAACACCGCCGGAACCACGGCGGGAAGCTGGACCGTGGTCAGCAGCTTCACGCCTTTGAGCCCGAAAGCACGCGCCGCTTCCACCAGGTTCCGGTCCACGTGCCGCAGCGCCAGGGAGACGGTGGTGAAGACGGGGAAGAAGGCGCCGATCAGGATCAGGGTGATCTTGGAATCCTCGCCGATCTTCATCCAGAGAATGAGCAGCGGCACCCACGCCAGCGACGGGACGGCGCGGAGGGCGCCGATGGTCGGTGCGAGCAGGGCGTCGGCGAACCGGGACAGGCCCACAAGCGATCCGAAGACCAGTCCCAGTGCCGCGCCGGCGGCAAAGCCGATCAGGACGCGCTGGGTGGAGATCGCGATGTGCTGGCCGAGCTGCCCGCGCTGGAGCAGGTCGTTGCCCGCCTCGAGCACCATCGCCGGCGGCGGGAGCTGGACGATGCTGAACACCCCGGAAGCAGTGGAGAGCTGCCAGGCGGCCAGAACCGCCGCGGGAATGATCAATCCAAGGAGCAGACGCGCCCAGCCGTTGGCCAGGATCCCGGCGGGGGACCATCCGTTCGCCGGGGAGCCACCTTCACCCGTAACGGGGGAGTCCGGCTGGGCGGCGTCTGCCGGAGTTGCGGGGACGGCTGCAGCGCGCCCGTCCGCAACGCTGGTGCCAGTGACGTAAGGATTTCCGAGCTGGGTCATCAGGAATCCTTGATGGCGGACGCATCCGCCTTCTTCACCAGCGAGTCATCAAGAATGGTGGCGACGGCGTCGTCGATCTGCTTCTGGCTGGCGACATCGCCGGTCTCCACGAACGTGGGGCCGATCTTCGCCAGGACCTTGCGCTGGGCCTCTCCCGGTGCCGGATCAACGTTCAGGTTGCTCCGCTCCAGCACCACGGTCTTCGCGACGGCGAGGTCAAGGCCGGCGGCCTCGGCGAGGATTTGGGCCGTCTCGTCCGGGTGGGCTACGGCCCAGGCGCGGGCTTTCTCGTAGGCGTTGACGACGGCCTGCGCCTGCTTCGGCTTGTTCTTCAGGAAGGATTCCGTGGCGTTCAGGAAGCCGTAGGTGTTGAAGGAGAGGTTCCGGTAGAAGAGCTTGGCGCCCTTCTGCTCCGCGCCGGCCATGATCGGGTCGAGGCCGGACCACGCATCCACCGAGCCGTTTTCCAGCGCGGCGCGGCCGTCCGCGTGCTGCAGGTTCTGCACCGTGACGTCCTTGGCGGAGATCCCGGCTTCGGAGAGGGACTGCAGGAGGAAGAAGTAGGGGTCGGTGCCCTTGGTCGCGGCCACGGACTTGCCCTTGAGGTCAGCCACCGTGGTGATGCCGGAGGAGGACTTCGCCACGAGGGCTGCCCATTCCGGCTGGGAGTAGATATCGATCGTCTTGATCGGGGAACCGTTGGCGCGCGCCAGCAGCGCGGCGGATCCCGCCGTCGAGCCGACGTCGATCGCGCCGGAGCGCAGTGCCTCATTGGCCTTGTTGGACCCGGCGGACTGGACCCAGTTGACGGTGACGCCCTGGTCCTTGAGGGAGGCCTCAAGCCAGCCCTTCTTCTTGATGACCAGGCTCAGCGGGTTGTACGTGGCGAAGTCGATGTTGAGCGTCCCGCTCTCGACGGCGGTGTTCGCCGCGGGGGACCCGCCGGAACCTTCGCCCGCGACGCAGCCCGTGAGGACGAGCGCGGCGGAGGCGGCGACGGCGCCGATGACGGAACGGCGGGTGGCTTTGCGGGCGAATGACATGGGGATCCTCTGGGAGACGAAGTGACGTGGAAAGAAGGGCAGGCGGGCATAAAAGCGGGTGGTGCCGGAGCGCGGGAGCGGCGGTGGTGTTCCCGGGCGCTTACAAGGAACCCGGGCGGCGTTGCGGCTAGTGTCCCTCGACGCCGAGGGTCGCCAGGAGGGAGGCCCGCATTCGGGCCAGTTCGACGGACCCGCGGTCCCGGGGACGGTCGCCAGGCGCGGCGACGGTGCGCACGATGGTTGCGCCGGACGCCTCCGCTGCTGATCCTGCACCGTCGTTGTCTTCCTTGCCCAGGACGATGATCCGGTCGGCAAGCTGGAGGGCCTCGTCGACGTCGTGGGTCACCAGCAGGACGGTGGTGGGCTCGGCGCGGTGGATGTCCAGCAGGAGGTCCTGCATCTTGATCCGCGTGAGCGCGTCGAGCGCGCCGAACGGTTCGTCCAGGAGCAGGACGCCGGGGTTGCGGGCAAGGGCGCGGGCCAGGGAGGCCCGCTGGGCCATGCCGCCGGAAATTTCGCGGGGGCGGTGCTTGGCGAAGTTCGTCAGCCCCACGAGTTCGAGCAGCCGGGCCACCTTTGCCTTGCCGTCCCTGGCGCTGATGCCGGTGGGCAGGCCGATGGCGATGTTGGCCTGCAGGGTGTGCCACGGCAGGAGGCGTGGTTCCTGGAAGGCGAAGGCGCAGCGGGAGTCAATGCCCTGGACGGGTGTGCCGTCAATGTCAACGCTTCCGGCGGTGGGGGAGTCGAGTCCGGCGGTGGCCCGGAGCAGCGTGGACTTGCCGCACCCGGACGTGCCGAGGATGGCCAGGACTTCCCCGGCGCGGATTTCGAAGTCGATGTCGCGCAGGACAGTGTGCGCTTCGGCACCGGTGCCGAAGGTGCGGCGCAGGGAGCGGAAAGCAACCGGCAGGGCCGGGGTGCGGGTGGTGGCTCCGGCTGCGGCGTCCAGGGACGTCTCAGGCGCGGAGGAGGACAGGACAGCAGTCATAGGGCACTCCATCGGTCCTGGCAGTAGCACCCTACGGAAAGAGCCTGTCAGCCGGGTGGTCAGTCCGGCCGGTCCCACGGCTCTTGCCTTGCTATCGCCGGAGTCCAGGGAGGAATTCCGGCGACCAGGGTTGCTGCGGCTTCATCGATCCAGGTCTCTCGGCCGCTCGGGATGGTCGCTTTCTACTAAAACGGAAGTGGAGCTTTTTCCCAAATAGGGCTGTTTTTCGGCGTAATATTCGATCTTTCGCCGCCTGGGGGCCGGATGCTGGTCACTTGTTCGAAAGTGGCAGCCAGGCCGCCGTTGCCGGCGGCCTGGCAGGACGCCCCGGCCGGCGCGCGTGGCCGTTGCCGCCCAGCCGATCGGGGCGGTTAGGCTGTGCACATGGCCCACGTCAACGATCCGGCAGTCCTCGAAAAGCTCATGCGCACCAAGGGGCGGTGGGCCATTGTCGGATTGTCGACGAACCAATGGCGGGCCGCCTATGACACGTCCCTGTTCATCCGTGACCGGCTCGGGATGGAGATCATCCCGGTGAACCTGCCCGCCGATCCCGTGCACGGGGAAACCGGCTATGCCACGCTTGCCGCCATCCCCGCCCAGAAGCAGCCGATCGACGTCGTTGACTGCTTTGTGAATTCCCAGAAAGTGGGGGCGGTGGTGGACCAGGCGATTGCCGCCGGCGCGAAAGCTGTCTGGATGCAGCTGGGCGTCATCGACGAGGACGCGGCGGCGCGGGCGAAAGCCGCAGGGATCGACGTCATCATGAACGCCTGCCCGGCCCAGGACGCCAGGCGCTTCGGCCTCTAGATCACGGGCGTGGGTCAGCTGCCGGAGCCGGACATTTCGCTCTGCTAGTCTTCTGCCGTCATCCCTCCTTCGAGCCCAGGACCAACCATGTGCGAAGAGCACCAGACCGCGTTGCGGGCCCAGCCTGCGCGCCGGGCGGCGCTGGGTCTTCTCGGCGCCACCCTTGCGACCGCCTTGGGGGCATGCTCCGTTCCGCAACCCACGGTGGCGGCCTCTGCAGAGACCGCGTCCGCCGCGCGTCCCGGTCCGCTGCTGCCCCCGGCACTGACCGCGGGACGGTTAGGAAACGCCGGTCCGGCAGCCCCGGCGGCCCCGGCGGCCCTGCGGCGCCCGGGAAGCAAGCGCATCCGGCACGGCTTCATCCCCGATTTCAAGCTGCCGCCGGTTCAGCACGGCCTCGCGCCCGTCCTCACCAAGATCGAAACGAAACACCCGGTCGTGTTCCTGACCATTGACGACGGGATCACGCGGACCCCGGAAATGGTGGGCCTCATGACCGACTATGGCTACCCGGCGTCCATCTTCCTCGCCCGAAACTTCATGCAGGCTGATCCGGGCTTCTTCAAGCAGTTCGCCGCCCAAGGGAGCTTGGTGGAGAACCATACGGTGAGTCACAACATCAACATGGTCAGTCAAATGGGATATCAGCAGCAGCTCGCGGAAATCACCGGCATGCAGGACTATGCCCAACAGCATTTCGGACGCCGCCCCACACTGTTCCGTCCGCCAGGGGGCGCCTACTCCACTGCCATGCGGCAGGCAGCCGCGGCAGCGGGGATTAAGGCGATCGTCACGTGGGAGGCCAAATCGAGTGCCGGTCACATGGAATACCAGTATGGCAACGCCTTGCGCCCGGGGGACATCGTGCTGATGCACTTCCGGCCCGAGTTCGCCGCCGATCTGGCCGCGTTCCGTGCTGCCCAGCTGGCCGCCGGCCTTGAGGTCGTGCTGCTCGAGGACTTCCTCGGCGTCGCCTGAGCCGCTCCAGGGGCAGGACCGGGAATGTCGGTGGATGAAAGTAGGCTGAACCCATGGATGCAGCAGCGCTCCGGGGAATCTGCCTTGGGTTTCCCGGCGCTTTCGAAGACTTCCCTTTCGGCCCGGAGACGTCGGTCTTCAAGGTACGGGCCGCGGTGTCCGGCGGCAGCCGCCACGAAACCAAAATGTTCGCCCTCTCCGCTATGCAGCAGGCCGACTTCTCGGTAAGCCTGAAGTGCGAGCCAGCCCTGGCGGAGCAGTTGCGCGCGGCGCACCCCGAGATCAGCGGAGCGTGGCACTTGAACAAGAAGCACTGGAATGGCGTGCGCCTGGACGGCTCCCTGCCCGATTCGATGGTGCGCGACATGGTCGAGGATTCCTACGACCTCGTGGTGGCTTCGCTGAGCCGGCGCCAGCAGGAACAGCTCGGCTGGGCGCGGCTGGCTGGCGGCCGGCGGTGAACGCGCGGATAGCGGCCGGAGAGCTGAACTATGGCGGGATCGGGTCCACGGAGCATGGCCCGCCGCCCGCGGATGCCGAATGCCTGGTCACCCACGCCTATGTGGGCGAGGGCATGGCCACCTACCGGCGTGTGGTCCAGGGCATGCTGACCTGGCAGCTCCAGAAACGGGCAGGATTGCGGGTCCGCGCGGAATCCGACGTCGTGGTCCCGGGCGCGCGCGTGGTGAGCGGTTTCGGCGTCGGGCCGTTCCGGATCAACGCGCCGTGCGAGGTTGTCTGGGTCCGCCGTCCGGTGCCGGGAGACGGCCCCCAGTCCGCCGGGTTCGGCTACGGGACCCTCCCCGGGCATCCCGTCCGGGGCGAGGAAGCGTTCGAGGTTTCCATCGAGGCGGCCGGCCAGGTCCTCATCCACATCACGGCCTTCGGCGTGCCGTCGAACTGGCTCTACGCGGCGGGCGGAGCCGTGACGAAGCGCGCGCGGAGGCACATCACTTCCCGTTACATTAGGAGTGCACAGGAACTGGCCGCAGGAGTGGACTGAGAGCAGGCAGAATGCTGAAGCAACAGACCCTTGACCAACTATGGGACTTCAACCACCCCGCCCTGTCGGAGGCCCGCTTCCGCGCGGCAGCGTCCGATCCCGCCTACGACGCCGACGAACGCGCGGAGCTCACCACGCAGCTGGGCCGTGCCATCGGCTTGCAGGGCCGGTTCGAGGAAGCCGACGCGCTGATGGACGCCGTCGACGGCGACGAGCCCACGGTGGCCGTCCGGGTGCTGCTGGAACGCGGCCGGGTGCTGAACTCCAGCGGCCACCCGGAGATGGCCGTGCCGCTTTTCGAACAGGCCGCCGAACTCGCGGACCACCTCGGCGAGCAATTCCTGGCCGTGGATGCGCTTCACATGCTCGCCATTGCCGACTCGGCCCACGCCGAAACCTGGACCCGCAGTGCGCTTGAATACGCCTCCACCGTGCATGACGCGCGGACCAGGCAATGGCTCGTGGCCCTGCACAACAACCTGGGCTGGACGCTGCACGACGCCGGCCGCTACACCGAGGCGATGGTGGAATTCCAGCTCGCCGCGCAGTGGGCGGAACGCATCGGCACCCCCCGGCAGCAGGAACTGGCCCGGGAAGCGATTCAGGCCTGCTGAGCTTCCTGCAAGAATTGGAACACCGTCCCACCATCCCGAAAGGCACTTCCATGATCTTTATCGTCGTCAAATTCAAGGTCAAGCCCGACTGGTCGGACCGCTGGCTCGGCCTGGTGGAGGACTTCACCCGGGCCACCCGCCAGGAACCCGGCAATCTGTGGTTTGACTGGTCCCGCAGCGTCGAGGACCCCGACGAATTCGTCCTGGTCGAGGCCTTCAAGGACGACGCCGCCGGGGACCACGTCAACAGCGCCCACTTCAAGCAGGCCATGGCGGACATGCCGCAGGCCCTGCGGGAGACGCCCCGGATCATCAGCCGCCAGCTCGACGGCGAAGGCTGGGACCGGATGGGCGAGCTCACGATCTGACCCCATCGATTGCTCCGTAACGGCCTTTTTTGAGCCCTCAAAACGGCCGTGGGCCCACGCCGGCAGGGTTCCCTGGCCGAGCTTGCGAGGCGAGGGGGCCGGTGGGGAGCAATCGATGCGAAAATTCAGGCATGTGGATTGGCTGGATTGAATTCGATGTCCTCCTCGGCGACGTTCACACTCTCAAGGAGAAGCGCTCCATCGTGCGCCCCGTGCTGGCCGAGCTCAAGCGCCGCTTCGACGTCTCCGTGACCGAGGCCGGACTCCAGGACCAGTACCGGCGTGCCGTCATCGGCGTCGGGCTGGTCGCGGCGGACCGGGCGCACGTGATCGAGGTGCTTGCCGCCGTCGACCGCTTCATGGCCGCCCGCACCGAACTGGAACTCCTCAGCGCCCGCCGGCGCGAACTCCGCAGCGACGACTAACCCCCATCGATTGCTCCGTAAACGCCCTTTTGAGGCGCCATAACGGCACTTACGGAGCAACGGATGGAAGGTGTGGATAACTTCTGCGGCGTCGGCGCGGTTCTGGTCTGATGAAGCCATGAAAACCGCGCGCCCGCTGCCGGACGATTTCCGGAGACGCCCCTTCACCGTTGTCGAAGCCGCGGAGGCCGGGGTGTCGCGCAAGCGGCTCCGCCACCGTTCCCTCGCGGCGCTGGGAAGGGGGATTCGTTCCCTGGACCCGACGCCGGAGCTTCCTTTGAGCGTGAGAGTGCGGCCTTTCATTGAGGTCAACGAGCGATGCGCCGCGTCGCACCTCACCGCGGCGGAGCTTGGTTCGCTTCCGGCGCGGCGGCAGAAGGAGGGACCGCAGATGTACCACGTGATCAGGCCCAAGGGTGCAGCCCATCTCAACCGGCCACATGTCATCGTTCATCGGATGAGGCTCTACGACGACGAAATTACGCTCCTGGACGGGATTCCCATCACCACGCCGGAGCGGACCTGGCTGGATCTGGCCGAAATGCTGACCGTGGACGAGCTCGTAGTGGCCGGAGACAGCTGTGTCCGGGTGCCCCGGCTTGAGCTCGAGGGCAGGGACATGCCGTTGTGCAGCCTCGCTGATTTGCAGCGGATGATCGACCGCCACAAGGGAAAGCGCGGGGTCCGCAAGGCCAGGGAGGCCATCAAACTCATTCGGGTGGGTTCAGATTCGCCGCAGGAGTCCTTGCTGAGGCTTGCCATTGTCCGGGCCGGACTGCCGGAACCAGAACTGAACGTACCGATCATCGACGACGGCGGAACGCGTCACCACGAACCCGACTTGTCCTACCGGAAATACAGGATCGGCATCGAATACGAGGGCGAGCACCATGGAGACGAAGAGCAGATCGTCCGCGATATTGCCCGTTCGGAGCGGTACACGGCCCTCGGCTGGACCGAGGTCCGGATCTCCAAGCGGCACATGCACAATGACGCCAAGGCAGCTGTAGCCAAGGTCCGGGCCGCCCTGGTCCAGGCCGGCTGGCGTCCGGGCCGGTGAACCAAAACGGCTGCTCCGTAACTGCCGTTTTGAGGGTTCAAAAGGGCGGTTACGGAGCAGCCGATGGAGCGGGCCGGGGTGGGTGGGTGGGCCCACGCCGCCCGGGTTCCCTGGCCGAGCTTGCGAGGCTAGGGTGGCGGTGGGGACTAGCCGAAGTACTTCGGCAGGGTCGCCTCGTGGGCTTCGCGGAGCGCCTCAAGGTTCATGGTGTCGACGCCGTTGATCTCCAGCGTGCCGCCCTCGGCGTCGACGACGCCGATCCGGACGTGCGCAAAGCCGCGGGCGGTGCACATGTCCTTGAACCGGATCTCCTCGGAGCGGGGCACCGCCACAATGGCGCGGCCCTGGGTCTCGGAGAACAGGGCCGTGAACAGGTCCACGCCGTCGCGGTCCAGGACGTCCTGAAGCGCGATCCGGGCACCGACGCCGTAGCGCAGCGAGGACTCGACCAGGGCCGCCGCGAGGCCGCCTTCGGAGAGGTCGTGCGCGGAGTCCACCATCCCGTCGCGGGAGGCGTTGATCAGGATTTCACCCAGGGCGCGTTCTGCCGCGAGGTCAACTTTGGGCGGCAGGCCGCCGAGGTGGCCGCGCATGTTGGACCACTCCGAACCGTCCAGTTCCGCCGCCGTCGTGCCGAGCAGGTAGATGGCCTGGCCGTCTTCCTTCCAGCCCGACGGCGTGCGGCGCGCAACGTCGTCGAACTTGCCGAGCACGGCCACAACGGGGGAGGGGTGGATGGGCACGGTCCCGGTCTGGTTGTACAGCGAGACGTTGCCGCCGGTGACCGGGATGCCCAGCACCATGCAGGCGTCGGACAGGCCGCGGATGGCTTCGGCCAGCTGCCACATCACGTCGGGGTCCTCGGGGGAGCCGAAGTTCAGGCAGTCGCTGACGGCCATCGGCACGGCGCCGGAGGTGGCGACGTTGCGGTAGGCCTCGGCCAGCGCCAGCTGTGCGCCGTGGTACGGATCGAGGTAGGTGTAGCGGCCGTTGGCGTCGGTGGCCAGGGCCACGCCCAGGCCGGTTTCCTCGTCCACCCTGACCACGCCGGCGTCGTCAGGGAACGCCAGGGCCGTGTTGCCGCCGACGTAGCGGTCGTACTGGTTGGTGATCCACGACTTGCTGCACATGTTGGGTGAGGCAACGAGCTCGGTGATGGCTGCGGCGAGTTCCGCCGGGGCGGCCGGGCGGCCGGCATCCTGCACGGAGCCGGTGAAGGCATCGGCCTGCACGGCGTCCTGCCACTCGGGGCGGGCGTACGGGCGGTCGTAGACCGGACCGTCGTGGGCGACGGTGCGCGGGTCGACGTCGACGATGACCTCGCCTTCCCACGTGATGATGAGGCGGCCGGTGTCGGTGACCTCGCCCAGCCAGGAGTACTCCACGGCCCACTTGTCCATGACCGCCTCGAACGCGGCGATGTTTTCCGGGGTGACCACGGCCATCATGCGTTCCTGCGACTCGGACATGAGGATTTCGCCCGGGGTCAGGGTGGGGTCGCGGAGCAGGACGGACGTCAGCTCGACTTCCATGCCGCCGTCGCCGTTGGAAGCGAGCTCGGACGTGGCGCAGGAAATGCCGGCGGCGCCGAGGTCCTGGATCCCCTCAACCAGGGAGCCCTTGAACAGCTCGAGGCAGCATTCGATCAGGACCTTCTCGGCGAAGGGGTCGCCCACCTGGACGGCGGGGCGCTTGGACGGCTTGGTGTCGTCGAAGGACTCGGAGGCCAGCACGGAGGCGCCGCCGATCCCGTCGCCGCCGGTACGGGCACCGAACAGCACCACCTTGTTGCCCTTGCCGGAGGCGTTGGCGAGGCGGATGTCCTCATGCCGCATGACCCCGACCGCGAGGGCGTTGACCAGCGGGTTGCCCTGGTAGACGGAGTCGAAGACCATCTCGCCGCCGATGTTCGGCAGGCCCAGGGAGTTGCCGTAGCCGCCGATGCCGGCGACGGCGCCGTGCATGACGCGGGCCGTGTCCGGGTGGTCAATGGCGCCGAAGCGCAGCGGATCCATCACGGCGACCGGGCGGGCGCCCATGGAGATGATGTCGCGGACAATCCCGCCGATGCCGGTCGCGGCACCCTGGTAGGGCTCCACGAACGACGGCGAGTTGTGGGACTCGATCTTGAACGTCACGGCCCAGCCGTCGCCCAGGTTGGTGACGCCGGCGTTTTCGCCGATGCCCACGAGCATGTCCTTCTTCATCTCGTCGGTCACCTTGTCGCCGAACTGGCGCAGGTGGTTCTTCGAGGACTTGTACGAGCAGTGCTCGCTCCACATCACGGAGTACATGGCGAGCTCGGCGCCGGTCGGGCGTCGGCCCAGGACCTTGACCACCTCGTCGAACTCGTTCTGCTTCAGGCCCAGCTCGGCCCAGGGGAGCTCGACGTCCGGGGTCTTGGCAGCGTTCGCGACGGTGTCGATGTTGAACTTCTTGGCCTCGGTGGCGGTGCCGACCGTCCGGCCTGGCGACGTCTCCGTCATTTGTTGTCTCCCACGATCTTGTTCAGTACTGAGGTGAAGAAGCCCAGGCCCTCGGTGCCGGAGCCGTTTTCGGGGCCGAAGCCCGTCTCCACGGCGTGTTCCGGGTGCGGCATGAGGCCCACCACGTTGCCGGCGGCGTTGGAGATGCCGGCGATGTCACGGCGGGAGCCGTTCGGGTTCCAGCCGACATAGCGGAACACCACGCGGCCCTCCGCCTCCAGGGCGTCGAGGGTCTTCTCATCCGCGATGTACTGCCCGTCCTGGTTCTTCAGCGGCACCGTGATTTCCTGGCCGACGGCGTAGTCCCGGGTCCAGGCGGTGGTGTTGCTCTCCACCCGCAGGACCTGGTCCCGGCACATGAACTTCAGGTGGTCGTTCTTGATCATCGAGCCCGGCAGCAGATGCGATTCGGTGAGGATCTGGAAGCCGTTGCAGATGCCCAGGACCGGCAGTTTAGCCTCCGAGTTGGCGGCGTCGATGATCTTGGCCATCAGCGGCGCGAAACGGGCGATAGCGCCGGCGCGGAGGTAATCGCCGTAGGAGAATCCGCCGGGGACAACGACGGCGTCGACGTCACCCAGGGTGGTGTCGGCGTGCCAGAGCGCTACCGGGGTGGCGCCGGCCAGGCGGACCGCGCGGACGGCGTCGCGGTCGTCCAGGGTCCCGGGGAACGTGACGACGCCGATCTTCGCACCGGCGAGGGTGCCTGTACCGGGAACGTCGGCGGCTTCGCCGATCAAGGGGAGTTCAGTCATCTCAGGCCTCGACGACCTCGACGTTGACGACGTCCTCGATGACCGGGTTGGACAGCAGGGTCTCGGCGGCGTTCCGGGCCTGGGCCAGGATCTCCTCGGTCACCTCGCCGTCGACCGTGAGTTCAAATCGCTTGCCCTGGCGGACAGAGCTAAAGGCGGTGAAGCCCAAACGGGGGAGTGCACCCACGATGGCCTTCCCCTGCGGGTCGAGAATCTCGGGCTTGGGCATGACGTCGACAACGATCCGGGGCATCCGGCAACTCCTGTGCGTGAGCATTGGGTAAGGGCGCAGCGGAGTGGTGCCGTCTCACGCCGAACCGCTGTGTGGTGGGGACAGTTCTCAGAAATACAGCGTGAAAGGGCGCTCCGCGAGCTTGCATGCCCATTCTACCGGCCGCGGAGCGTCCGGCCGCATTCGGGCCGGGTGTGTGAACGGCGCTCGGCCGGCCGCCGTCCAACCGCGCCACGCAGCCCCCCGTTGACAGGCGGTGCGGCCCGGGGTGGCCTTAGCCGCGCTATGGCCACTCCGGTGCGCCGTCAGTAGGATGTGCGCATGTCTGAGAAACCGAAATCCGTGGTCCTGCCTGTCGTTGCTGCTGCGGTTTTCGCGGGGCTGGGCCGGATGGTCCTGCAGAAGATCAGAGCGGACCGCAAAGCCCGGGAGAGCAACGTGGCCGGCCCGCTCGATGAGAAGACCCGGGCCTGGATCAGCGAAGTTGTCAGGACGCCGCGCCAATAGCACGCACCAGGACGACTGCCGGCGGCGGGCCTCCAAGTACTCCCTCCGGCAGCCGGCCCCGGAGCGGGCCGCCCTCCACGTGTGGGGTGGCACTGCACGGCCGTCGCGGCCTCCTGCCCTGCCAGCCCTGGGACTGTTGTCGAAGCGTGTGACAAATTTTGATTTCTTCATTGTGTGCTATGTCATAACTGGCTCTCAGTCTGTACTGTATGAATCGGCAGGTATCCGTCGGGGCCGTGAGAGTCTCAGCTCTTTCTGTCCGGCCAGTCCTTTGGCCCGGCAGCTGCGCCGGGGCCGTTCCTTATGAAAGGTTCAACCACACGTGAAATCACCAGGAAAGAGCTTCCTTCGAAGCGGGGGACTCCGGAGGGCCGTGGCACTGACCCTGGGCTTGCCGGTTCTCTTGTCAACAGTCGCGATCCAGCCCGCCACCGCGGCGCCGGCGCAGGGCGCCACCGTTGCGGGAGTGGCACAGAAGAATCTGGATCCGAACAGCTTCAAGGACGGCCGCTACATCGTCGTCCTGACCGAGAAGCCCGCAGCCACGTACGATGGCGGGACGCCAGGACTGGCGGCAACCAAGCCGGAATCGGGCAAGAAGCTCGACACGAGGAAGGCCGAAGTCAAGCAGTACGAGTCGCACCTCGAAACGAAGCAGGCCAAGGTTGCGGGCCAGCAGAACGTTCAGATCAAGCGGCAGTTCACGGCGGCCATCAACGGCTTCAGCGCGAATCTGACAGCGGATCAGGCTATCAAGCTGGCCAAGGACCCAGGCGTGCTGATAGTTGCCCCTGACACCGAAAACGCGCCCGACTACTCCAGCACGGACTTCCTGAAGCTCAGCGGCCCCAACGGCACCTGGAACACGAAGTTCGGCGGCCAGGATGCCGCAGGCAAGGGCGTCGTCGTCGGGGTCATCGACACCGGCTACACCCCTTCCAGCCCATTCTTCGCCGGCGAGCCGGTCAAGCCGCTGGCCGGTGATCCGGTTGTCGGCGTGCCCTACCGCACCGGCGACGGCAAGATTGCGATGCTCAAGTCCGACGGCGACACCTTCACCGGTGAATGCCAGACGGGGCAGGACTTCGACGGCTCTGCCTGCAATTCCAAGGTCCTCGCCGCGCACTACTTCGCCGATGACTTCCTGAAGTACGTTCCGGCCGGCAATCGGTCCCCCATCGAGAAGATCTCCCCGGTCGACGTTGCCAGCCACGGTACTCATACGGCCAGCACCGCTGCCGGCAATGCCAATGTGGAGACTTTCGTTGACGGCCGCAGCTTCGGTCTGACGAGCGGAATTGCGCCTGCGGCCAAGCTCTCCGTCTACAAGGTCTGCTGGGAGGATACCGACCCGAATTCCGGCGGCTGCTACAGCTCATCGTCGGTTGCCGCGGTCGATCAGGCCATCTACGACGGCGTCGACGTCCTGAACTACTCGATCTCCGGTTCGACCACCACCACCACGGACCCGGTGTCCATGGCGTTCCTGTCGGCAGCCTCCGCCGGAATCTTTGTCGCGGCCTCAGCCGGTAACTCCGGACCCACGGCCAGCACCGTCAACCACGGCGCGCCGTGGGTCACCACGGTCGCGGCCAGCAGCTTCTCCCAGGAGCTCCAGGGCACCGTCGAGTTCTCCGACGGCAGCAAGTTCCGCGGCGCCAGCATCATGAACCGCGAGGTCACGGGTGCCGGCGTCGTCCTGGCCGCCAAGGCGGCCATCACGGCCGGAGACGCCAACGCGGCCCTCTGTGGTCCGAACACACTGGACCCCGCCAAGGTCGCCGGCAAAGTCGTGGTCTGTGACCGCGGCTTTTTCGACCGCGTCGCCAAGAGCGCCGAAGTCAAGCGTGGCGGCGGCGTTGGCATGATCCTGGTGAACCTCAGCAACTCCTCGCTGGACACGGACAAGCACTCCGTCCCGACGATCCACGTGAACCCGCCGGCCACTGAAGCCATCAAGGCCAAGGTCACGGCCAACCCGGCGATCACCGTTTCGCTGGTCAATAAGGACACCACCGGGCTGGCCCTTGAGGCCCAGCCGCAGACCGCGGGCTTCTCCTCCCGCGGCCCGCTGCTGGCAACCGGGTCCGATCTGTTGAAGCCCGACGTCACTGCTCCCGGCGTCGCAGTCCTGGCCGGTGTTTCGCCGATCGGTACGGGCGGGGACAACTTCGGCTTTATGTCCGGTACATCCATGGCCGCCCCGCACGTGGCCGGCTTTGGCGCCCTGGTCCTCGGCAAGAACCCGAAGTGGTCCCCGGCGACGGTCAAATCCGCCATGATGACCACCGCTGGTGACGTCAAGAACGCCGACGGCAGCAAGAACACGGATGTCCTCGCCACCGGCGCCGGCCAGGTTGACCCGGCCCGTGTGCTGGACCCGGGCCTGGTCTACGATGCCACTGGGGAGGACTACCTGAAGTTCATCCAGGGCACCGGGACCGACCTCGGCATGCCGGGATTGGGCACCACCAAGGCCCGCGACATGAACGTCCCGTCCTTCTCGCTGGGAAACCTGGCCGGAAAAATCGAGGTCACCCGTACCCTGACCGCGCTCACCCCGGGAACCTACCGGGTCAAGGCTGAGGTGCCCGGAGTCAAAGTCACCGTGACGCCGTCCATTCTGACCTTCGGCGCTGCCGGCGAGAAGAAGACCTTCAAGGTGTCCTTCGAAAACCAGAATGCAGCCCTGGGAAAGTTTGCGATGGGTTCGCTGACCTGGCAGGGGGCCAACAAGAATGTCATGTCACCGATCGCGGTCCGCCCGCAGTCGGTCATCGCATCCAAGGATGTTGCCTTCACCTCCGAGGGTGGCACAGGCTCCGGCGCGATCAAGGTCGTCTCCGGAACCAACAATCCGGTCAACCTGACCCTGGACGGATTGTCCAAGGCGGACTCCTCCGCCATTGAGCTCGTTCCCGGCGAATTCTCCGGTGCCACGGACGCCTCGAACTTCGTCAAGGACGTGGTGGTGCCGGCGGGGAGCCCGCTGGCCAAGTTCTCGGTCCTGTCCTCGGACGAAAACGCTGACTTCGACATGTATGTGATGACGCCCGATGGGCCCCTTACCGTGGCAACTTCATCGGCGAGCGAGTCAGTATCAATTCCCAGCCCGACGGCTGGAACCTACACGATCTACGCGAACCTCTACGCCAGCCCCGGCGGACGGGCCACCAAGGCCAGCGTGGATGCATCGGTACTCGTTCCGAATGTGGGCAACGCCAGCCTGACGCCGAACCCGCTGCGGCTCGGCAATGGTACGTCCGGCGTCGTGACGATGAACTGGAAAAACCTGGCGGCGGGTTCCTACATCGGACGTGTGACGTTTGCCGGCGCAAGTGACCCGACGTTTGTTAGCGTGCTGGTGACCTCCGCCGGTACTGTCGTGGTCCCGCCGACCTCCGAGGATCAGGACAGCAACGACGGTCCCGGTGACAGCGGCGATGGCGGCAGCCACGATGGCAAGGACAAGAAAGACAAGAAGGACAAGGGCAAGAAGGTGAAGAAGGAGAAGGGCAAGATCCAGAACGAGGAACTTGCCGCTCCCAACTACGCCATCTAGGCGCAGTTCCAATCCCTGACAGGACAAAGGCAATGGCCGGCGGTTCCCACCGCCGGCCATTGCCTTTGTCTTTTGCCCGTGTCCTGTTGTGCGAGCGGGTTCCGCACCCGCACGAGTCAGCTGGCCCCGGTCGAACCCGCATTTCCGCCGAGCAGCGGCGCCATGGCACGCCAGCGGGCGATCTCGCAGCCATCGGTGCGGCGGAACGTGCTGCGGACTTCCCGGCCCAGGAACCAGCCGGTCACTTCGGCGATCTGGGGACCGCCGTACTGCTGGGTGCACATCTTCGGCGGCCCAGGCTTGGGGAAGAAGATGTCTTCCCCGTGCTGGGTGACCGCCGCGAGGGCGGCCGCGGAATCCGGCAGGGTGCACCCCTCGGCGGGTGCGCCGCCGCTTGCCGCCAGCCGGAATACATATTCCGGGGCGCCCGGGGCCTCTGTCAGGCGGACGGTGAGATCGATCTCGTGGTGGCTGTGACGTTCGTGCGTGGCGGTCATTGCTGTCCTTCCGTGGGTTCTGGGGCAGGGCCTGAACCCATCGACTGAAGCAGGGGAGTGAGCTCCAGCAGCAGCCGATGCCGCAGCTTCTGCGACTCGGCCGAAAAAGCCCGCTGGTATTCAACGTACGCGGCTTTGCCCTCGGCCGTTTCGATCAGGATGGCGGGATAGCCCCACTCTTTCAAGTCATACGGGGACGCCCGCATGTCCATGGCCCTGATCCGCCAGGAGAGCTCGAAACAGTCCATCACCAGCTCGCTGGGCAGCAGCGGGGAAAGTTTATAGGCCCACTTGTACAGGTCCATGTTGGCGTGCAGGCACCCGGGCTGTTCCATGGTCCGCTGGTTCTCCCGGCTCGGGATGAGACTGTTCAGCGGCACCGCATCCGGAGTGTAAAAGCGGAAGGCGTCGAAGTGCGAGCAGCGGATCCGGTTCTCCTCCACCACCGCGTCGGTCCGTTCCGGGCCGAGGCGCAGCCGGAGGTACTCGTGCCGGAGTTCGAATTTGTCCTGCCGGTAGACCATGGCCCATTCGTGCAGCCCGAAGCAGCCGAACTGGGCCGGCCGTGCCGCCGTCCCGGCCAGGATGATCCCGGCGAACTGCAGGGCGTCCCGCCGGTCCCGGACGAATGCCTCGACGTCGACCGTAACGGCCGGTGTACCCGCCGCAAGCCCGGCGGCGGCGAGTTCGCCGTCGCCGGGCGTGCGGTAGTACTTCCAGTCGGCACGCTCAGCCGCGGCGGGACCGGAGAGCACGACGCCGGCGCCCGGGTGCCAGCGCAGCAGCTGCCCGGGCTTTTGGGTGTAGTAGGTGAAGAGGAAGTCCTCGACGGGGTGCTTCCTGCCCGCGGACCGCCGGGCCAGGTACGGATCCGCGTATTTCCGGACGCGCGCCTGATGGCCGGCCTGGCGGGACAGCCAATCATCCTGCGGGAGTGCGTGCAGCTTAGACTCCACCGGTGGAGCCAAGGACATCTTTGGCGGCATTCCAAAGGGCGATCTCGCAGCCGTCGCGCAGGGTGAAATTCGTTTCGACCGGCCGGCCGTCCACCACTCCCGTGACCGTGGCTTCCTGCGGGCCGCCGTACTGCATGGTGCAGGCCTGGTCCTTCGGCCGGGGTGCGGGGCTGAGGATCGCCGCGTTGCCCTTCAGCGCGGTGCAGGCCGCGGCGGCGTCGGGATGCTGGCTCTCGGCGGCCGGGACGCCGTCCACGCAGACCAGCGTGAAGTTCGACGGTGTGCCGGTCGCGGACGGCTTGACCATGATGGCGAGTTCGGCGTTGCCCTGGCCTGGACCTGAGGTGACCGGCGCGGCAGACGGCGAGGGGGCCGGGGTCTTTGTTTCGGTATCCGGCGAGGGGGTGCCCGTCGGGGAGGACGTTGTCCCGCCCGTCGGACCGGTGGCCGTGGTTGACGGCGACGGCGTGGTCCCTGGCGAACAGGCGGCCAGGCCGGCCACCGCCATCAGAACGAGCGCCGCGTGGCTCAGTTGCTTGCGCATCAGCAGTCCTCCTGTGTTTTGCCCAGTCTACCGCCGGGGCGGGCCGCCGGAGGGGCCCTTCGTGGCAGCAATCAGGTCCATCATGGAGGCATGCAGTGTGGTGACGTGCTCCCGGGTCAGGCCCAGCCGCTCCATCATGGTCCCCGGCACGGCAGTGGCCTCCTGCCTGAGCGCGGCGCCCAGCGGCGTCAGGTCCACGGCAAGGGTCCGTTCGTCGCCCGGCACACGCTGGCGAGTGATGAACCCGGCCGACTCCAGGCGGCGCAGCAGGGGCGAGATGGTTGCCGGTTCCTGGGCGAGGGCCCCGCTGATGTCGCGCAGAGAGCGGGGGCTGGACGCCCAGAGGCAGAGCATCACAAGATACTGGGGGTGGGTCAGGCCGAGCTTGTCCAGTACGGGTTTGTACGCGCCGACGACACTGCGGGACGCGACCGTGAGCGCGAAGCACAGCTGGTGTTCAAGCAGGAGGTCGTCCCGGGTTCCTTCGGCCGCATCCGCCACGTGGGTCCTCCCCTAGATAGTTAGTGTGCTAATCATTAGCGTACACTGAGGGTATCGTCTCGTTCTTAGGAGTGAATTGTGATGGCCAAGAAAAACGCCGAAAACGGCTCGCAGAGGTTCATGCGCGCAACGGGCAGACTCCGGATGATTTTTGGCCCCGCCAACCGCAGCGCCCTCGGGCACGAGATGACCGAGCAGAACCGGCAGCTGCTGGCCCAGCGCGAAGCCGAAACCCAGCAGTGGGAGACCCTCCACCGCCCGGACGGCAGCACCTACGTGGTGCCCCGCAACCCCGAGGACAAATCACTGCGTTAAGCCGTCCCCGGGCCGCGGTTCGGACGAAGACCCCGGCACGTTCCGGGCCAATTTCCGGGCGGCCGCGCCCATGCCTTTTCCCCCCGGCGGGCGTAAAATGAGGGCACTGGCACCAGCTACTTAGCCGCAACCGTTTAGCGCGGCCCGGACGCTGGAGAGGGGGTGGGAATTGTGGCACTTGCACTGAGGAAGATGGCACTCAGGCAGCATCTGCACCCGTCGTCATGGGCACGCTTCCTTTTCGGCCCTGCCTCGCGGGGGGATACCGCCGCGCCGGTCGTGCACAAGAATGACGACTTCGAGCAGGCTTCCGAAATGGACCTCGCCGGGTTCGAAGTGGAGACCGATGCTCACGGACATCACTATGCGGTCCGGAAGGAAGACCTCCCCAAAGAGGAAGTCTGAGCATCGCGCGCCCGTCAGGAAACGCGCCCGTCACGAAGAAGGGAGCGGCACTTGCCGCTCCCTTCCCAGTTAACTCCGGCTGCTATTCCTCGGTGCGAAGGTCAGCGGCCCGTGCCGCCGTACACTGTGGCCTCGTCCTCGCTGTCCAGGTCGAAGGCCTTGTGGATGGCGCGCACGGCATCGTCGAGCAGGTCGGCGTGTGTGACGACGGAAATCCGGATCTCCGAGGTGGAGATCATGTTGATGTTGATTCCGGCCTCCGAGAGCGCCGCGAAGAACCGCGCCGAGACTCCCGGGTGCGAGCGCATGCCGGCGCCGATCAGCGACAGCTTGCCGATCTTCTCGTTGTACTCGATGCTTTCGAAGCCGATCCGGTCCTGCGCGGCGTGCAGGGCGGCGAGGGCGTCGGCGCCCTCGACGATCGGCAGCGTGAAGGAAATGTCGGTCCGGCCCGTGCCGTGGGTGGACACGTTCTGGACGATCATGTCGATGTTCGAGTGCGCATCGGCGATGACCTGGAAGATCGCTGCAGCCTTGCCGGGGATATCGGGAACCCCGACAACCGTGACCTTGGCTTCCGAACGGTCGTGTGCAACACCGGAGATGATTGGCTGCTCCAAGGCAACTCCCTCTTGGGTTGTGATCTTGTCGTCGGCGCTGGGCAGGACCCAGGTACCTTCGTTCTGGCTGAATGAGGACCGGACATGCAACGGCACTCCGAAACGGCGCGCGTACTCGACGCAGCGCAGGTGCAGGATCTTGGCGCCGGACGCCGCCAGTTCGAGCATTTCCTCGCTGGAGATCCGATCGATCTTGCGGGCGGACGGCACGACGCGCGGATCGGCGGTGTAGATCCCGTCGACGTCGGTGAAGATCTCGCAAACGTCCGCATCGAGGGCGGCGGCCAGCGCCACCGCCGTCGTGTCCGAACCGCCGCGGCCCAGCGTGGTGACCTCGTGCGTGGTGCGGCTCATGCCCTGGAACCCAGCCACGATCGCGATGTGCCCCTTGTCCAGGGCGGTGCGAATGCGGTGCGGGTCGACGTCGATGATCCGGGCCTTGCCGTGGATGCCGTCAGTGATCATTCCGGCCTGGGAGCCGGTAAAGGACTGGGCCGACGCGCCGAACTTGTTGATGGCCATGGCGAGCAGGGCCATCGAGATGCGTTCCCCGGCGGAGAGGAGCATGTCCATTTCCCGCGCCGGGGCCGAGTCGGTGACCTGCGCGGCGAGGTCGAGGAGCTCATCAGTGGTGTCGCCCATGGCGGACACGACCACCACCACTTCATCGCCCGCGTTCTGGGCATCCACGATCCGCCGGGCCACGCGCTTAATGCCCTCGGCATCCGCCACGGAGGAACCGCCGAACTTCTTCACCACAAGGTGCTTCATGGTGGCAGCAGAGACGGGCAGCTCCTGTGGCTGCGGGCCGGGCTGGACTTCGGTAGTGGGCAAACTCATGCGCGCACCCTCACTGGAGCATCGGGGTTCTGGGCCAGGCAACCAAACGGCGCGACGGCGTAACTTCTCATCCCAGTTTATCGCCGAGACCCCTCGGTTGCTGAATTGTGACCGCATGCCAGACACCCGCGTTCCCGCTCCCCGGGACATGCCCTCCGCTGGGACAGCGACTGGACATGCCCACCTGCCATCCGGGACATGCCCTCCGTTGGCGCTAGCGGACGGGCAGGTTGGCACCATGTCCATCCGTAGGCGCGGGGGCTGGGCATGTCCCATGCGGGGTTGAATTGGTCCGGCGGAGCGCCCGGTTTGGCAGCGGTCCGGGGTCCACTCGGCTACGGGTTCCGGTCCAGTCTGTAGCGCCAGGAGGGAAGATTCTTGCCCGTTGTGTCCTGCACGGACGTGAAATGGCGGTCCTGCCGAAAGCCCAGGCCCGCCAAGAGCCGTCTGGAGGGGAGGTTGGGTTCATAAACGCCGGCGAACACCGTTTGTGTTCCGCGTTGTTCGAAAAGCCAGCTGACCAGGGCACCCGCTGCCTCGCGGCCCAGGCCACGGCCGTGGTGGCCGGGATGGAGGATATACCCGAGGCTTCCGCAGTCGGCGGGTATCTTGCCCGGCGCCGGCGGCTCTGCCGAGTTCCACGTCCGGCCGTCACCAATGACCTCGCCCGTCTCGCGGAGCTCTATGGCCCAGCCGAAGCTGAACCAATCCACGCTGGACGATTCCGCGGCATCGACCAGCCCAAGGATTCTGGCGAAGTTCTCCGCAGGACTCAGGGGTTCATGGGACAGATACTGCGTGGCCATGGGATCGCCGCGGAACTGCAGGACCGCCGCCGCGTCGTGGATTTCCAGCGGACGCAGCACCAGGCGTTCGGTGCGGACCGGGGCAGGTAAGGACATGGCGGGGGCGGTCTCCGATCAGCTCAGGGCGTTGCGGCGGCCCTCGAACGCGCGGCCCAGCGTGACCTCGTCCGCGTATTCGAGATCGCCTCCCACGGGCAGGCCTGAAGCAAGACGGGTGACAGCGATGCCAATCGACTTGAGCATGCGCGCCAAGTAGGTGGCCGTGGCCTCGCCCTCCAGATTGGGGTCGGTGGCGATGATGATTTCCTGGATGGCGCCGTCGTTGAGCCGGGTGAGGAGTTCACGGATCCGGAGCTGCTCGGGGCCGATGCCCGCAATGGGATTAATGGCTCCGCCCAGCACGTGATACCGGCCGCGGAACGAGCGGGTGCGTTCCACGGCGAGGACGTCCTTGGATTCTTCGACGACACAGATGATCGAGGGATCCCGGCGTGGGTCACGGCAGATATTGCACAGTTCCTGCTCGGTGACGTTGCCGCAGACCGTGCAGAATTTCACCCGTTCCTTGACCGTGATGATGGCATCCGCGAGCCGTTTCATATCCTGGGGGTCGGCCTCGAGAATGTGGAAGGCGAGCCGCTGGGCGGACTTGGGCCCGACGCCGGGAAGGCGTCCGAGCTCGTCAATCAACTCTTGAACTGCACCTTCGTACACTTTGTCCTCGTTCGGTTGGGGTGGTGACGGGCGGAGGGCCCGGCGGGGCGGCTAGAAGCGCGGCGGCAGCGGGCTTCCGTCCAGCGACCGCTCTTCCACGAGTTTTCCGCCCAGGATTCGTTCGACGGCGGCCCGTCCGAAGACGCCTGATTCCTCGATCGTTTCGTCGTCCGCGCTGGGGATGTCCTGGACATAGGTGGTGGTGGCGGTAGCACGGGCCGGAGCTTTGGCGCGTCCAGCCTCCGCCTCGGGGCTGTTGGACAGCCGCTGATACAGGCTTTGCCGGCCGTTGGACTGTTGCGCCGCGGGGGCCGTGACCGGTGCAGCTGCTGGTCCGGCGGTCGGAGCAACCGCCGCAGCGCTCACGGAGACTGGAGCGGCTGCAGCGCCTGCCGGCACCAACTCAGATGAGTCTCCCCAACCGTTCGACGAGGAGGCGACAGGCTCATACGTGGCGGAAGCCGATACTGCCGCGGCGTACTGCGGGACCTGGGCCGCGGCAGGTTCGTAGTGCGGGGGTTCAGGCTCCGGGGTTGGGTCGGGAGTAATGGATTCCTCGGGCCGGTAGCTTCCGACGTTGGAGTCCGCGGCAATCGTCCAGATGCCAGGGGCCTGCTCGACGGCCCGTGCCCACGGGTCGTTGGCGGTGTCCGGAGCTTGGGGCGCCGGCGTGTGTGTCTGGGACTTCTTGGCAGCAGCACCGGAACCCGCCGGGGCGGCGGTCTTCGTGCGGTCAGATGCGGGTGCCGGCTGGGCGGCCCGGGCGAGGGCGGGTGCCGAGGGGTCCCAGTCCATGGGCGGTTCCTCGTCCAGCGGCGGAGCGTCCTCGTCGCGCGGAGGTCCCCAGTCGTCGTCGGGGTGGGCATACGAGCCGGCGGAGTCCGGGGCGGCGCCCGGCTGTTCGCTTTCAGCCGCGTCTGCCGGAAAAGTGGCCCGCGGTTCCGCCGGGGCTGCAGTTGCGGGGACGTGCGCCGATACCGGGATCTGGACGGGCTCGTCCGGGGTAGTCGGGGCCTGGCCCGCCGCAGGCCGAACGGCGGGGGCGGCGGACGGAGCCTGCACCGTCCGTTCCGGCTCCGTTTGCGCCGGGGCAGCCGGGGGCAGGCCCCAGTCAGCGTCGGTGGACGTGGCCGGAACGTCCCGGCTAGCGGGTGCTTTTGGGTTTGGCTCAGAGCTCGCTGCGCTGTTGCTTCCGCTGGCCACTGCAGTGATCTGGCATTCGATGCCGATCGTCTTGTGGATCGCCTGTCGCAGGTTCTCGGAGTGGTCCGCCCGGCCGAACGCACCAGCAAGCCCGGACGTGGTGAAGGCGAGCGTCAGGACATGGTCTTCGAAGTGGCCCACCTGGGCATTTGGCTCGACGAGGGCCCACGTGCTGCGCTTGATCTTGGTCAGCGTCTGCAGGATCTCCGGCCACGCGCGGCGGAGGACTTCGACGTCGGGCCCGGATCCTGAGCCAGGCGCCGCGGCGGTCGCAGCCGCAGGCACCGAGGGCGCCGGCAGGTTCTGGGCAGGTTCTGCCGGCGCAGACGGGGAAGCGGCAACGGGAGCTGCGCCGGAGGCATCCACCGGCGCGGACGCCGGGGGAGGCGTGGCCTTCCCGGAAGCCCCCCGGTTGACCGCGGCGGCCTCGTCGACGGGCCAGTCGCGGGTGTTGACGCGCGGCGCAGTGAGCGTTTCCCGGGCCGGTTCGGCATCGCGCTCAAGGGCAGCGGCAGGTGCGGTGGCCGCCGGGGCTGCAGCCGCAGGTCCGGGAGATGCAGCTGCCGGAACCGGAGACGCCGCTGCGGGAGCGGTCTGGGCGGCGGGAGCCCCGACGTCGTTCCCGGCGTAGTTCAGGCGGCGTTCCACCCGGTCGATCCGGGCGGCGATGCCGCGCTCGGTCTGCTCGGAGGACGGCAGCAGGATGCGGGCGCACAGCAGTTCCAGGTGCAGCCGCGGCGAGGTGGCACCGGTCATCTCGGTCAGGGCGGTGTTGGTGACGTCCGCAGCCCGGGACAGCTCGGCCGCCCCCAGATTATGCGCCTGGTTCTGCAGGCGCGCGATCTGGTCGGCGGGCATACCGCGGAGGATTGACTGGGCGCTCTCCGGCATGGCCTGGACGATGATCAGGTCCCGGAAGCGCTCGAGCAGGTCCTCCACGAACCGGCGCGGGTCATGACCGGTCTGGATGACCCGGTCCACTGCTCGGAACACGGTAGCGGCGTCGGACGCTGCCACGGCCTCCACAACGTCATCGAGCAGGGAAGCATGGGTGTAGCCCAGCAGCGCGACGGCGAGCTCGTAGTCCAGGCCGTTGGGTCCGGCGCCCGCCATGAGCTGGTCCAGGACAGAGAGCGAGTCCCGCACTGAACCCCCGCCGGCGCGGATGACGAGCGAGAGCACACCCGGTGCCACGGGAACGTTCTCCTGCGTGCAGAGCAGCTCGAGGTACGCCATGAGCGGCTCGGGGGGCACGAGGCGGAACGGGTAGTGGTGCGTGCGGGAGCGGATGGTGCCGATGACCTTGTCCGGCTCCGTGGTGGCGAAGATGAACTTGATGTGTTCCGGCGGCTCTTCGACGATCTTGAGCAGGGCGTTGAAGCCGGCCGAGGTGACCATGTGGGCTTCGTCGATGATGAAGATCTTGTACCGGTCGCGGACGGGGGCATAGGTGGCCCGTTCGCGCAGGTCGCGGGCGTCGTCGACGCCGCCGTGGCTGGCAGCGTCGATTTCAATGACGTCGAGGGATCCGGAGCCGCCTCGGGCGAGTTCGACGCAGCTGGCGCACTTGCCGCAGGGGGTGTCCGTGGGCCCCTCAGCACAGTTCAGGCAGCGCGCCAGGATGCGGGCAGAGGTGGTTTTTCCGCAGCCGCGGGGGCCTGAAAAGAGGTAGGCGTGGTTCACGCGGTTCTTGCGTAGGGCCGTCATCAGCGGCTCGGTGACGTGTTCCTGCCCGATAACGTCCGCGAACGAATCGGGGCGGTATCTGCGGTAAAGGGCGGTAGTAACAGTCACAGATAAACCCTACCAATCGGCACAGACATAAAAGACGGGTTAGCGGCCAAAATGTGTGTATGAGATTGGCTTGGTTGCCAGTGTTCGCGCGGGTTGTAGGGGTGTGCACATGCTTTGAAAGCATGTGGAGTGACGGTTCGATCAAATCAGCCCCGGTGTGGTGTATGTGCTCAGAAGCTTGTGAAGAACGGTTCGACCAGTGCCGGGCGGACGAGATGGCGGTGTAGGTCGTGTGGTGCTTCGAGTACTCAATCCCGGGTTGATGTCACGAAGAGGGCAGAGTTCACGGCCTTCATTTCCTGGATCACGGGGAAGCAGCGGCAAGGCGCCCACGCCGGCTCGGAGAGGACCTTCAGGCGCCGGAGTGCCTGGTGCTGGAATGTCGCCCCGGCGGCCGCGCGGACCGGGGAAATACACCCGGTGATCATGCTCGATGGCACCTACTTCAACGGCTGGTGCGTCCTGGTCGCTTACACCGGCGAGCACGTCATCGCGTGGCAGTGGTGTGACCGGGAAAAGCACGCCTCGTGGGCTGCGCTTCTGCGGCAGATCCCGGCCCCGGCGGTGGCCGTCGTGGATGGCCACAAGGGCCTGGAGAGCGCCTTGAGGGAACACTGGCCGGAAACGAACGTTCAACGGTGCCTGTTCCATATCCGGCAGAACATCCGCACGCATCTGACGATGCGTCCGAAGCTCGATGCCGGTAAGGAACTACTAGCCCTGGCCAAGGCACTCACCCACGTCACGGACCTTGACCAGGCCGCCGCCTGGTCCGGTGCGTTCGCTTCCTGGGAGGCCCGCTGGGAGAGCTTCCTCAAGCACCGGACCTACGCGAAGAAAACCGGCGCCAGGCCCTCACACATCGGACCGGCACAGACCTGGTGGTACACACATCTGGGCCTGCGCCGGGCACGGGGAAGCCTGGCCGCTGCCATCAAGGCAGGGCACCTCTTCACCTGGCTTACCAGCGCTACCGAAGGCCAGCAGATCGCCCGGACGACCAGCCCGCTGGAGGGAGGAATCAACGCAGGCCTCAAAGACCTTCTGCGGAACCACCGCGGCCTCAGCGAAGACCACGCCACACGCGCCGTCGACTGGTACCTCTACCAGCACACTGAATCACCCCAGGACCCTTGGGACCTCGTGAAACCACACCACTGGCAACCCCAAAAGAAGGAGTCAAAGGAGGTGGAGGAGCCCATCCAACCGGCCCTCTACGACACAGCCTTCAGCTTCGAAGACGGCAACGGAATCCAGCAAGGATGGGGCGGAAGAAACCGGTGACACGCCCAAGCCATACACACATTTTGGCCGCTAACCCTAAAAGACCCCTCATGCACCCGCCAGAGCCCATTTACCCTTGCTACCTTCCGGTCCTGGGGGAGTTCAACAGGATGACGCCACATGAGGGGCCGTCAGCAAGTTTACCCGACGTTTGAGTGTGCCCCGAATCGTGCGTTTTGGGTCCGGGAAATCCGGTGGGACACGCCCATTTTCCGCGGCCGGGAGTGGGCACGGTGGGCTTATGTCCATTGGCCGCGGTGAGGGTGGGGCATGTCCCGCGGGGCGGGGGCTGAAGGGCCAATTGGGCGATGCCGGGAAGTTCAGGTATTCTAGTATCTGCTTTTGATTCAGAAGCTACTGGAGAATTCGCCTAGCGGCCTATGGCGCACGCCTGGAACGCGTGTTGGGTTAACGCCCTCGGGGGTTCAAATCCCCCATTCTCCGCGGTTGGCCCCGGTCCCTTGGACCGGGGCCTTTTTGCGTCCTGCCACCGGACCCAATGGCCCCAGAAACCTGTTCCCGGCTGGCCCCTCAGGCCTGGTGGCCCAGCCTGCGGAGCCTGTCCCGGGCCGCCTGTTCGCTGGGCCCCATCCGGCCCAGGGCAAGATGGACGACGCCGAGTGTCACCTTCGTCGCCAGTCGCACCGGCAGCGGGATGGGACCCAGCCGTGCGGTCCGGAGGCCCAGCAGATCACGGTATTTGGGTTCGAGGCTGGCCACGGCGGCCGCGAACAGCACCCGGTAGCCTGGCCGGAGCACTGGATGAAGCGGTGGATTGCGGATGAACGCCACCGTCTCGGCGACCCTGTCGTCGGAGCGGAGTTCGCCGGCGTCGTACCAGTGGTCCAACTGCCGCCGCATGGCCTCCTCGCTGAGCGGCGGGGACTCCACCCCCATCAGCTCGCCCGCCTGCGCCCACTCACGTACGTACGCATTCGGACCGCCCGGTATCGGCCTGCCCCAGATCTTGTGCGCCGAGAGGAAAGCGTCGGTGAAGGCGATATGCACCCAGCGGAGCAGCTCCGGATCATTCGCCGCGTAGCTCCGGGTGACGCCGTGCCCGTCCACGTACTCCCCGCGCACCGATCCATGGAGCCGCAGCACCCAGTCGGAGGCTGCGCGGGCCGCGGCGGTTGAACCGTAGGAAACCGTAAAAATCCAGCGGATCGTTCCGGCAAGCCGGCCCAGGGGATCCTCGCGGAAGCGGGAGTGGTCGTGGACGCCGGCCAGTGCCGCGGGATGGAGTGCCTGCATCAGCAGGGCCCGAATGCCCGCCACAATCGTTGGCATATCACCATGGACGGCCCAGACCGCCGAGCCTGGTAAGTGGTAACCGGGATCGTCGCCTTCCGCCAGCCGGGGCACCCACTCCGGGACTGTGTCCCGGGTCCCGGTGAAGGTCTGTTTGAGTTCTGCCTGCCATTCCCTGAGGAGGTTGCGCATACTCCATTCTCGCCCACTGCCGCCAGGCCCGATACTTGTCCCGGATCCCGGTACTACTGGGCCACCACTCGACTTTGAAGGGGGGTACTTTGTACGGTTCACAGGCACCCTCGATTGTGGTCCCATAAGAACGTTGGTCCGCGAAATTTGGGACTGGCGAACAGGATCCGGGAGTCACATCGTGGGAAAACACTGGGGAAACTCGTCGAGTGAGCAAGCAACTAGAGCTCGGATCATTGCCGTGCGATGTCTGTCCGGCGGTTTTTGCCTCTCCTTGGCGGTGCTGACTTTCGGAGTCCAAGGGCTGTCCGGCACCGGAGCCGCCGTGGTGCCGTCCCAGGCCCCGGCCTCCGGCGTCGTGGGGCCAGGCACCCTGGATCCGGCCACTGCCGGCATTGCCACGGCAGCGGGAACCGGCGCCGTCGCCACCTCAGCATTCACCGCGGACCCGACGGCGCTCGTGGCCTACGCCCGGTCAACGGTCCAGACGACGTCCAGGGACGGCGTTCCCGGGGAGCTCAATGTGGCGTCAGCCGGGCTGAAACGGCCGGCAGAAGGCTTCCTCATGGCTCCCCTCGAATCACTTCACGAGACTTCACCCTTCGGGCTGCGGACCAGCCCCATCTCGGGGTCAGCCGGCGAATTCCACTGGGGCCAGGACTATGCCGCCGAATGCGGCACCCGTGTCTACGCCGCCGACGCCGGAGTGGTGCGGGCAGTCGGCTGGCACCCGTGGGGTGGCGGAAACCGCGTGGAAATCGATCACGGCAACGGGCTCATCACCACCTACAACCACCTGGAGGCTATCGCCGTCAAAAAGGGTGACTCGATCCGGGTTGGCGAGGTCATTGCGCGGGTGGGAACAACCGGGTCTTCCACCGGCTGCCACTTGCATTTTGAGACCATCCTGAACGGATCCCACAGGAACCCGCACGACTGGATACTTCTTCCGATCGTGCAGACGGACCAGCTGGGCACCATCGAGATGACCAGCTACGCTCCCGACGCCGGTTTGCCTTCCAACACGACCCTTGGCTGGGCCATCCCGGTGTCCGATGACGGGAGGCACGAAGTGGCCGGCGGCTCCCAGGAAGCACCCGTCGCAGCGATGCCGCGAACGCCGTACCTCACGTCCGCGTCAGCCGCGCCCACTCCGTCCATCTGGGACGGGCTGTCGCCGACGAAGACGAGGTCCGATACGCCCACGCTTGAACCCACCCAACCGGCGGGCGACTCTTCGAGCGCGACCACCGCGCCGACAGGCCCCCAGCCGCCGAGCGACACACCGCCTCCTTCGGAGCCCGGCACCACAGCGCCGCCGCCACCGGAACCGCCGACGTCGACCCCGTCGCCCGAGCCCACCGCGCCGCCGTTGCCGCCGCCGGTTGTTGAGCCGGCTCCGCCGCCGGTTGTTGAGCCGGCCCCGCCGCCGCCCGTCGTTGAGCCCCCACCGCCGGTTGTTGAGCCGGCCCCGCCGCCGCCCGTCGTTGAGCCGGCCCCGCCGCCGCCCGTTGTTGAGCCGGCCCCGCCGCCGGTTGTGGAGCCCGCCCCGCCACCGCCGCAGGAGCCCACCGTGGCACCTGCGCCGCCGGCGCCCACGGAGTCCACGGACCCGTCGCTGACTCCTGGCCCGTAGCAGGCACAAACCCATACCCCCGCGCGTTGGTATCGAAGGACAGTCGTGACCATTCCGGACACGAACTTCACTACCGACTTCGCGAGGAACCCTGCCATGACCTCTCTTCACAGCATTCCGCTCACCCTTATCGACGGCGCCGACACGGACTTTGGCCGGTTCAAAGGGGAGGTAGTGCTGGTGGTCAACGTGGCTTCGCAGTGCGGATTCACGCCGCAGTACGCGGGACTCGAGGCGCTCCACAACAAGTTCCGCGAGCAGGGATTCCAAGTGCTCGGCGTCCCCTGCAACCAGTTCGCAGGCCAGGAGCCCGCAGCCGACGCCGAGATCGCTGAATTCTGCGAACGGAACTTCGGCGTGACCTTTCCGCTCACGGCCAAAGCCGACGTCCGCGGCAAGAACCAGCACCCGCTGTACGCCGAGCTCACCAAATTCAAGAACGGTTTCCTGCCCGGGCTCGTGAAATGGAACTTCGAGAAGTTCCTGGTGAACCGCGACGGCGACGTGGTGGCACGTTTCGCCCCCACCGTGGAGCCGGACTCACCCGAGGTCATTGAAGCCGTCCAGTCCGCCCTCAGCTGAGAGTCGGCTCCCGGACCACAAGGGGCCAACGGCCTCTATCCCTAAGCATGCTTGCCGCCTAGACTGGCCGGACCTTCCAAATAAACCGGGCACAGCCACGGCGCGGACGCGCCTGTGTGCGTTGGCGTCGCGCCGACTTCTGCCCGCGGACGGTGCATCAGCACGCTTCGTGAATCACAACTGGACACCCATACCGGGGGTCCGTGACACCAGGAGGAAAGTGATGACAGGGAACAAAGCCGTTGCCTACAAGGGGCCGGGCAAGGTCGAACTGATCGACATTGACTATCCCAGCTTCGAACTTAAGGACGGCCCGGGGGTCAACCCCGCAAACGTGGGCCGTTCGGTGCGCCACGGTGTGATCCTCAAAACCGTTGCCACGAACATTTGCGGCTCGGACCAGCACATGGTCCGCGGCCGCACGACAGCCCCCTCGGATCTCGTGCTCGGCCACGAAATCACCGGCGAGGTCGTGGAAGTCGGGCCAGACGTCGAGTTCATCAAAGTGGGCGACATCTGTTCCGTCCCCTTCAACATCGCTTGTGGACGCTGCCGGAACTGCAAGGAGCGCAAGACCGGTATCTGCCTGAACGTCAACCCCGCCCGTCCGGGTGCCGCCTACGGATACGTGGACATGGGCGGCTGGGTCGGCGGACAGGCCAACTACGTCCTCGTCCCGTATGCGGACTGGAACCTGCTGAAGTTCCCGGACAAGGATCAGGCACTCGAAAAGATCCTGGATCTGGCCATGCTCTCGGACATTTTCCCGACAGGCTTCCACGGAGCCGTCAGTGCAGGCGTCGGTGTCGGTTCCACGGTCTACATCGCCGGTGCCGGGCCGGTCGGCCTCGCGGCGGCCACGAGTGCCCAGTTGCTGGGCGCCGCGGTGGTGATTGTCGGGGACATGAACGCGGACCGGTTGAAGCAGGCGCGCAGTTTCGGTTGCGAAACCGTTGACCTGTCCCAGGGCGGGCCCGCGGAGCAGATCGAGCAGCTGCTCGGCGTGCCCGAAGTTGACTGCGGCGTCGACGCCGTCGGCTTCGAAGCGAAGGGCCACGGCCACGACGCCAAGGAAGCTCCGGCCACGGTGCTCAACTCGCTGATGGAAATCACCGCAGCTGGCGGTGCGCTCGGCATTCCGGGACTCTACGTCACCGGCGATCCGGGCGGCATCGACGAGGCTGCCAAGAAAGGTGCCCTCTCGCTCAGTCTCGGCACGGGCTGGGCCAAATCGCTGAGCTTCACCACCGGGCAGTGTCCGGTGATGAAGTACAACCGCCAGCTGATGATGGCGATCCTCCATGACAAGGTCCATATCGCCAAGAACGTCAACGCGAAGGCGATCCCGCTGGAGGAGGCGCCGAAGGGTTACGCGGAGTTCGACGCCGGTGCCGCCACGAAGTACGTGCTGAACCCGAACGGCTACCTGAGCTAGCCGCCAAGTACCTGAGTAAGCACATTCCGTCGGACACATACCGGAGCAGGTATGTGTCCGGCGGATTACTCGTTGTTGTCATTTTTTCAAACATGCCTACTGGAGTTTGCACATTGTTGGCCGAATGTCTGGTTGGATAGACATTACTGAGAGGGAAGTTGGGGGCTACAGCCTCCACCCAACCAGGAAGGTAGCAATGGAGCTCATCGAGGCCGAACACCCCCGGCCACGTCATTTTCTACTCCATCTGAGTGACCCCCACCTGCTGGGCGGTCCGGCACCGTTGCATGGTGTGGTCGACAGCGACGCCCTGCTCCAACAACTCTTTGACGAAGTGCGGGCGTCCGGCGCACGTCCCGAAGCCGTGATTTTCACCGGCGACCTCGCTGACCGGGGCGAACCCGAGGCGTACGCGAAGCTGCGGGCGATCGTCGAGCCCGCCTGCAAGGCCCTGGGTGCGAAAGTCATCTGGGCGATGGGAAACCACGACAACCGCGCCAACTTCCGCACCGGCCTGCTGGACCTGCCTGCCGACGATGCCCCCGTGGACCACACGTACTTCATCAACGGGCTGCGAATCATCACCCTCGACACGTCAGTCCCGGGCTTCCACCACGGTGAGCTGAGCCCGGAGCAGCTGGAGTGGCTCGCGGCCGAACTCGCCACACCCGCCCCGGACGGAACCATCCTTGCCCTGCACCACCCGCCGGTGCCTTCGGTCCTGGATCTCGCGGTCCTCGTGGAGTTGCGGAACCAGACGGCACTGGCCGGGGTCCTGCGGAACTCCGATGTCCGTGCCATTCTGGGCGGCCACCTGCACTATTCGACGACGGCGACGTTCGCCGGGATTCCTGTCTCGGTGGCGTCGGCCACCTGCTACACGCAGGACCTCAACGTTCCGGTTGGCGGAACCCGCGGACGCGACGGCGGCCAGGCGTTCAACCTCGTCCACGTCTATGAACACACGATCGTGCACTCCGTGGTTCTGCTCGGCGACACCCCCGCCGTCGGCGAGCTCGTCTCCGCCGAGGAAACGCAGCGACGGATTGCGGCGGCAGGGATCCGCATCCCGAGCAAGGCGAAACTCGAGGAACCGGCCCGGACCTTTGATAGCCGGCGGCTGACCGCCCGCAACTGATATGTAGTTGTTCCTTGTCAAGAGGGCAAGGGTGAGCGGTCCAAGACTGGATGTCTTGGACCGCTCACCTGTGTTCGTTCCCTGCCTGGTCCGGCCGGCCGGCGCGTCTTGATCGACGGCGCTGTCAGACTGATATGCGCGGGTTGGCTACCGCAGGACGAGGTGTTCGGCTGGAGGGGTGCCGCTGGTCTAGCAATGTCGGGCGTCACCGGGGATTGCCGGTTGTCCATAGTTGTATCGCGGGTCTCCTCCACGCTGCCGAGCCATCCAGGCCGGCCGGGAACGGCACACCTCTATTCATCGGTCCATGGCTGCTCCCGTTGGACTTGGGCGGCGAGAGACCAGCACCAGCCAGCCAGTTCGCGGGCGACGGCGACGTTAGCGATGACCCGGCGTTTGTGCCTGGCTTCGAACTGGTCCCACCTGTGATGCAGCCGGTGGTTGCCTTGATGGCCGCGGACCCGGGAGACCTCATCGGCTGCGTCCCAGCGGGCGCGCATGTCCCGGCTGGCATGGGTGTAGGGGCGGCGATGGTGCCAGGCGGCCTCGACCAGCAGGCGGCGGGCATGGATGTTGCCGGTTTCAGTGATCCCGCCCTGGGACCGGGAAGCGCCGGATGAATGCTCCGAGGGAACCAGACCCAGATACGCGCCGATCGTAGAGCCGGTGAAGCGGGTCCAGTCACCAATCTCCACCGCGAGGCCGAAAGCGGTGAGCACCGAGATCCCGCGCAGGCACATCAAAGCGTGGACCACGGGGGCGTAGCGGTCGGTCGCAGCGAGGGCCGTGATCTTCGCGTCCAACCTGTTCCTGCGGTCCAGCGTCAGCTCGGCTGTCTCCAGCCCGGCCTCGTAGGCGGCCTGCAGGGCAGGGTCATCGAATCGTTGCCGGTGCAGCCAGGTGTGGTGGGCGTCGGTCCAGGCATGGCCGCCGGAGTAGACCAGGCCATGGCGCAGCAGGAGCTTGGAAACGCGGTTCCTGGCCCGCATCAAATCCGCGCGGACGTCCTCACGGGCACGCACCAGATCCCGGGCTGCTTCATCCGCACGGCCCGGAACCCGCACGGACGTTATCTGTCCGAGCAGGGCCAACCGGGCCAGATGCTCAGCATCGCGCGCATCGGTCTTCACCCGGTCCCCGGGCGGCCGCTGAAGCTTCGAGGGCGCCACAACCAGGCACTCGATCCCTGCACCGACCAGTAACCGGGCCAATCCGAATCCGGTTGGCCCTGCCTCATAGACAACGAGGACCGGGCCCGGCAACCCGGAAACCCACTCGGCGACCCCGGCATCGTTGGCGGCCAGGCTCTGCCTCAGGATCTCGCCCGTTTCACGGTCGATCGCGCAGCCCTTCACACTGCGCGCATGGACATCCAAACCGACGTAAGTACGCTTATTCATGGCTGGAACCTTCAGACGTTCAAATGTGGCTCTGCCAGTCCACACCCCCGCAGGTATGCGGGGGAAGACCCGGACCGGTAACCCACGAACCTCTTTGAACCCGAGGTTCCAGTCCTACATCAGGACCGGCCCACCACACTTCATATCGTCTAGCGGAACCCGCACAGGGGCGACGGCGGGCCGGCTCGTGGCCGCTCCCGCCGACCGCCTGGCTACTTTTCCCAGGGCGCCTTGATCGGGTAATACTTCTCCAGGAAGTCCGTCACGAGCTCGGCCCGTTCCTCGGCCGCAACCTCGGGGAAGCTTCCGTCATTGAGGCAGAAGAAGTCCATGTTCCGCTTGGCGAGCAGCTTGGGCAGGTAGTTCAGTCCGGCCCTGGCCGTCGTGTCCACGTAGCGCACCTTTGCCGCCGTCTGGGTGACGGCCCGGCCGGTCAGCAACGCGTAGTAGTGGTAGAACGAGTTGGTCACCGAGATGTTGTCGGCCGCGCGGAAGGTGCTGGCCGCCGTCTTGGCGAATTCGGCCGGAAACTCCTGCTCCATCCGGGCCACGACGCTGCGCCGCAGCGGAGCAGCCGTGTGCTCCAGGTGTCGGGTGGTGATTCGGCCGAACCGGTCCCAGAGCAGCTTGCGGTTCACGCGGGCGGCGTTCTCGAAGCCGCTGCGCTCGGCGTCGTTGTCCCCAAGCCCGATCCGGGTCTCCGCTTCGATGAACTTCGTGATGCCGCCGGGCGTGAAGAACATGTCCGGCCCGACGGCGCGGCCGAAGAACATGTCATCGTTCGAGTACAGGAAGTGCTCGGACAGGCCTTCGATGTGGTGGAGCTGGCACTCCACCGCCTGCGAGTTGTGGGTGGGCAGCACGGACGGGTCGGCGAAGAACTCCTCGCTGCGGACGATCGTCACTCCCGGGTGGTCGGCCAGCCATGCGGGAGTGGGGGAGTCCGTGGCGATGAAGATCCGGCGGATCCAGGGCGCGAACATGTACACCGAGCGCAGCGCGTACTTGAGTTCGTCGATCTGGCGGAAGCGGGCCTCGTGGTCGTCACCTTCGCCCACCACGACGCCGGCCATCCGTGCGCGCCGCGCTGCGATGTACTCCGGGGAGCTGCCGTCCACCCAGGAGAAGACGAGATCGATGTCGAAGCTGATGTCACTGGCGTGGTCCGCGAACATGTTCTCGATCGTGGGCCACGTGTGGCCGTACCGCTCCACCGTGCCGCGGACCGCGTCCTGGGCCAGCAGCGTCCGGCGGGTCAGCGAGTTCTCGATCGGGAGGATCAGCTGGTCACCTTCGAAACTCCACAGTTCCAGCTGCACGCCGGCCGAGGCGCCGAACTCAAAGCCGCCCTCCGGCTCGACCCGGGGACGGTACAGCCGGAAGATCCGGGACTGCCGGTTGGGGGAGAGTTCGCCGTCAGCCACCAGCACCGAGGACTTCTTCTTGGCGTCGACGCTCATCGAGTAGAAGGGCTCGTCGTGGCAGGCCTCCACGAGAGCGCCGCGAAGTTCCTTGCGGTCCTTCCAGTCCACGGCGATGACAGGCCTGTCGTTGTTGCCGCGGACCAGGAGATAGTCGAGGCAGGCGGCGTCAAGCACTGACCGGATGAACATCAAATCCTCGACCATGGCCTGGTACGGCGTGCGGTTCTCGTTGATCAGGCCATACCGGCCCCGCCGGCGCACAACGTCCTGGCGTGTCCGGAATCTCGCCACGGCAGCCGCGGACGTAACCTCATCGTGGGCATCAACGGATGCCTGGCTGCCGTAGTAGATCTCGTCCTGGACCAATGCGTCTGTAATTTCGATTCTCCGTGATTCTTTGCGTGAATGTGTCCCTACTTGCATGATAACGTCCGCCCCAAAATCGCCTGGATTATCCGCGGCTGAAACGCCGCCAGTGTGGGCCGCCAGAGCCCATCGTCCACCCCCCGGAACACGTGGTTCCGCGAGGGTTCGGCCCGCTGGTTCAGCCCAGGAGGGCCAGCCGCCAGCTGCGCAGGAAAGCGGCCCCGGCGTCGTCGTGGATGACGTCCTCGCCCAGCCCCAGATCCGCCGCCGTGAGGACCTCGTACGGTTTCACCGGGACGCCGTCGGCGGGCCGGACATCGACATGTTTCACCGGGTGGTCGTTGTGGTGCAGCCAGTCGGCCATGGCGTAGTCGGTCCGGGAATCGCCCACCGTGCGCCAGGCCTGCGGGTTGACGCCCTGCGCCGCCAGCAGCTCGACGGCCCGGCTCGCGCCGAGGTCCTTGCCGAGCCGGACCGACTCGATATCGGTGGAGATGATGGTCGGATCCACGCGGTAATCGATCCGGTCATCGGAGTCCGGGGCGTGGTGGTCCAGGCGCACCACTCCGAGGCCATGCCGTGCCATCAGTTCCATGGCATCCGCGTCGAAGAGCTGCTGCTCGGCCCGGTAGTCGGAGTTCTCGACGGCGATGTGCTGCTCGACCGAGACCATGGCCTGCTTGGTTTCGTCGAAGAACATGTGGCTGGCGTAATCCTCGGCCACAAGCCGGCGCACGTCGTCCCCGAACGCTCGCGGGATGGCCAGTTCGTGATCGACATGGACGGCCCCGGGGCCCGTGGCGGTGTAGCTGAACCAGACAGCACCTTTCTCGCACACGGCATGGATCAGGGTGCCGGCCGGCATCCCCGCCGCGATCATCGGCTCCATCACCTGTTCGCGGATGAATGCAGCCGAGCGGCCCGTATTGAAGATCACCGGGATTCCCACCGCGGCCAGCGCCAGCAGGTCCGCGATGATCGCCGGCTGCACCGTGCGGGTGACGGGACTGGCCACAGGACCGTCGACGTCGAGCAACAGCGCCAGCGGAGGAGCCGACGGCGAGAGGGAAGCTGAGGTCTCGGGAGTTGTCATGTCCCCATTCTCCCAGCCTGCAGGCGTCTTTGCATGTGGTGTGGACTGCGCCGCCGGCAAGGTCTTGGCTGTGACAGTAAGGACAAGATGGTGTGACAAATGGTTACCGTTTGGCTACAACCTCCCGGCAGCGGGAGTCGTGGATTCCTTTGGCCGTCCAAGTTCCTTAGGCTTGCAGGGTGATATTCAAAGCCGTGGGCGAGGGCCGCCCGTACCCCGACCATGGTTACAGCACGCCCAAGGACTGGGCGGCACTGCCGCCGCGACCAGTCCGGCTGGACGATCTGGTGACCACCAAGCGCACGCTCGACCTCGAGGCACTGCTGGCAGAAGACTCCACGTTCTTCGGGGATCTGTTCCCGCACGTCGTCGAATACCGCGGCGTCCTCTACCTGGAGGACGGCCTGCACCGCGCCGTCCGGACCGCACTGCACCAGCGCACGGCGATCCACGCGCGCGTGCTGGTGATAAATGGCTAGAAAGCCGAAGGACGTCACCGTCCTGCACGGGCACCAGGTCATTACCGGCTCGGACTTGCGGGCCGCCTTCGTGGAGGATGACGAACTGCACGACAATCCCGTCAGGATGCGGCGACGCATCCTGCACCGCGTCGTCCTGGTGCTCCTCGTCGGTCTGGTTGCCGCCGCGATTGTGGTCGCCCTCGCGATCATGAACGGCCAGATCAAGGTTCCGACGGCGGAGCGCAGCCAGGCGGCGGCGGCCTCCGTCTGCCCGGAGGCGCGCTTTGACTACACGCCGCCGGAGAAGATCAACCTCAATGTCTTCAACTCCACGTCCCGTCCGGGGCTGGCCCGCACGGTGGCCGACGAGTTCGTGGCCCGCAAGTTCGTGGTCGGCGCCGTCGCCAACACGACGTCGGGCTACCGCGGGGTGGCGCTGGTCGTGTCCGGCGCTGCCGGACAGTCGGCGGCGTTCAGTGTGCAGCGCAACCTGCCGGGCTCGGACTATTTCCAGGACGCCCGGACAGACCCGAGCGTGGACGTCATCCTCACCGGAGACTTCAAGGAACTCGCGAAGCCGGAACTGGTCGACCAGACGCCCGGCCAGCTCAGCTGCCCGCGCGAGGGCCGGCGGATAGTGGACGAGCCGGGGACCGTGACCCCGACGGCGTCACCCGCCGGCAGTTAGCCCCGTCCGCCGGCGCGGCCCGTCCCCGGGCGTCAGGAATGCAGGCGGAGGGGGCGGCCGTCGTCGTCGAACCGTGCGCCGGCGCCGAGCTGGACGAAGCGCACAGTGCGGGCCAGCCGGGCCTCCGCCCCGGAGTCCTCGCCAGCGCCGTCGCCCCGTGCGGCGCTGGAGGACAGCGTGCCGTGGATGAGCTGCGCGAGCTGGGTGATGTCCGCTTCCGGAAGGTATCCCTGGGCGACTCCGTCCCGCAGGATGCCCTGCAGGAGCACGCTGAGCTCCCCGACGTGGTCGGCAAGTTTCGCGAACGACGCTGGGGAGAGCACTGCGCCCATCGCGGGGCCGGGCGGCAGGTGGCGCCGGCTGAGGTCCTCGACCTGGGCGCGCACATACAGGGCCAGACGGTCCACCGGGTTTTCCAGCGAATCCAGGGACTCCCTCAGGTCAACCAGGAAGCGCTCGGTCTCGTCCAGCGCATAGGCGATGAGCAGCTCTTCGATGTCCGCGTAGTAGTTGTACACGGCGGTGCGGCCGATCCGGGCGTGCCGTGCGACGTCGGTCATGGTCAGCCCCGGCAGGCCGTGCGTGAAGAGGAGCTCGCCGAACGCAGTCAGGATACGGCGTTGGGTCTCGGCGCGTTGGGCGGCGTTGCTCGCGGCCGAAATCCTGGGCATACGGACACTTTAGCGCGATCTGTCAGCAAAACGCGGTTTGTCGCCGGGCTGCTGCAATCTTTAGGTGGCGCAGCCCTCCGGGCCGCAGGCCGCTGCGGTTCCGGTGGGGTCGCTGCTGCCGGCTGAGCTGACCATCTCGAGCGGGCGGCTGTCCTGCCAGGCCTGTTCAAGGGCGGTGGTGAACGTCGCGGCGGGCTGGGCGCCGGAGAGCCCGAACTTGCGGTCGATCACAAAGAACGGGACGCCGGTGATGCCCAGCGCGCGGCCTTCCTCGAAGTCCAGCCGGACGTCGTCGGCGTATTTGTCGGTGGTGAACAGTTCGTCCAGTTCGGCGGCGCCGATCCCCAGATCCAGCCCCAATGAGGTCAGGTAGTCCCGGCTGCCGATGTCCAGGCCCCGCTCGAAGTGGTCGCTGAGCAGGCGTTCCTTCGCGGCGTCCTGCTGCCCGTGCGTGGCGGCCAAGTGGATCAGCCGGTGGGCGGTGAAGCTGTTGGCGACTACGACGTCGTCGAAGCGGTAGTTGAGGCCCTCGCCCTTGGCCTGCGCTGCCACGTGCGCGAACATTCCTGCGACCTCAGCCGGGGCCATGCCCTTGCGGGTGCTCAGGTAGTCCAGTTCGGTGCCGTCGTAGTGGTCCGGCAGGGACGGATCCAGCTGGTAGCTGCGCCACTTCACCTCCACAGACTCGCGGTGCGGGAAGGCCGCGAGGGCCGTTTCAAAGCGGCGTTTGCCGATGTAGCACCAGGGGCACGCGACGTCGGACCAGATTTCAATCTTCATGATCGCCACAACCCCCAGGGGTCCGGCTCCATTCCCCGGCGGGCTGTGTTAGATACCCCACAAAGGGACCTGCGACTGAACCAACCCTGCGCAAATTGCCGGGAATCCGGGTCCAACCGAGTCCACCGCACAACACACTGTGACTCAAAACCACTGTTTGGAGGCAACGGTGAGCAGCTCCGATACACCGGCCGCAGCAACTCCTTGGGGCAACCGGAGGCTCCCCAGCGAGCCGCGCGACCGAACGATCTCGCGTGAGCCGGCTTCCAACACGCACTCGGCAGCCAGCAGGTCCCACGGCTCCCGATCCGACGGCAGGTTCTCGACAGATATCCAACGCCTGAGAAGAGCTTCGGGTCCAACTCCCCCCGGGCCTGCCCGCGCAGACCATCGCGCCGCGTCGAAGGAGGCGGCGCCCTGAAGCGCTGACGCGTCGAAGACGATCAAGCGCCCGCTCCTACTTTTGCCCAGGTTGGCCGGCGCCATATCGCCGTGCAGGGGAACTCCTCTCCCGCTGGCGTATGCGGCAGCGGCCCTGCCCAGCCACGAGGAGGGAACGTTCTGCCCGGATCCAAGGAGTGAGGCCACCGCTTCTTTCCAACGCGGGACCATCACCTCGTCGAGAGGTCGAAGCAGCGACTCCACATCGCGGATCGGACGGTGCATGGTCCTGCCCATGTTTGCCAGTTGGTCCACGAGCGCCAACTGATCGGTAAGGACGGTCGCGGCCGGACGCAGTTCCAGGTGCTCCATCAACAACCAGCTGCAATCGCCGGCCTCGCCGCACACCAGCCTCGGAACATCCAGGCCCCTGGCCCGCCAGGCCTGCTGGAGCGGCCCTTCGCCCCGGGGGCGGTCCCCATAGACCTTGAGAACCACCTGGGACCCGGGCACTGCGACGGGCGAGCCCTTCGTGAGGAGGAAGCGGTAGAGCAGCCTGGGCTTGTGATCGACGGCCAGCGCGCCCAGAAACCGGCCAAGACCCAGCTGCGTCTGCAACTTTGGCAGGACTTCTACAACTCGTTCGAAGGCCGGCATGTCTTCCGATGCGTGCATCGCAACGACTTGACGCTGCTCCTCAATTGCAGCAATGAGTCCTTTACCTGGTTCGTTCACGTGTATGCCCCGTTGTCCAACTATGATCTCCCTAACATACGGGGCATTTGCGGGCGGACGAACGGGGACACCATGCGCGGCGCGGGACAACACTTTGGGCGGCGCGTTGCTTACCTCGTGATGGGTTTGCTGCTCATCAGCGTAATCGTCGTCGCCGCCGCCGTCGTAAAGGCCGTGGATTCCGACAATTGGACTATTGCAGACTGGTTCAACCTCACCATTTCACTCCTGCTTGGCGTCTATTTTTTCTTTCTGGCCCAGCAGGTTAACAGCAACGCGCAGAAGCGTGCTGAGGCGTTGGCCAATGCCGACCTCATCACGTCCGCCGGACGGCTGGCTATGAGCAGCGCACGCAGCCTCGCGGGGTCGGAGGCAGCATCGCTGCGAGTGGCGGCAGACGCGCGGGCGGCGTTGCAGCACTACCCGTACGCGGAAGCGACGGTGCAGAAGGAGCTCGCGAAGTCGGTCAGCGACGCCTATAACAATCTCGCATTCTCGACCTTCTTGCACTCCGATAGCCTGGCGCGCTCAGTTTGGGCGCGGGTATTAGAGGGAACGGCCAGCGTCGTGGCCGAGACAGACAAGCTTGCCTTCACACAGGCGGGTCGTCTGCGAGATCCCGATTTGGTGCCCGTCGCGGACCACGTTGGCTTCATTGAGCTGCTTGGCCGCGACCTGCGGGAGAACGCCGGGCCGGATCTGTCGATCCATGAAAGCCGTCCTCTTTCAGCGGTGTGGGACGTCACGAAGTTGAGGCACTCCCGGCGGCCCAACATTAGCCGTCCGGAGAAGGAAGAGACCATCCGGCGCCTCGATCGTTTGCAGATGCTCTACCGGGACGAGCTCACTGTCCTGCACGATTGGGAGATCCTTCGTAAAAATGCCGAGAACCTCTCTTGCGAGGTCGAGCTCGCCGATATCGCAGCGGCACATGAGTGGCTGGCCCCCTGGTACGTCCGGCAGATGGCCGATGGCCAGCCGGCACCTGCCAATGTACTGGGTGGCGGCCTCAATGAGAGGGCTCAGTACGACAAGCTGCAAGTCAATGCATCAACCCCGCTGTGGCCGAACGCGCTCGAACACGGCAACCTGCCGCATGGGATGCGCACCAAGGGCATCGCCAACCTGGGCCACGTGCTCGAGTCGCAGTCGTCGCCCACAGTCTGCGTTCTCGCCTACGAACTCTGCCTTGATGAGGGGACCGGCAAGACAAAACGGCTGGTGCTGGATGGGAACCACCGGTTGGCAGCGGCCTTCCGCATGTCGCTTGAGGACACCGCTTGCTCGCAAGGACGGAAAAAAACCCGACGGTTTAGGGTCCTGACATTCCTCATCCGGGAGCGACAGCCCGTGGATGACCTTGTCGCCACCGGGGATCACGAGAAGATACCTTACCCATGGAGGGGCTTCACGCCGGATGTCGGTCTCGTGCGCGGAACGTGGCGCCCTGACCTACCCGCGGTTGAAGGGCTGGAGGGACTGCGGGATAGCCCTTTCCAGGACAAAATCGTGCTCGATGGTCGTCCCTAGCCGAAACGATCTGCTGCCCGCCTTACTGAAACCGGATTTCTCGTAGAAGCGGATTGCCCGGGCATTCTGGCTGTTGACTCCCAGCCAAATCCCGGCCGCGCCCGCTTCTGTTCCGGCCTGTATGGAGCCGCGCATGAGTTCCGTGGCCGCGCCGAGCCCGTGATAGTCAGGATGGACGTAGCATTTGCTGAGTTCGATGGAGGGGAGCAGTGTCAGGGTCGATGCAACGTCCGGGTCCTGCGCGGGCCGGTTTTCCAGAAGGCTGTAGCCGCGCAGCGCGCCGGTGTCGTCGATCACGAGGATGGTCACCTCAGGGTCCGCCAGATAGTTCCGGAAGTGAATCTCACTGAGAGTGTTGGCCACGTGCGCGGCGATATCCTCCGGTGACGACGACGGTGGGCATGCCAGCGGGAAGGTGACCGCCGCAAGCGCAGCCAGTGGTCCGGCGTCGTCCGCTGTTGCCTTACGGATGGTGTGGGTCATGAAGGCAGTCTAATTTACTGCTGTTTGAACGCGGCGTCGAAGGAGGTGGTCGACGCCGGGAAGTCGAACCTTTTCAGCGCGGCGAGGGCCTCCGGGGCGCCGTGGAGGCGGTCCATGCCGGCGTCCTCCCATTCGATCGAGATGGGGCCGTCGTAGCCGATCGCGGTCAGGGCGCGGAAGGACGATTCCCAGGGCACGTCGCCGCGGCCGGCCGAGACGAAGTCCCAGCCCCGGCGCGGGTCGCCCCAGGGCAGGTGTGATCCCAGGACGGTGTTCCGGCCGGTGGGGCGCAGCTTCGTGTCCTTGCAGTCGACGTGGTAGATCCGGTCCTTGAAGTCCCAGATGAAGGAGACGGGGTCGATGCCCTGCCACATGAAGTGGGAGGGGTCCCAGTTCAGCCCGAAGGCTTCCCGGTGGCCGATGGCTTCGAGGGTGCGGACGGTGGTCCAGTAGTCGTAGGCGATCTCGGACGGGTGGACTTCGTGGGCGAAGCGGACGCCGCATTCGTCGAAGACGTCCAGGATGGGGTTCCAGCGGTCGGCGAAGTCCTGGTAGCCGGCGTCGATCACGGCGGCCGGGACGGGCGGGAACATCGCGACGTACTGCCAGATGGAGGAGCCGGTGAACCCGACCACGGTGTCCACTCCGAGGGCCTTGGCGAGCCGGGCGGTGTGCGTCATTTCCTCGGCGGCGCGCTGCCGGACGCCTTCGGGGTCGCCGTCGCCCCAGACCTTGGCCCCGACGATGGCCTCGTGGCGGAAGTCGATGGGGTCATCGCAGACGGCCTGGCCCTTGAGGTGGTTGGAGATGGCCCAGACCCTGAGGTTGTACTTCTGAAGCACCGCGAGTTTGGACTCGACGTAGCCGGGTTCGTCCCAGCGCCAGGCGTCCAGATGGTCGCCGGAGACGGCGATTTCCAGTCCGTCGAAACCCCAGCCGGACGCCAGGCGCGCGACCTCCTCGAACGGGAGGTCGGCCCATTGGCCGGTGAACAGGGTGTACGGGCGGGCCATGTCAGGCTCCTTCGGGGCAGGCGGTCGGTGCAGGGGTGGCGGCAACGGGGGTGCCGGCGAGTTGGATGATGGAGCTTCTGGCCGCCGCACTTTCCTCCACTGCGGCCAGAATACGCTGGACGGTGAGGCCGTCCTCGAACGACGGCGAGGGTTCGGTTCCGGTGTCGATCGCGACGAGGAAGTCGCGGATTTCGTGCGTGAACGTGTGTTCCCAGCCGATCACGTGGCCCTGCGGCCACCAGGCGGCGGAGTAGGGGTGAACGGGTTCGGTGACCAGGATGCGCCGGAAGCCCTGTTCCCGGACCGGGACGGTGGCATCCAGGAAGCCCAGCTCGTTGAGGTCCTCGAGGTCGAAAAGGATCGACCCTTTGTCCCCGTAGAGCTCCAGTTTGAGCGAGTTTTTCTGGCCGGTGGCAACCCGGGAGACCTCCACGGAGGCGACGGCCCCCGAAGCGAGCGAGAGCGTGGCCCAGGCGGCGTCGTCGACCGTCACCTCTTCAAGTCCGTTCCGGCCGGGGCGGTGCGAGGTGAAGGTGTGCAGCCGGCCGGAGACCTCGGTTACCTGGTCCCCGAGCAGGAACAGCACCTGGTCGATGGCGTGGGAGGCGATGTCGCCCAGCGCACCCGACCCGGCGGTTGCCTTGTCCAGCCGCCACGTCATGGGCGACTCCGGGTCCACGAGCCAGTCCTGCAGATACGCCGCCCGGACGTGCCGGATCGCCCCCAGCCGGCCCTCGCTGATCAGTTCCCGGGCCAGGGCCAGGGCCGGGATGCGCCGGTAGTTGAAGCCGATCATGGACTGGATGCCCTGGCTCCGGGCCAACTTCGCCGCCGCGGTCATCGACTCGGCTTCCGCTACGGTGTTGGCGAGCGGCTTCTCCACCAGCACGTGTTTGCCGGCGGCGAGGGCTGCGACCGCGATCTCCGCGTGCATAAAGCCCGGGGCGCAGATGTCCACGATCTGTATGTCGTCGCGGTCGATCACCGAGCGCCAGTCCGTGGAGGACTCCGCCCAGCCGTACTTGGCGGCGGCCTCGGCGACGCGGGCCGCGTCCCGTCCCACCAGGACACGCTGTTCGAAGGCCGGGACGTCGAAGTAGCTGGCCACATTGCGCCAGGCGTTCGAGTGGGCCTTGCCCATAAACGCGTAGCCGATCATGGCCACGCCCAGCGGCGATCCGGTGCCGGCTCGGGGCCCGGGCGGGGCGTGGTTGTCCGTGGATTTGTGGGCAGTCATGACGGGTTCCTAGAGGGTGGAAGCGGTGGGGTCCCAGTCCGCGGGGAGGGCTGCGGAGGCGGGGGCCGAGCTTTCGACGTCGATGAAGGTTCCGGATTCCATCGACTCCGAGATTGAGACCATGGTGTCCAGGACGTGGTAGGCGAGGGTGCCGGTGGCGCGGTGCGGAACCCCGGCGCGGATGGAGCGTGCCATGTCCAGCACGCCCATGCCGCGGCCCTGGCTCGGGCCGGTTGCCGGGATGACCGCCCACTCTTCGTCGCCGGCCCGCCAGAGGCGCACGTCGCCGTCGAAGTGGTTGGGATCGGGAAGGGAGATGGTGGCTTCGGTGCCGGTGATCTCGACAAATCCCATCCGCTGCCTGGGGGATTCAAAGCTGAACACGCTGTGGGAGGACTGGCCGTTCTCAAACTGCGCCATCGCGCTGACGTGGGTGGGAACCTCGACCGTGAATTCCTCGCCGGCTTTCGGCCCGGACCCAATAACCCGGACTTCCTTGGACTTGGAGCCAACGGCGGCCACCTTGCGGATGGAGCCGAAGGTCTGCACCAGGGCGGTGAGGTAGTACGGTCCCATGTCGAACAGAGGTCCGGCGCCGTACTGGAAGAGGAAGGCCGGGTTGGGGTGCCAGGACTCCGGGCCCGGGGTCTGGAACGTGGTCATCGCAGTCAGCGGGGTGCCGATGTCGCCGAGTTCAATCAACCGCCGCGCGGTCTGGAGACCCGCGCCGAGAAACGTGTCGGGGGCGCAGCCCAGCCGGATTCCGGCGGCGTCTGCCGCCTTGAGCAGACCGAGTCCGGAGTCGCGGTCCAGGGAGAACGGCTTTTCGGTCCAGACGTGTTTGCCCGCATTGACGGCGGCCGTAGCCACCTCCACATGGGCCGCGGGGATGGTCAGGTTGACGATGATTTCCACGTCGGGATGGTTCAGTGCCGCGTCCACCCCGCCTGATTCCGCGATGCCGTACTCCTTGGCGCGGGCGGCGGCGGCGTCCTCAAAGAGGTCGGCGACGACGTGGACCTTGAGGTCGGGGAAGGCCGTCAGGTTATCCAGGTACTGCTTGCTGATGTTTCCGGCGCCGATGACGGCGACCCCCACCGGGCCGCGGCGGGAAGCTGCGACGCTCATGCGCGGGTGCCTTCGCTGGGTCCAGCGTTCAGGTACGCGAGGCTCTCGGCGATGCCCTCGAAGATGTCTCCGGAGTAGTCGTCGAACTCCACGACGCCGACTTCCAGGGACTTGGCGGCGCCGATGACGTCCCAGACCGCGATCTTGCCCTGGCCCGCGGGCTGCTGGGCCTTGGTCTCCGTGGTGAGCGGGCCGTCCTTGATGTGGATGAACTTCACCCGGTCGCCGAGCTTGGTCAGGATGTCGACGGGGTCCTGGCCGCCCACGGCAACCCAGTAGGTGTCTACCTCAAGGACCAGTTCAGGGTCCAGCAGGGCGGCGAAGTACTCGAGTGCGGTCCGGCCCTCGATGGTGGACTCGAGCTCCCAAGCGTGGTTGTGGTAACCGACCCGGATGCCGCGCTCGGCGCCCTTTTTCGCGGCGGCATTGAGCTTGGCGGCGGTGGCCTGGATATCCCCGGCGGACTGCCAGTGCTCGGCCGGGAGGTACGGGTCGATCACCGTGGTGATGCCGAGTTCCTTGGCCGCGGCGAAGATTTCGTCCTGGTCCTGGCTGAGCAGTGCAGCGTGGCCGGACGGTGCGGTGAGGCCGGTCTCCTTCAGTGCCGCGCCCAGTTGCTTGGCCGTGCCCACGAAGTTGTAGGGCTCAACCTGGGTGAAGCCGATGTCGGCCACCTTCTTGAGGGTGCCCGGCAGGTCTTCCTGGATGGCGTGGCGAAGGGTGTACAGCTGGAGTGAGTAAGACATTGCGTTCCTTTGCGGGAGTCGTTGTGTTCTCAAGTGGGTGAGCGGCCCTGGCTGCCAGCCGGCCGCCGTCGGGGGCTGAAGGCCACCCCTTTGTATTCGCTGTCCTGCTGCTTCCCCGTGAGGCCGCAGCGCCCACTGCGCTGCCTCACACCCCCAAGCTAGGGCTACTTTTGTCGATGGTCAAGCAAAAGTTGCAGACCGTGTTCAATCTTTCGGAAGCATGACAGGCATAAGAACTTCGTGTTATCACTTACTCATGAACACGACCACCGGCACTGAGCCCGCCGCCCCCGCGGCCGCCAGCCTGTCCCGTGCCGGGGACCTGTTCCAGCTGCTGCGCGACGGCAAGGCCCGCACCCGGGCCGAACTGGCCCTCACCACCGGCCTGGCCCGGTCCACCGTCGCGTCCCGCATCGACGCGCTGATGCACTCCGGACTGGTCGGACCGGCGGGCGAGGCCAGCTCCACCGGCGGCAGGCCGCCGTCGCGCTTTGCCTTCAACCCCGCCGCCCGCGTTGTGCTGGCGGTCGACGTCGGAGCCACCCACATGATCATCGCCGTCACGGACCTGAGCGGAGCGGTGCTGGCGGAGCAGCGGCTGACCCAGGACGTCGCCGACGGCCCCGAGGCCGTGCTGGACCGGCTCGTGGCGGAAGGTGCCAAACTGCTTGGCCAGGCCAGCCGCGGCAGGAACGACCTCGCCGGCATCGGCATTGGGCTTCCCGGGCCGGTGGAGCACGCCACCGGCATGCCGGTGAAGCCGCCGATCATGCCCGGCTGGGACGGGTTCGACGTCGTCCGTCACGTCCAGCGCTCGCTGCCGGTTCCCGTGCTGGTGGACAACGACGTCAACATCATGTCTCTGGGGGAGCGGACCGCCTACTGGCCGGAACACGAGGACTTCCTCTTCATCAAGGTTGCCACCGGCATCGGGGCAGGCATCATCAGCAGCGGCCAGCTCCAGCGCGGCGCCAACGGCACCGCCGGCGACCTCGGCCACGTCCGGGTGCCCCGCGGCGACGAAGTGCTTTGCCGCTGCGGCAACTACGGCTGCCTTGAGGCGCTCGCCTCCGGCCCAGCCGTCGCGCACGGACTCACTCTCCAAGGCCTGCAGGCGGAGAACGGCGGCGACGTGCTGCGGCTCGTGGCCGAGGGAAACCGGCAGGCGATCCAGGCGCTCCGGCAGGCGGGCCGGGACCTGGGCGACGTGCTGGCCACCGTCGTGAACCTGCTCAACCCGTCCGTCATCGTGATCGGCGGAAGTCTGGGCCAGGCCGGCGAACACCTCATGGCGGGGGTCCGCGAGGTGGTCTATCGGCGGTCGCTGCCGCTGGCCACGACCCACCTGCGGATCGGCCTGTCGATGGCCGGGGACCAGGCCGCCATCCTGGGCGCCAGCCAGATGGTCACGCAGTACGTGCTCTCGCCCGCCGTGATCGAGGCAACCTTGCAGGCCGCCGGCTGACGCCGGGAAGGTGCGAGGGTGTCACAATCGCAGGGTCCGGTCCGGGCCCGTGATAGCAATGGGACTAATGAAAGCATATTTCTGCCCGCCGGCCGGGCCGCGGCACCCATGAGCTCCAACGTCCTCGCCAGGGTGCCACGCAGCTGGATGCTGCTGTCCGCCATCGGGCTCATCGCCCTGAACATGCGCGGTCCGTTCGTGGCCGTGGCGCCGGTGGTCGGCCCGATGCAGCAGGAACTCGGTTTCTCCCCGGTGGAACTGGGCCTCCTGACCGGCATCCCGGTGCTGTGCTTCGCCCTTGCTTCGCCGCTGGCCTCGCTGACCGGACGCAAACTCGGCGCGGAAGTCGCCATCACCCTCACCCTGCTGGGCGTGCTGCTGGGCGTCATGGTGCGCTCGGCGGGCAACGGCGCCACGGTCATGCTCGGGACGGTGATGCTCGGTATCGCCATCACGATCGGCAACATCGCCGTTCCGTTGATCATCCGGCGCGACTTCGCCCCGGCCCGGCAGGCCACGGCCATGGGCATCTACACCGCCGCCCTGAACATCGGCTCCTTCATCACCGCCATGGTGATGGCGCCGCTGGCCGAGCTGCTGGGGTGGCGGCTGGCCCTGGCCGCCTGCGGACTCTTTGCTGTCGCGGCGTTGGCTGCGTGGGTGCTCGCCTTTGGCAGCCGGGCGTTCCGCCCCGAACCCGTCCCCGCGCCGGGCCCCGCACGCGCCGGAATCAAGCCGGCGTCGCGCTGGATCACCGTCGGGCTGACCGCAGGGTTCGCCGGGCAGGCGTTCTCCTACTACGGGGTGACCGCCTGGCTGCCCAGCATCCTCGCGGATGAGCTGGGCATGACGGCCGCGGCGGCCGGCGCCGGGTCCTCGCTGTTCCAGATCCTCGCCATCGTGGGCGGCCTGGGCGTTCCGCTCGCGGCCCGTTTCGCCAGCACGACGGCGGTCGGCCTCACCTTGGGGCTGTTGTGGCTGACCGTCCCGGTGGGCTTGCTGCTGGCGCCGGAGCTGTGGTGGCTGTGGTCGTCGTTCGGCGGCGTCGCCCAGGGTGGCGGTATCACGCTGATTTTCATCGCCATCATCCGGCTGGCCCGGGACCAGGCCTCGGCGGGCCGGATGTCCGCCCTCGTGCAGGGGGTCGGCTACTCCTTCGGTGCCCTGGCACCGACCCTCCTGGGCTACGTGAACGGCGTCTCGGGAACCTGGACCGGCCCGCTGCTGATGGTGCTCGGCTCGGTGGCGATGTTCATCCTCGGCACCGCGCTTTCCCTTCGGCACGTCCCCAAGGCGCACTGAGCTACGTCACCGGGGGCGCGATTTGATCTTCCCTGTCCGGGCTGGACGTGGACGTGGGCATCCGGCGCTGAGTGCCGCCGGACGTCCTGGTCCGCGAGCCAGTCACTTTTTGCAGGCGCACGATGACCGGGTCCGCCGCGAGCGGTATTCCCACGGCCAAGCCGACTGTCAGAAAAGTGAGCGCCAATTCTGCTCTAGTATTCCGTACCCCGACATATGTTATGAAGGCCGTGGTTCGGTCCAGCTCTGTGGTTATCCGGAGCGGCGGACCGATGTCCCGTTCCTGCTGCGTCGCCTCGGCAAGCTCCGAAATGTGCTTCACTATTCGGTCGCGCTCAACGGCCACGTCGTCGGCGGACTCGCCGACAACCTCGACCGTTATCACCGCGCGGCTGTAGCTCACCTGCCATTGACTTCCTGAATTGGGGAGGTAGACGAGGTGGCCCGTACGGACGCCCGAACCGTAGAGCGGGGCCGAAGTACTCCGCGGACTTTCGTCACGGTCATCTGCATTGAAGCGATGGACCACGATCGACGCAAAGGGGACAACTTGAAGCGGGTCCGCCTGAAAGACGTTGCCTTCGATCGGCAATGGCGGCAGAAAGCGCACATCCGTTTTGGAGTAGTAAACGCCCGTTCCCGCGTGGGCAGCGATCAGGACCGGCAACATGAGGACCACTATGCCAAGGGCCAAGTACCAACGGCGGAAAATCGTGGTTCGACCACGCGCCACGCGGTGCCGTAGGTGATCGCGAAGTCTCATGGTTGCCCGTCCGTCACCGCGGCAGCCGTTCGCCGGATATTTGCATAGGCGCCGCACAGGCCGGCGACCAAAAAGAGCGTGCCGCAAGCCTGCGGAAAGCTAAAGGCGTCGAAGAAGGCGAAACTCAAGCTACCCGCCACCATTGAGGCGGCCAGGGTCAGTCCCATGGCATGCATCGGCTGTCCTTTGCCATGACGACGGGCGGAAATGGCCACAGCCACGGCTGACACGATGATGGCCAACAAACTGACGAGGCCGACGAGCCCGATTTCAATGCTGCTCGCCAAGTACTGGTTGTCCAGGATCCGATAGGTGGGCAGGAACGTCCCGAACCCACGCCCGAACCAAGGACTGACAAGCAGGAACGATAGTGCGTCGTCATAGCTGTCGGTCCGGGAGGCGACGCTCGAGTCACTGGCGGAGAACATTCCCACAACGGTGCCGGCCATCCCGGGAACGGCCACATACACTGTGACGGCACCCACTGCCATCACGAAGCCGGCAGCCCGCCTTACTGCGGGCGTCCACGACGGAATCAGGATCAGAAGAACGGCGGCCAAGGAAATGAAAGCTGACCTGCTGACCGACAACACCGCGGAAAGGGTTATTGCGGCGACCGGAAACCAGCGCAGGAAAGCAGACCGGGATCGATCGTAAATTGCGGCGGTCAGGCAAAACGGCAACATCATCGATAGCACGACAGCGTATTCCAAGGGGTGGGTGGCCGTCGCAGCCGCTCGCACGAACCCGCCTCTGTCCCCAATCCCGACATTCCCGGCCGCCGACAGACCAGGAATCTGCCACGTGTCCACAAGGCTCAATCCAGTAAAGAACTGTGCAAGGCCTAACCCGGCGTAGAGGCCGGCGAACAGGGTGAGTCTTCTCACGAGGACCATTAGACGGTCCTCGCGCGTGATCCCGTCATGTGCAACGAGCAAGATGCCAACCAGCGCTCCGACCTTGATAAGCCCCATGTCAGCGATGCTGATCTCCGACGACGGCAAGGCCACCAGGGCAGATTTCGAGTAGCTTGCCACGCACGCGCCGACGAAGATGAAGGCCGCGGCTCGAACCCACTGAATGCTTTGCGGCCCGGCCAGGGCGGGCCGCTGGATACGATGCCAGGCCCACCATAACAAGGCCACAATTGCCAGGAGATAGGCCGGTGAACCCGCACTGCCAAGCGCTTGGATTCCCCGGTCGGTGGGAACCACGAACAGCAAAATGGCAAACCATGTGATGACGCTGACCGCATCCGGGCCGTTGAGATTCCGGAATTTGGCTATGACCAACTCATGACGCCCCCGCGTTGGCGTGGCCATGGCAGCCACGTTTATTTGTTCGATGCCATGGTCGGGAATTCTACTTTCTTTTCAACCTGCGGGAGTGGGGCCGGACCTTCGGACGCCCCGTGCTCGGCCGGGACTGGTCGCCCGATTCGGAACCCTGACCTGGAGCTCCCGTCTTGTTGCGCCGTCGGGGGATTGTCCTCACGGGGCTGATCTTGCACCCCCATGTCCTGGCGTCGCCGCCGCTTGGTCCCTTTCCGGGAAGCGATGAAGCGGTCGAGCAGTCCGGTCACCAGCACAGTGATGCAAGCACCCAGAGCTACGACGGCCAACACGGCCCGGAGTTGGCTCTTCCGGTCAATGAGGGCCTCGTTCTCCCGGACAATCGTCATTGCCGTGATGCGGGATGAGGAGGGAACATTCAATTGGTCCTGCATGATCACAAGGTTCTGCGGTACCACTTTCAGCACGTCGTCGAGCACCTGGAGGCTGCTTTCCGGACTCTCGCTTTCCGATGTGATGATCATGATTGGCCCGGAGGACGCCAGGTCCTTCTCTGCAATGTAGCCAGTTCCGGCGTGACCTTTCACGATCTCTTCCTGAACGGAACCTGAGGCCAGCCTCACGCTGAGCACGCTGAGCGCTTGATCCAGACCGCCCAGGAACAGGTACGGATTTCCTCCCGGGGTGACCAGGGACGCTGGCGGAATGAGCACGACTCGCGCGGTCCCTTTGTAAGTTGGCGGTACAACAGAGGTCAACAACAGTGCGGCGCAAGCGGTCAGCAAGACGCCAACGACGACAAAGTACCAGCGTCGCAGCAAACCTCTGCCCAAATCACGCAGCAGCATCGGTACCTCTTGCTCCCACCGTGATGCAGGCTCGGACTGGTATTTTCGCCACTGGGTCGGACCTGAATTCCATTGCTTGCCTCCGTTGAGGTGCCGAGAGCCTGCCGAGCGGGCTGGTGCATTCACGTTGTCACATCGTAACCGTGGGCACCTTGGCGCAACAGTAGTCACAGTGAAGTCAAGTAGTCCGCGCCAAATGGCAGGTATTGCCACCAAGAAGGACCACTTCACCAGCGGGTCGCGGCCTGGCCCGCGGCCCGCCGAGGTCAGAATTAAGGCCCATGTTCACGGGGAACATGGGCCTTAACTGTCACCTCGACGCCATTGTCGAGCCCCTGAGGGGGTCTTCCGTCGCTGGGCTGCCGCCCCGGATCTCGGGGGTGCCTGTTGCGAAGGGCATGGCAGCCCAGCAGACGGAAATCTGTACCTTACTGAGGCCTTGAGCAGGCCCTAGGCGGGGACGAGCGCTGGATCCTCCGTGGGGAGGTCGCCGCCGTCGCGCGCTTCATGCAGGAACCGGTCGTACGCCGGAAGCGTCAGGAAGGCCGGGAACGACGGGGTCAGCGTGACTTCCTCGAAGATGTCCCGTGCATCGGCGAAGCGGTCGCCTTCGAAGCGTTCGAGCTTGGCGAACTCCTCGTCCAGCATGTCCTCGACCCATTCGCGGGTGATGACGTCGCCCGTGTCCGTGATGGCGCGGGAGAAAATCCACTGCCAGAGCTGCGAGCGGGAGATTTCCGCGGTGGCGGCGTCCTCCATCAGGTTGTGGATGGCGACGGCGCCGTTGCCGCGAAGCCAGGACTCGATGTAGCGGATGCCGACCTCGATGTTGTTCCGGATGCCCTGCTCGGTGATGGTGCCGGTGGTGGAGGCGATGTCGAGCAAAGCGCGGTCATCCGGGGTGACGTCCTCGCGGAGACGGTCCAGCTGGTTCGGGCGGTCGCCGAGGACGCCGTCGAACACTTCGCGGCACACCGGAACGAGGTCCGGGTGGGCCACCCAGGAGCCGTCGAAGCCGTCGCCCGCCTCACGGGTCTTGTCGGCGCCGACCTTTTCGACGGCGATCGCGTTGGCTTCGGCGTCCTTGCGGTTGGGGACAGCCGCGGCCATGCCGCCGATGGCCATGGCGCCGCGCTTGTGGCAGGCCCGGACCAGCTGTTCGGTGTAGGCGCGCATGAACGGCTGGGTCATGGTCACCTGGCTGCGGTCCGGCAGGACGAAGCGGGGGCCGCGGGTGCGGAAGTTCTTGATCAGCGAGAAGATGTAGTCCCAGCGGCCGGCGTTCAGGCCTGCGGCGTGGTCCTTGAGCTCGAAAAGGATCTCCTCCATTTCGAACGCGGCCGTGATGGTTTCGATCAGCACGGTGGCGCGGATGGTGCCCTGCGGGATGCCGAGCAGGTCCTGGGCGAGGACGAAGATGTCGTTCCACAGCCGGGCCTCGAGGTGGTTCTCGATCTTCGGCAGGTAGAAGTACGGGCCCTTGCCCTGGGCGATCAGGCGGCGGGCGTTGTGGAAGAAGTACAGGCCGAAGTCCACGATGCCGCCGGCGATCGGGGTGCCGTCAATGAGCATGTGCTTTTCCGGCAGGTGCCAGCCGCGGGGCCGGACCACAATCGTGGGCAGGTCCTCGGCGGCGCGGAGCTTGTACTCCTTGCCTTCGGGGGAGGTGAAGTCGATCCGGCGCTCCAGCGCGTCGGTGAGGTTGAGCTGGCCCTGGATGACGTTGCGCCACGACGGGGTGGAGGAGTCCTCCATGTCCGCGAGCCACACCTTGGCACCGGAGTTCAGCGCGTTGATGGTCATCTTCTTGTCCACCGGGCCGGTGATCTCGACGCGGCGGTCCTCCAGGCCCGGGGCCGGGGGAGCAACGCGCCAGTTCGGGTCATTGCGGACGGATTCGGTCTCGCGGAGGAACCGCGGGTCCTGGCCCTTGCCGATCTGCTGGCGGCGGTCGCGGCGGGCCTGCAACAGCTCCAGCCGCCGACCCGCAGTCGCCTTGTGCAGCTTGGCAACAAAGGCCAGCGCGTCCGGCGTCAGGACCTCGCTCTGCCGGCAAATCGGCTGTGCGGTCAACGTAACCCCGTTGATGGTGAAGTTGTCAGTGAAGCTGTTCATCTCAATCTCTCCTCGGAGAAGCAAATGTTCGACGGCGGTGGTGACGTGCGCTGGAGACGGCGGGCCGGATGCTCCGGAAGCGTGCGTAAAGGGGCCCCATTGCCGCCCCGCCAAAGTGGGTAGTGGCGAAGGCGGCAATGGGGAATAGCACGCGGAGGAGTGTTCGGTCCGCTGGCGGAGTTGCCGCCGTCGGAAGTGTTAGTGGAACTGGCCTTCTTCGGTGGATCCCACCAGGGCCAGGGTGGATGCGTTCGGGTTGAGCGCGGTTGCGATGTCGTCGAAGTAGCCGGTGCCGACTTCGCGCTGGTGCTTGGTCGCGGTGTAGCCGCGGGATTCGGAGGCGAATTCCTTCTCCTGCAGTTCGACGTAGGCGCTCATGCCTTCACGGGCGTAACCATGGGCGAGGTCGAACATCGAGTAGTTCAGGGCGTGGAAGCCGGCCAGGGTGATGAACTGGAAGGTGAAGCCCATCGCGCCGAGTTCGCGCTGGAACTTGGCGATCGTGGCGTCGTCGAGGTGCTTCTTCCAGTTGAACGACGGCGAGCAGTTGTAGGAGAGCATCTGGTCCGGGAAGTCGGCCTTGACGGCTTCGGCGAACTTGCGGGCCAGCTCCAGGTCCGGGGTGCCCGTTTCCATCCAGATGAGGTCGGAGTACGGGGCGTAGGCCTTGGCGCGGGCGATGCAGGGTTCGATGCCGTTGCGGACCTTGTAGAAGCCCTCTGCGGTGCGCTCGCCGGTGACAAATTCCTTGTCGCGGTCGTCGACGTCGGAGGTGATCAGGGTGGCGGCCTCGGCGTCGGTGCGGGCAATGATGACGGACGGGGTGCCCGCAACGTCGGCTGCCAGGCGGGCCGCGTTCAGGGTGCGGACGTGCTGCTGGCTGGGGATCAGGACCTTGCCGCCGAGGTGGCCGCACTTCTTTTCCGAGGCGAGCTGGTCTTCCCAGTGCACGCCCGAGGCGCCGGCCTGGATCATGGACTTCATCAGCTCGTAGGCGTTGAGCGGGCCGCCGAAGCCGGCCTCGGCGTCGGCGACGATCGGGACCATCCAGTCCTCGACGGTCTGGATGCCCTCGGAGAACTCGATCTGGTCGGCGCGGAGCAGGGCGTTGTTGATGCGGCGGACCACGGTGGGCACCGAGTTGGCCGGGTACAGGGACTGGTCCGGGTAGGTGTGGCCGGAGTTGTTGGCATCGGCGGCAACCTGCCAGCCGGAAAGGTAGATGGCGCGGAGTCCGGCCTTGACCTGCTGCACGGCCTGGTTGCCGGTCAGGGCACCCAGGGCGTTGGTGTACTTGCCTTCCTGGTGTTCCGTGGTGAGCTGCTTCCACAGCTTCTCGGAACCGCGGCGGGCCAGGGTGTGTTCTTCGGAGACGCGGCCGCGGAGGCGGACGACGTCGGAGGCCTTGTAGTCCCGGGTGACACCTTCCCAGCGCGGGTTGGCGGCCCACTCGAGCTCCAGCGCGGCGGCCTGCTCTTCGGGCGTCTGGGTGGGCTCAAATGCTGCAGTCATCTTTGTCTCCTTAGTGGGGCCCGGGCCGGTGTTACTGCTTCCTCGCAGTGCGACAGGATGATCCGGTGCGGTGTAACTTTTCCGTAAGACCTACTTTTCTGTAGTTTCAAGGGGCTTTCTAGACCAAGAAGGTGGAAAGAAATGCACTTCTTCGCGTATTCTCAAGAAATGCACCCCGCCAGTTGGAACCGCCCCGCATCCGCCGCCTCGCCTGCCGTCCCGGAGGTGGACGTCATCAGCATGGGCCGCCGCGTCCGTCACCTCCGCAAGGCCGCCGGTCTCACGCTCGATGACCTGAGCGCCACGGTGGGAACTGCCCCCAGCCAGCTGAGCCTGATCGAGAACGGCAAGCGCGAGCCTAAACTCGGCCTGCTCCAGCAGCTCGCCGCGGCCCTCGGCGTCAGCATCGACGAACTGCTCGGCGCGGAGCCGCCCAACCGCCGCGCCGCCCTGGAGATTGAGTTGGAGCGCTACCAGCGGAGCCCGATCTACGAGTCCCTCAAGCTGCCCAAGATCCGCATCAGTTCGCGGCTCCCGATGGACGTGCTGGAGTCCATGGTGGGTCTGCAGCACGAGCTGGAACGCCGGCTCAACGAGCAGGTTGCGACGCCGGAAGAGGCCCGCCGCGCGAACGGTGAACTGCGCGCCATGATGCGCGAACGGAACAACTACTTCCCGGAGTACGAGGCGGAGGCGCAGAAGGTCCTCGCCTCCGTGGGGCACACCAGCGGCCCGCTGTCCCATCACGTCATCGCTGACATCGCCGGGCATCTCGGGTTCAGCCTGCACCATGTGGGCGACCTGCCGCATTCCACCCGTTCGGTGACCGATCTTAAGAACCGCCGGATTTACCTCACGCAGAATGCGCGCAGCGATCACGACCCGCGTTCGGTGCTGCTGCAGGCGCTGGGCCACTACGTGCTGGGCCACCAGACCCCGACGAACTACGGTGACTTCCTGATGCAGCGGGTGGCCACGAACTACTTCGCCGCCGCGCTCCTGCTGCCGGAGCAGGCCACCGTGGAGTTCCTGCAGAAGGCCAAGCAGGCCAGGGAAATCGCAGTGGAGGACATCCGGGACGCCTTCGCCGTGTCGTATGAGACCGCCGCGCACCGCTTCACCAACCTCGCCACCCAGCACCTGGACCTGCGGACACACTTCCAGAAGACCCACAAAAGCGGCATCATCTACAAGGCCTATGAGAACGACGGCGTGACGTTCCCGCAGGACCACACCGGCGCCATCGAGGGCCAGCCGTCCTGCAAGAACTGGACCTCCCGTGTGGTGTTCGACGTGCCGGACAAGTTCAGCGCTTACAACCAGTACACCGATACCCCGGCGGGGACCTTTTGGTGCACGGCGCGGACGGAACGCTCCGCCAACGGTGAGTTCTCGCTTTCCGTGGGTGTCCCTTACGCCCAGGTGAAGTGGTTCCGGGGCCGCGACACCACCGAGCGGTCCAAGTCGACCTGCCCGGATGAAAGCTGCTGCCGGCGCCCTCCGGCGGCCCTGACCTCGGAGTGGGCCGGCAACGCCTGGCCGTCCGCGCGGGCGCATTCGCACCTGCTCGCCGCGATGCCGCCGGGCGCGTTCCCCGGCGTGGACGAGACCGAGGTCTACAGCTTCCTGCAGGCGCACTCGGGCAGCTGATCCGGGCGTGTTCCTGCCGCCCAGGACCCAAGTCGCCGGAGACCCTCCACTTCGCCGGAAATCCCGCGAAGTGGAGAGTTTCCGGCGAACTCGGCGCCTTAGTGCTTGGGGTGTGCTGCGCCGGCCAGCCGGCCCGGGCACGCCGGGGACAACTACCCATCGCGGCGACTTCACTTCCCGCATACGATGACCGTGGACCGGTCGGTCCGTTTCTGGGGGAAAAAGACCTATCACATGCCGTTGTTGAACGCTGCCACTTACTTGCCACAAATTAAACCGCCTATCCGGCCGGGGGCGTTGAGCACGGCAGTTGCGTACCTGGCCGCCGTCGTACTCGTCGCCGCGGGCCTGATCGCCGGGGCGGTACCTGCCAACGCGGCGACCTACACCTTCAAGGGCGCGGTATCGGGAAAACTCACGGCTGCTGCGGCGCCGTCGGCTCTTGGAAGCGTATGGGTCGGGGCGTATTCGAATGACTCGTCGGCCGCCTACGTGGCAGGCGCATGGTCTGCGGCCGACGGTACCTATAGCTTCACCGTTCCGGCTGCGGGCAGCTACAAACTCTGGATCACTTGCGGGAGCGGCGAGTGCTCTAATACGTATGCGGCCGAGTGGTACAACAATCACTGTCAGCGTCCATAACGGGACACTCGAGCCCTACTACGGGCAGGCCTCCGTGACAGTAGTTGCCGGCACGCTGACTGCGCCCGTGCCGACCACCACGGGCACGGCGAAGGTCGGTCAGAAGCTGACGGCCAATCCGGGGGTCTGGGGTCCGGCTCCGGTGACGCTGGCGTACCAGTGGTTCCGCAGCGGCGTGGCGATCACGGGGGCTACTGCGGCTACGTATGACCTTGCGGCGGCGGATCTGGCCAAGACGATCACGGTCCGGGTGACCGGGTCCAAGGCCGGGTTCACGACGGCGGCCAAGACCTCCGCGGCGACGGTAACCGTTGTAGTTGGCACCCTGACCGGGCCGACACCCACGATCACCGGAACCAAGACCGTGGGGAGCATTCTGACAGCGACCCCCGGCGCTTGGGGCCCCTCGCCGGTAACCCTCAAATACCAGTGGTACCGCGGCACCACAGCAATCACCGGCGCAACGGCCCAGACCTACACGCTGGTCGCGGCCGACAAGGGAAGCGCCCTCAAAGTCCGGGTGACCGGTAGCAAGACCGGTTACACAAGCCTGAGCCGGGACTCGGCGCTGACAGCCGCCATCGGCTGATCCGTGCTGCGGACATCCGGCGGACGCGTTAGCAGCGGGACTGGGAAGCGTTCCAAGGTGTGCGGACTATATTGGCCCTGTCAGCTCATCAACCTGATCCCGGGAGTGTGCACTCATGGCCAAGGAACTCGCCACCCAGCTCGTTGAACAACTCCAGGCTGCCGGCGTGCAGCGCATCTACGGGATTGTCGGCGACAGCCTTAACCCAATAGTCGACGCCGTCCGGAAATCGGGCGGCGCCGCAAAGGGCGGCATCGATTGGATCCACGTCCGGCATGAAGAGGCCGCCGCGTTCGCGGCGGCCGCAGAGGCCCAGCTGACCGGCCGTCTGGCGGTCTGCGCCGGCTCCTGCGGGCCGGGAAACCTGCACCTGATCAACGGGCTGTATGACGCCAACCGCTCCGGAGCCCCGGTGCTGGCCATCGCCTCGCACATCCCCAGCAAACAGATTGGCAGCAGCTTCTTCCAGGAGACACACCCGGACCGGTTGTTCAACGAGTGCTCGGTCTATTCCGAGCTGGTCAGCACCGCCGAACAGGCCCCCCGGGTCATGCACAGCGCCATCCAGCACGCCGTCGCCCTCCGGGGCGTCGCCGTCGTCACCCTTCCCGGTGACATCGCCGGGCTGGACGCAACCGCGGAGGCTCCCTTGCCGGCAACGTTTGTGCCGGCCAGCCTGGTGCCGGCAGCGGAGAGTGTCCGGGATCTGGCTGAGGCGATCAACGCCGCGGACAAAGTGGCGATCTTTGCGGGTGCCGGCGTCCAAGGCGCCCACGACGAGGTCATTGCCCTCGCGGAAGCCGTCAACGCACCGATCGGGCATTCGCTGCGCGGCAAGGACTTCATGCAGTACGACAACCCGTACGACATCGGCATGACGGGGCTGCTGGGCTACGGCGCTGCCGCCGAAGGGATCGAGGACGCGGACCTGCTGATCCTGCTCGGCACCGACTTCCCCTACGACCAGTTTCTCCCCGGAACCCGCACGGCGCAGGTGGACCGGGCCGCACAGAAACTGGGCCGGCGGACCGACGTCGACGTCGCGGTCCACGGCGACGTGCTGCCCACCCTGGCGGCGCTGATGCCGCTGCTGAAGCCGAAGAAGAGCCGCCGCTTCCTCGATGCGATGCTCAAAAAGCATGACCGGCTGATGAACAAAGCCGTCGGCGCCTACACGCGCAAGGTGGAAACCAAAGAGCCGATCCACCCCGAATATGCGGCCTCGGTCCTGGACCAGGTTGCGGCGAAGGACGCGATCTTCACCGCTGATACCGGCATGTGCAACGTCTGGACCGCCCGGTACATCAACCCGCTCGGGACCCGCCGGCTGATCGGCTCGTATCTGCACGGCTCCATGGCGAACGCGCTGCCGCATGCGATCGGCGCCCAACTGGCCTTCCCCGGGCGCCAGGTGGTGTCGGTGTCGGGCGACGGCGGGCTGTCCATGTTGCTGGGGGAGTTGATCACCGTGGCGGCGCACCGGCTCCCGGTCAACGTGGTGGTGTTCAACAACTCCACCCTGGGCATGGTCAAGCTGGAGATGCTGGTGGACGGGCTCCCGGACTTCGGCGTGGACGTCCCCGATGCCAACTATGCCGCGGTGGCCCGGGCCCTGGGATTCCACGCGGTCCGCGTCACGGACCCGTCCCGCATCGAGGCCGCCTACCGGGAGGCGTTTGCCCATCCGGGGCCCTCCCTGGTGGAACTGATCACCGATCCCAAGGCGCTCTCCCTCCCTCCGAAGATCAAGGGCGCGCAGATCCTCGGGTTCGCCACGGCGATGTCCAAAGTGGTGCTTAACCGGGGCGCGGGCGAGGCCGTGAGCATGGCGCGCAGCAACCTCCGCAACATCCCGCGGCGCTGACGGAACCTCGGGTTCGCCGGACACTCCCGGGTTCGCCGAACTTCCCGCGAACCCGCAGGTTTCCGGCGAACTGGGCGAATGGTTAGCGCGGGCCGCCCTGCCAGAGCGCATCGAACGGCGCGCCCGAGGCCACCCGGTTGCGGATACCGGCGGTCACAAACGTCTTGGCGGTGCGGGCGGCCGCCAGCGGCGTCGCGCCCTTGGCCAGTTCCGCTGTCACGGCGGCGGCCAGCGAGCAGCCGGCGCCGGAGACAGCCACTTCGCCCACCTTCGGGGCGGACAGGACCTCCAGCGTCCCGCCGTCGTAGTAGACGTCGACGGCGTCGGGCCCGGCCAGGCGCACTCCGCCCTTGGCGAGCACCGCGGCGCCGCTGAGTTCGTGGATGCGGACGGCGGCGGCCTTGAGCGATTCGAGGTCGGTGATCCTAAGACCCGAGAGTGATTCGGCCTCGAAGTGGTTCGGCGTGACGAACGTGGCCAACGGCAGGATCTGCGCCTTGAGCGCCTGGTCGGTGTCCAGCGCGTGTCCTGGTTCCTGGCCCTTGCAGATCAGCACGGGATCCAGCACCACGTTGGTGAAGGCGGCAGCGGCCAGCGCCGTGGCGACGGTTGAAATCGTCGCCGGGCTGCCCAGCATCCCGATCTTGACGGTGTCCAGCACGGAGGGTGCGCCGGACGCGGCGCCGTACGCCGCCGTCGTCGCCTCGAGCTGGTCGGCGATGGCCTGCTGTTCGACCGGGACGAAGCGGTGGTTCCAGTTGTCCTTCGGATCGAAGGAAACGATGCAGGTCAGGTTCGCGATGCCGAAGACGCCCAGTTCTTGGAAGGTCTTCAGGTCAGCCTGCGCACCGGCGCCGCCGGTTGCTTCGGAGCCGGCGATGGTCAGGGCGACGGCGGGAATGGCGGCGTCGGAAGCCGCCCGGGCGGCGGAGTCAAAGGCGGTGGAAGTCATGGTCCCATCCTGCCACCCACCGGAATCTGCCCGCATTGTGCGTATGACCAATATGAACAAAACCCGGGTGTTCCGCATCACCAGGACTACGGTGGCGGACGGTGTTGCTTTCTTGCGGCGCCGGATCCAGGAAGGTTCATTGATGAGCACCCAGCTGTCCGAATCGGCACAGACGAGAAAAGCCGTAAGCAACATCCTCAAAGGATCTGCCGGCAACCTTGTGGAGTGGTACGACGTCTACGTCTACACCGCGTTTGCGGCATATTTCCAGTCGCACTTCTTCAACGCCACTGACGATCTTCAGGCCGGTCTCGAGGCGATGGCCGTCTTCTCGACCTCGTTCCTCATGCGGCCGGTCGGCGCTTGGTTCTTCGGCCGCTACGCCGACCGCAAGGGCCGCAAGGCGGCGCTGACGCTCAGCGTGACAATGATGTCCGCGGGTTCCTTCGCGATCGCCATCCTGCCCACGCAGCAGCAGATCGGCGTCTGGGCCCTGATCCTGCTGGTTCTGGTGCGGTTGATCCAGGGCTTCTCCGTGGGCGGCGAATACGGCACCAGCGCCACCTACATGTCCGAGGCCGCCACCTCCAAGCGCCGGGGCTTCTTCTCGAGCTTCCAGTACGTCACGCTGATCGGCGGCCAGATGCTGGCCTTGCTGGTCCTCGTTATCCTGCAGAACGCCATGCCCAAGGGGGAGCTGACCGAGTGGGGCTGGCGCATCCCGTTCGCAATCGGCGGCGCCGCCGCGCTCGTAGTCCTGTGGCTGCGGCGCTCAATGGAGGAGACCGTCTCGGCCGAACAGGTCGAGGCCGCAAAGGCTCCCGCCGTGGCAGGCGTTGCCCAGCCGGGCACCATGAAGCTGCTGTTCACCCAGTACTGGAAGCCGCTGCTCATCTGCATCGGCGTCACCCTCGGCGGCACCGTTGCGTTTTACACGTACACCAACTTCCTTCTGAAGTTCATGAACGATACCTCCGGCATCGCCAAGACCGACACCTCGGTGATCAACTTCTGGGCGCTGTTCATCTTCATGCTGCTCCAGCCCGTCTACGGCATCATCTCGGACAAGGTCGGGCGCAAGCCGCTTCTGCTGTGGTTCGGCATCACCGGTGTCCTGTTCACCTGGCCCTTGCTCTCCACCCTGGCCGGCACCAAGGACCCCTTCACCGCGTTCCTGCTGATGATGGGCGGCCTGCTGATCGTCGGCGGCTACACGTCCATCAACGCCCTGGTGAAGGCCGAGCTTTTCCCGGCGTCCATCCGCGCCCTCGGGGTGGGCCTGGGCTACGCGATCGCCAACTCGCTCTTTGGCGGAACGGTCCCGCTGATCGGCGCCGCATTCCAGAAGGCCGAGCGCGTGGACCTGTTCTTCACCTACGTCACCGTGGCGATCGCCATCTCGCTGGTGGTCTACATCTTCGCCCTGAAGAACAAGAAGTCCACCCACCTGGACCAAGAGCAGGGCCACGCCTGGGAGCCTGCTGCTTCCCCGGCTCTGCCTGGCGACGGTCGGAAGGACGACGACAAGGACCTGGTCGACGCTGAGCGCCGCTAAGGCCACCCCGCGGTGAAGACCGCGGAAGGGAAGAACGACGGCGGGCCGCCGGCTACGGAACGTGCGTTCCGGAAGCCGGCGGCCCGCCGTCGTCGTTATTAACTTCGCGGCCGTCAGCCGCGGGCCAGCGGAGTGGAACGCCCAGCGGCGACCGATCGGCCCTGGCTACTGGGCATTGTCAGCGAACCGCAGTTGCAGGATCGTGGCGGCCACACCGGTCATGAACGTCCCCGCGAGCACCACGTAGCTGCCCGCCGGAAGCGAGCCGACCGGGTCTGCCACCACGCCGACCAGCAGCGGGACGATCGAGTAGGGGAACCACTCCGCCCAGCCGGTCCTGCCGAACAGATTTCCCAGTGCCAGCATCACAAGCGCGAAGGCGATGGGGGCCACTTCCCCGCGGCTCCACACGGCGATCCAGGCGACCACGGGCGCGAGCAGGAACGAGATCGCAGAAGCGAGCAGCACGTTCGCGACTCCCCTCGCGGCCAGCTCCGCCGAGAACCCCGGCAGCCCCATCGCCAGTCCGATCACCATAGCCTCAGCGAGGACGACGACGATCAGCGCCATCCACCACACTGCTGCCACCCCCAGCTTGGCGACAGCGAACCAGTGACGCGCCACGGGCAGCGCGAGCAGGTTCTTCGCGGTGGCATCACGGTACTCCCGGCCAAACAGGTAGGCGACGATGAACGCCAGCAGCAGCATCCCGCCGACGCCGAAGACCAGCGTCAGCATGTAGAAGTATTCGGGCCACGTCGCCTCGAGCCCTACCACGCTGGCTTTGGTGCCCAGAAGCCCCAACTGGGCCGCCCGCTCCGGTTCCCGCACGATCCACATAAACAAAGCGATGCCGGGCGGCATCATCGCCAGCACCGCCAGCGTGCCCCACGTGACTTTGGCGCGGCGGAGCTTCATGAACTCGGTGGCGAGAACCTGGCCTAACATCAGGCGCCGCCGTCGTTGGATTCATCGTCCGTGCGCGCGAGGAAGTAGCGCTCCAGATCCAGCGTCAGCCGCGCCTGCTCACGCTCTTCCTGCGTGTAGGCGTCGGCCGCGAAGGCGCGTGCCTCCGCGGCGAGTTCGTCGCGCGATGCCTCCTCGACGAGGCGGCCGTGGTGGACGATGCCGATACGGTCTGCCAGGTGGGCAACTTCGGCGAGGATGTGGCTCGACATGAACACGGTGACTCCGCGCTCGTCTGCGAGCGAACGGAGCAGTTCGCGGATCTCTACGATTCCGGCCGGATCCAGCGCGTTGGCGGGCTCGTCGAGCACGAGCAGTTCGGGGGAGTGCAGCAGGGCGCGGGCGAGCGCGAGGCGCTGCTTGTTGCCGAGCGAGAGCGTCCCGGCGCGCCGGTCGGCGTACGGATCGAGGCGCAGCAGCCCGATCGAGTCAGCGACCGTTCGCGGCGGCGAACCAGTGAGGCGGCGCTGGATGTCGAGATTCTCGCGCACTGTGAGGTTGGGGTAGGCGGTGGCCGTTTCGACGAGGAAGCCGATGTGCGAAAACACGCTCATCTCGCCGGGCACGATGCGCCGGCCAAGGACTGTCACCTCCCCGCCGCTCGGGCGAACGAGGCCCAGCAGCATGCGGATGGCCGTCGTTTTACCCGCCCCGTTCCTGCCGAGGAACCCGTAGATCTCGCCCCGGCGGACGTCGAGGTCGAGCGAGTCCACCGCGGTGACGTCACCGTACCGCTTGGTGAGTGCGCGGGTGGAAACCGCGGTGTCAGGCACTGTCGTCCTCCATGGCCCCCATCCTGCCACCACGCCCGGAGCGGACACAGTGCAGGAGTGCCATGTTGCGGGACCCGGTGGCACCGCGGTCCGCTGCCGGTACGGGGTGAGAGAATGGAGGGCGGTTCCGGCGGTCAGCCCGTCAGGAGCCATCCAGTGCTAATATAGCCGGCTGCCGAGACGACCTCCCCGGAGGATCCGGGAGCCATGCGAACCACTATGAATGGAACACCCATGCCTTCCGCCAAGACACTCCCGGCCGCAGCACCGCCAAAGTTCGCCTCGATCGGTTCCCCCTACTTCGGCATCCTGCTGGCCGTCATGGCCGTGGTGCTGATCCTGTCCAACATCGGTGCATCGAAGGGGGTGGCGATCGGCCCGGTCATCACCGACGGCGGCTTCTTCCTCTTCCCCCTGGCCTACATCCTGGGTGACGTCATCAGCGAGGTCTACGGATTCAAGGTGGCGCGCAAGGCCATCATCACCACCTTCGCGCTCTCGGTCTTCGCGTCCCTCTGCTACTGGATCATCATCGCCTTGCCCGGTTTTGACGACGAGTTCGGCGTTTCCAAGCAGACCGCGCTGGAAGGCGCACTGGGCCCGGTGCCGCAGATAGTGCTCGCCTCACTGCTGGCGTTCCTTGCCGGGCAGACCATCAATGCCTGGATCCTGGTGAAGATGAAGGCACGCACGAGAGAAAAGTCACTCTGGGCGCGCATCATGGGTTCCTCCGTGGCCGGCGAGTTTGTGGACACCCTGATCTTCTGCAGCATCGCGGCTTCCGTGATCGGGATTACCGACGCCGCGATGTTCGTCAACTATGTCGCTGTGGGCTTCCTCTACAAGACCCTCGTGGAATTCCTCTTTGTCCCGGTCACCGCGGCCGCGATCGGCTGGATCAAGAAGCGCGAACCGAGCTACGGGGCCTAGGAGTAGTACCGGCCCAGGGTCTCGGCCTTGAACTCGAAGAAGGTGCCGGCCTCGATGGCCAGCCGGGCGTCGTCGACCATCTTCACCACGAAGCGCTCGTTGTGGATCGAGATCAGGGTGGCCGAGACCATTTCCTTGGCCTTAAACAGGTGGTGGATGTAGGCCCGCGAGTAGTTCAGGCAGGCGTAGCAGTCGCAGCCGTCCTGCAGCGGGCCGAAGTCGCGCTTGTACATGGCGCCGGAGAGGTTGTACCGGCCGGTGGGGTGGTAGAACGCCGAGTTGCGGGCGACCCGGGTGGGGGAGACACAGTCGAAGGTGTCCGCGCCGTTCTCGATCGCCGTGAAGATGTCGTCCGGTTCGGAGATGCCGAGCAGGTGCCGGGGCTTGTTCTCCGGCAGTTCCTCGTTGCACCACCTCACGATCGTGCCCAGGTTCTCCTTCTCCAGCGCCCCGCCGATGCCGAAGCCGTCGAAGTTCATGGCGCCGAGATCCCGGCAGGCCTTGCGGCGCAGGTCCTCGTACTGGGCACCCTGGATCACGCCGAAGAGCGCCTGGTACGGTTTCCCGGCACGCTCGTCCGTGAGCCGGAAGTGCTCGGTGATGCAGCGCTCGGCCCAGCGGCGGGTGCGCTCCAGTGACTCCTCCTGGTAGTCGCGGGAGTTCTGCAGCGTGGTGAGCTCGTCGAAGGCGAACATGATGTCCGCGCCGATCTGGTGCTGGACGTTCATGGAGATCTCCGGGCTGAAGCGGTGCCGGTCGCCGTTGAGGTGGCTCTTGAACCACACGCCTTCCTCGTCCACGTGGGCCAGGCGTTCCTTGCCGGGGGCGACGGCGTCGTCGGGTCCCGAATGGTCGACCGATTTCATGTCGATGACCTTCTTGAACCCGGAGCCCAGGCTCATCACCTGGAACCCGCCGGAGTCGGTGAACGTGGGGCCGCGCCAGTTCATGAAGTCGCCCAGCCCGCCGGCCTCGTCCAGGATGTCCGCGCCGGGCTGCAGGTACAGGTGGTAGGCGTTGGCCAGTACGGCCTGTGCGCCCAGCTCGGCGACGGATTCCGGCAGTACCGATTTGACCGTGGCCTTGGTGCCGACGGCGATGAACGCAGGGGTCTGGATCTCGCCGTGCGGAGTGGTGATGGTGCCGGTGCGGCCGAGGAACTCCCCGCCGTTGGCGCTGACCTGGGCCTCCGACGGTGAACAGCTTTCGCTCAGGCGTTTGCCCACTCGGAAGGAAAACTCGGACTGCCGGGCCGGCAGGAGTGATGACACAGGTGATTCAGGAATGGCTGGCACCGTTCAAGTGTGCCAGCTAACAGCGTCCAACCCTTAGTGCAGTGGATCGGATGTGGGGTAGTTCTCAGCCCGCCACTCGTCCCAGTACTTGCGGATGGACTCCAGCTGGTGCGCCCCGAGGCCGTAGGTGGAGACGATGACCAGGGATCCGCCTTCAGGCCGGATGTCCTTGATGGCCGGCTGGTCCGCCACGATCACCAGGCCCTCTCCGTGCTCCGCGTAAGGGTGGACTGTGAGGCCCACCTGATGGTTGCTGCGGAACCAGACCTTTCCGGAGACTTCCTCGCCCGTGGCCAAGGTGAGCGAGTACGGCTCGCCGGGCTTGGGAACGTCCGATAGGCCCAGCTTTTCAATGGCGGACCCCTCGTTCCCGGGAACGGAGAAGAAGAAGGTTCGGCGCTTGCCGTGCGGATGCCGTTCGAGGGCGAAGCGGAGCTGCTGGATAAAGGTCAGCCAGCCCTGAGTAATGTCCTCGTCCCAGGCGGCCCATTCGGAATTGTGGTCCACCGCGGCCCGCGTGACGCTGACCTCCGTGCCGGACGGGACCGGTTTCAAGGTGAACACGTCCCCGCCATCGACCACGAGCGAGGTGTGGTCGGCGCCTTCGATCACATTGGGGCTGAAGTAGATTTCATTGATCTCGGCCGCCTGGTCATCGGCTTCCCAGCCGTGCCACTGGGCAACCTTGGCGGGTTCGCGCAGCATCGTCCAAACCTGCTGCGCGTCGGAGTTGATCACAACGCTCAGATTGTTCGTCATGGGCTGAATTTACAACGCCCGGCCGGAAGGGGGTAGGGGCCAAACGCCTCAGGACCGGACGGACTCGAGTTCGTTGCCGATCCGGCGGTCCAGCTCCGGGGCGCCGATGGTTTCCGATCCGCCGTGGGCGCGCAGGAAGAGCAGCGCCTCGAGCCGCAGGAGCCGCCACTCGCGTTCCGCATCCGGGTTCGAGTTGTCCATCGCGCGGAAGATTTCCTTGTCATACAGGTTCGGTTCGTTGAGCGAGCGCTGCCGGACCTTGGCATTGATCCGCGCCTTGAACTGATCCGTCTCCATGGAATCGGGGGCGCGGAGGAACTTCTCGTAGACCGCGGCGCGTTCCTCCTGTCCCAGCTGGCGGCAGATGTAGCTGGACAGGGCCAGCGAGGCCTCCACCGACGTCCAGCGGCCGCGGTTTCCGTCGAAGGGCAACACGTTGAGCAGGTCGGCAACGGCAAGGGCGTTTTCGGCGTCCTTGAGGACAATGAAGAGTTCCTGGGCGAGGTCGCTGAGGTCCTTGAGGCAACTCCCGGACTTCGTGTTGATCCCCTTGGCGAGGCGTTCGCTGAGCAGCAGCACTCCCACCGAGCTCGGGTGCGCCTCGGCCACAGCCTCCACGACGGACTCGGGCGTGCCCTCGAGGGCCGGGATCAGCCCCAGGTCCTCGTCGCTGGGGCCGCTCACCACGGGCGGAACGGACGGAAAGGGAGGGACGACGACGGCGGGAGCGGCGCCGTCGTCCTCGCCGTCCCGGTCCTGCCTGCTTCCGCCGCCCTCATCCGCGTCCGGTTCGACGAGCTGCAGGGGGGAGCCGGCGTCCTCGGCCGGGAGTTCCCCGGCCTCGGCGGCAGCCTCCAGGATCAGGACGGTCGAGGCGGCGGCGATCCGGAGTCCGCCGCCACCGGTGAGGGTCGCCAGGACCATGGCAGGCGTGCCGAAATCGTCGGTTTCGACGTCCACACGCTGGATTTCGGCTGAGCGGTTGCCGTCGGGCAGAAGCAGATGATCGCCGCTTTGCAGAGATCCAGCCTGTTGTTCGATGTAGTTCGGGGCGGCCGGGGGGTGGGTCATCTGGAGTCCTTAAAGTCTTTTGCGGTCCGCCCAACAGTCTACAAAGGCGCGCGTGGGCAGCCAGCGGAAGTCAGTTTCCGCAGCCTCCTGCGGTCAGTTCCCGACGCCGGCGAACGCCAGCGCCTGGCGGATCAGGGCACCGCGGCCGCCACTGAATTCCAGCTGGACATCGGAGCTCATGACTTCCTGCGGGGTCATCCAGGTCAGTTCCAACGCGTCCTGCCGCGGGGAGCATTCGCCGGTGACCGGGATGATGTACGCCAGTGCGACGGCGTGCTGGCGGTCGTCGGTGAACCCCGTGTGGGACGGGGACGGGAAGTATTCGGCCACCGTGAACGGCACCGGGCTGATGGGCAGCTGCGGGAAGGCCAGCGGGCCGAGGTCCTTCTCCATGTGGCGCAGCAGGGCCGCCCGGATGGTCTCGCGGTACAGCACCCGGCCGGAAACCAGCGAACGGACCATCGTGCCGTCCTCGTCGGCCTGCAGCAGCGTGCCGACCTCGTTCACAAACCCGAGCGGATCCAGCCGGACCGGGACGGCCTCGACGTAGACCATGGGCAACCGGCCGCGCGCCTCGAACAAATCATCGTCGGAGAGCCAGCCGGGGTTCGGGTCAGGAGTGCGAACGTTCATGGTTAAGTTCTACCCCATCCCCGCCGTTAGGACGTGGTCACGCTCACCCGGCAGCCGGTGCCGCGGAGATCCAGAGCGGTGGGTGGGAGGCCATGCCGTCCGCGTCGGGGTTGGCCACATGCAGGGTGGGGATGGCGGCTTCCTCGATGACCGCGGCCTCGTGCCCCGCCTCGATCAGGCGTTCGCGGAGGGCGTCAAAGTCGCCGTCGTATTCGAAGCCCAGGCCGGCACGCCCGGCACCGGTCCCTGCGCCGACCATGAGGACCCCGCCGTTTTTCGCCGTGAACGTTTCCGATTCGACAGTGTCGGCGGCGCCCGCGCCACTATCCGCGACCGGACGGGGCCGGGCACCGATATCGCGCAGGGTTTGGGCCGCCGCCACGGCGTCTTCGGAGAACCAGACTTCGACGACGGCGATGCCCGGGTCCGCTTCCGCCGACCCCACCCAGCTGCCGTCGGCGGCGCGCGCGGCCGGGTCGGCGAGGAAAGTGAATCCGTCCGCAGCGGTGACGCGGCAGGAAGGCCCGTGGTCCGCCTCGATGAGTTCCGCGGAGGTCCCGGCAGCCGTTGTGCCTGCGGCCGTCCCGGCCTCCTCGGTCCGCCTGGCGAATTCCTTCAGGTCGCCCACCTCGACGCCGAAGGAGGTGGTGCCATCCTCAGCCGAGCCCTGTTCGACGAAGCGGAGGGCGAGGCGGCCGGAGCCGGCGTCGAGCTCCCGCCACGTGGGCTCGTCGACGGTCTTGACCATGCCCAAGTCGGTTAGCAGCCGCTCCCAAGCATCAAGGCGGGAGGTGAAATGGATCGGGCGGACACGCAGCATCGTTGCTCCTGTAGGTTGTGACGGGATCCGGCTCTCAGGGATATCGTGCCACCAAACAGCGCTTTTGGTCAGTACGGAGCAGAATGGGGCCATGGCCGTTGAACTTGAGGAACTGCTGGTGAGGGACTCTGTCCAGTGGCGCGCCTGGCTGGAGCAGCACCACGCGCAGAGCCCCGGCGTGTGGCTGGTGCTGCACAAGAAGGGCGGCACGGTGACGGAGCTCGACTACGGGGCCGCCCTGCAGGAGGCCCTGTGTTTCGGCTGGATCGACGGCCAGGGGCGGCGCCGCGACGAGGGCAGTTCCTTCCAGCGGATGACCCGCCGGGGCCCGAAGAGTGTGTGGTCCGCCCGGAATGTCGAGCGCATCGCCCGCCTCGAGGCGGCGGGCAGGATGGCTCCCGCGGGCCGCGCCGCCGTCGAGAGCGCCAAAGCCGACGGCCGCTGGGAGGCTGCCTACTCCGGCGCCGCGGCAGCGGAAGTGCCCGGGGACCTCGCCGCGGCCATCGCGTCCGAGCCGCGGGCGCAGGCAATGTTCGAGGTCCTGACCTCCGTCAACAGGTACGCCCTGATCTACCGGACCAATGCGGTCAAACAAGCCGCTACGAGGGAGCGGAAGATCGCGGGCTTCGTCGAAATGCTCGCCCGGCACGAAACGCCGTACCCGCAGGCCAAACGGCCGCCCGGCCCGTGACCGGCCCAGGCCTGGCGCTCCCGTCCCGGAGCAACAGGGACGAGCTAAAACCCGACGCCCATGGCCTGGGCGATCACCACGGCAGACGCTGAGGACCACGCCTGCGGACGGCACGACGCCGGATACGGCACCGCGTGCTTCGCTTCCCCGGCCGTGATCCCGGCAAAGAGTTCCGGCAGGCGGTGCCCGAACGAACCGGACGCGGCCAGCAGGCCCTCGGCGATGGTCCGGGCTTCGACGGTGAAGCCCTCCGCGAGCAGCCCCCGGACCGCGATCGCGGTGTCGTGGCTCCAGACCGAGCCGCAGTGGTAGCTGAACGGCCAGAATCCGGCGGCGCGCCGGGAGAGTGTGTGGACGCCATAGCCGGAGAACAGCTCGGGGCCCAGCAGGCGGTCCGCCACGAGCCGGGCTTCGGACGCGTCCAGGATTCCGGTGCCGAGCAGATGCCCCATGTTGGAGCCGGGGATGTCCAGGGGATCGCCGTGCCCGTCGAGGGCCATGGCGGGGAAGGGGCCGCCGTCGTCCTCGACCCAGAAGCGTTCGCGGAAGTCCTGTTGCAGCGCCTCGGCAAAGTCCCGCAGCGCCTGGCCACCGGGTTCGCCGTAGGCGTCGAAGAGATCGGCCGTGTCCACGGCGGCCTGGTAGGCGTAGCCCTGCACTTCGGACAGCGCGATCGGGCCGTCGGCCAGGCGGCCGTCGCGGAACTGCATGGCGTCCTGGGAATCCTTCCAGCCCTGGTTGCTGAGACCGTGGCCGGTAGTGTCCTGGTAGCTGAGGAACCCGCCGTTTGCGCGTCCGGGCGCACCCCGTGCGGCCAGCAGCCAGTCGGCCCCCCGGGCCGCGTTGGGCAGGAGCGAGCGGACCGCGGCGTCGTCCAGCCCGGCCTGGCCAAGTTCGGCCAGCAGGCACAGCCACAGCGGGGTGGAATCCACGGCGCCGTAGTACACCGGGGGCAGGCGCAGGCCCTGGCTCTCCAGCACCAGCTCCTTGGACCGGAGCTCGTGCAGGATCTTGCCGGGTTCCTCGGCGGCGTCGGGATCGTTCCTGTTGCCCTGGAAGGCGGCCAGGGTGCGCAGCGTTCCGGCGGCGAGCCCGGCATCGAGCGGCAGCAGCAGCCGCGCGGCCCACAGCGAGTCGCGTCCGAACAGGGTGAAATACCAGGGCGCCCCGGCGGCGGCGAACGGCGCGTCGGGCAGCTTCCGGGTGGCGAGGCGGAGGCCGGCGAGCTCATCGAGCGCGTTGTCCAGCAGCAGGCCCAGGGCGCCGGACGGTTCGGCCCGGACCCGGCGCGAGGCGGGCGGGCGGGCTGCCACAACCGCGTCCTCGCTGTCAGCCAGCACTGCCTGCCACTCCGCTTCGAACGGACGACCCCGGCCCGCCGTGCCGCGCCAGAGGAGCCGTTCGCCGGCGGCGAAGCTCCCGGGGGCGGCGACAGTCAGGGCCCGTCCGCCGTCGCGCCAGCGCAGCGTGGAATCGTCCGCGGAGAACGGTGCGCCGGGCTCCCGGAAGCGGCTGAGGCGGATGGCGGCCAGATCGGTGAAGTCGGCGGCGAGCTGGATGTCGATTTCCACGTCGAGGGCTTCCAAGGAGGTACGCAGCTGCAGGGAGTGCCGGACGACGCCGGGCGTGACTGTCCAGGTCTGGAGAAGTTCGACGGCGGGGTCCTCCGTGGGCCCCGGGATGCCACGGACCAGTCCACGCACCCGCAGCACACCGCCGGGCTCCGCCTCGACCGTGGCGGGCTCCGGCTCGAGGCCGTTCACCCGAACCTCTGCCCGGCACAGCATCCGCGTGTCCCCGTGCAGCAGGCCCGTGAACCAGCCGCCGCCCGCACCGCCGGACGCGTCCGAGGTGCGGGGTCCGCTGGACAGCCGCCCCTCGGCATCGAGCCACAACTGGGTGGGGGCGGCAACCGAGCAGTGCTGGCGGTGGAGTGCTGGCTGGACAGTCATGCGCCCCACCCTATGCCGGGTGACGGACCGTCTCAACGGGCACCGCGGGGCCCCGCGTGATGGAGCAGGAGGGGCGAGGGACTGTCCCTGACTACGCCGGCGGCAGGTCTTCCATCGGGAAGGCCACCGCTTCGCCGACGACGCGGAGGCACAGTTCGGTGCCGGGCCGGGCGATCGAGGCGTTCCAGTGCCGGATGGTGATGATCTCGCCGCCGCCGGGGTAGCGGGGGTCGGCTACAGCGCCTTCCGCGAGGACCGGCGGGACGGCGAGCTTGAGCCGCACCGTGGTTTCAGGCCCGAAGTAGTCGGTGTCCACCACAACGCCGCGGATGGGTCCGTCCTCGGCGATCCGGATCTGCTCCGGGCGCAGCATGAGCTGGACCCGGCCCTGCGCTGGCGGCCGGCGGACAGGGATGCCGCCCAGGGAGCAGGTGGCGAGCGAGCCTTCCATCCAGGCATCGAGGATGACGGCGTCGCCCAGGAATTCGGCGGTGGCGCGGTCCGCTGGGCGGGTGTAGACGATGAACGGGTTGCCGATCTGCGCCAGCCGTCCGCCGCGCATCACCGCCACCTGGTCCGCAAATGAGAGCGCCTCGCCCTGGTCGTGCGTGACCAGGATGGTGGTGACGCCGGCGTCCTGGAGCACCTTGCCCACCGCCCGGCGGGTGGCCACGCGCAGGCCCGCGTCCAGGGCGGAGAACGGCTCGTCCAACAGCATCAGTTCCGGCTCGCGGGCGAGGGCACGGGCCAGGGCCACACGCTGCTGCTGCCCGCCGGAGAGCTCGTGCGGGCGCCGCTTGGCCATGGCCGGGTCCAGGGAGACCATGTCCAGCAGTTCCGCCACCCGGTCGTTCACACCACGGTGCCCGCCGGGGAGCTTGCCGGCGTCGAGCCCGAAGGAGATGTTCTGACCGACGCTCAGGTGCGGGAACAGGGCGCCGTCCTGCGCCACGTAGCCCACGTGGCGCTTGTGCGCCGGGACCCAGACGCCGTCGCCCGCCACCTTGGCGCCGTCGAGCGAAATGCTGCCCGTGTCCGGGTGTTCAAAACCGGCGATCAGCCGCAGCAGCGTGGTCTTGCCGGAGCCGGAAGGTCCCACGATCGCCGTCGTGCCGCCCTTCGCCACCGAGAGGTTGACGCCCTTGAGCACGGCCTGGGCGCCGAAGTTCTTGGTGACGGCGTCGATTTGCAGGTGGCTGTTGGTGCTGGTGGCCACGGACGCGGCGATCCGCGGTTCCGGGAGCCGGGAGGGGCTGTAGTCGGTCACTGTCCCGCTGCTTTCTTGGACTGCTGGAAGAGGAGGTAGGTCATCGGTGCCGAAATCAGGATCATCAGCAGGGCGTACGGCGCCGCCCCGGCGTAGTCGATTTCGCTGCTCTTGCTCCAGAACTCGGTGGCGAGCGTCCTGGTGCCGTTGGGGGAGAGCAGGAGTGTTGCCGTCAGTTCGTTCACGATCGCCAGGAACACCAGCGCGGCACCGCCCGCGGCGGCCGGGGCGGTGAGCCGCAGCGTGACCCGGAGGAAGGCCAGCAGCGGCGGCTTGCCGAGTGCCTGGGCGGCCTCATCGAGTTCCTTCGGCGCCTGGGCCAGGCCGGAACGGATGTTCACCAGCGCCCGCGGCAGGAACAGCAGCACGTAGGCCGCGATCAGCAGTGCCGAGGTCTGGTAGAGGTTGGGTGCGGCCTTGATGCTGACCGTCACGAACGCCAGGCCCACCACGATTCCCGGCATGGAGCTCGTGATGTAGTTGGAGAGCTCCAGGGCCTTGCTGAACCAGCTGGGGTGCCGCACGGCCAGGTACGCCATCGGAAACGCGACCACGGTGGTGGCCAGGGCGCCGGCCAGGCCGTACGTGAGGGTCTGCAGCAGGGCGGGCAGGAACTCGTCCGCCGCCCAGATTTCCGGGCCGCCGGAGAAGATCCAGCGCAGCACGAAGGTCAGCGGAAGCCCGAAAGCCAGCGCGGTCAGCGCGATCAGGAACAGCTGGGCCGGGAGCTGGTAGGCGCGCAGCGGAAGCCGCAGGGCGCGGGCCTGGGCGCCGGAGCCAACTCTGGCGTACCGGGCACTGCCGCGGCTGCGCACTTCAACCAGCAGCAGGATCAGGCAGAGGAACACGAGCACACTGGCCAGCATGTTCCCGGCGGTGCCGTTGAAGGTGGACTGGTACTGCACCATGATCGCGGTGGTGAAGGTGTCGAAGCGGATCATCGCGAAGGCGCCGTATTCAGCCAGGAGATGCAGGGACACGAGCAGCGCGCCGCCGGTCATCGCGATCCGCAGCTGCGGCAGCACCACGCGGAAGAAGGCGCGCCAGGCGCCGAGGCCCAGGGACGCGGCGGACTGTTCGATGGCCGGGTCCAGCCGGCTGAGCGTGGCGGCGGCCGGAATGTAGACGAGCGGGAAATAGGACAGCGTGGCGATCAGCACGCCGGACCACAAGCCCTCGAGCGACGGCACCGCGGAGACCCACGCGTAGCTGTTGACGAAGGCCGGGATGGCCAGGGGGGCCGCGAGCAGCACTGCCCACCACTTGTGCCCCTTGAGATGCGTGCGTTCCACCAGCCACGCGCCGCCCACGCCGAGGATGAGGCACAGCGGCACGGTGACCAGCATCAGGAGCACCGTGTTCAGCAGCAGTACGCCGACGCGTTCCCGGAAGATCAGCTCCACGGCGGTGTCCCAGCCGGTGGCCACCGTCATGACAATGACGTAGCCCAGCGGAATCAGTGCGAAGAGGGCGATCAGGACCGCCAGGACCGCTATTACAGAAACGCCGAAAGGCGGGCGGGGGCGCTTGCCCCGACCCGCCGTCGTCGTGCTCCCCGGTGTTTCGGGAGCCGCCAGCTTGGTTGTCACGTGGTTACAGCAGTCCTGCCTTGGTCATCAGCTCAGTGACCTTGGCGGAGTTGAGCTTGGCCGGATCCACCGTCGGTGCCTGCAGTTCCGGCAGCGGGACGAGCTTCTCGTTGGCCGGGACATCGGAGGCGATGGCGTACTCGAACGAGGTGCCCTTCTGCAGGACTTCCTGGCCCTTCTTGCCGGTGATGAACTTGACGAAGGCCTGGGCCGCCGCGGCATTCTTCGAGGACTTCAGCACACCGCCGCCGGAGACCGACACGAACGCGCCCGGATCCTGGTTCTTGAAGTAGTACGGGGAGACGTTATTGGAGTTCTCGCCGGTCTTGGCCTGGTCGCCATAGTAGTAGTAGTGGTAAATCAGGGCGGCGTCGACTTCACCGGCGTTGACCGCCTTCATGGCCGTGCTGTTGCCCTTGTAGGCCTTGGAGTTTTCCTTCATGCCCTTGAGCCATTCCTCGGTGGCGGCTTCGCCCTTGAGTTCGAGCAGGGCGGAGACGATCGCCTGGAAGTCGGCGCCGGACGGGGACGCCGCCCATTTGCCCTTCCACTCCGGCTTGGCCAGGTCCAGCATGGACTTGGGCAGTTGGCCTTCGCTCAGCTTGGCCTTGTCGTAGACCAGAACGGTGGAGCGGGCCGCGATGCCGGTCCACTTGTTCGTGGAGGGCCGGAACTCGGCGGGCACCTGCTCGACGGTGGCCTTGTCGACGTCGGCGAAGAGGCCGGCGTTTTCGACCTGGGCCATGGCAGGGGAGTTTTCGGTGAGGAAGACGTCTGCCGGGGAGGCCTGGCCTTCCTGGATGATCTGGTTGGACATCTCGGTGTCCGAACCCTGGCGCATGGTGACCTTGACGCCGGTTTCCGCGGTGAACGCGTCCACCCATTCCTTGGCCAAAGACTCATGCTGGGCGTTGTAGACCGTGATCTCACCGGAGATCTTGCCGTCAGCGGCGGCGCTGCTGCTGGGGGACGTGGAGGTGCCGGAGCCACAGGCGGCCAGGCCGAGCGCGGCAGTGGCGGCAAGTGCGATACCTGCCAGCGCGTTGTTGCGGATCTTCATGGGGCTGCTTTCTGGAGGGAAGGTCTTCGGAACCCTAGCCCCCTGTGAGCGGGGGAAGTTAGGGCATGCTCACTAGGAAAAACTGTAGGTTAGCCAAACCTAAGCAACCAAGCTGAGGGCGCCTTAAGTGACCAGGATCACATCAATTACGAAACTATTGCGTGACCTAATTGTCGGCGGGGGACTCGGCCGGGGACTCGGCCGGGGACTCAACAGGCGCAAGCTCGCCCCGTCCGGCGATGGAGGCAGCGGCTTCCAGCACCATCCAGGCCTGCAGCTGGGTGGAAAGTTCGACGGCGGCGCCCGCCGGGTAGCTGCGCCTGGCCGGCAGTTCGGGGCGGGGGGGGAACAGGATCCGGCCGCCCTTGCGGGCCAGCGGCTCCCGGGCCGACATAACGCGGCGGCCCTCCCAGAAGGCCTCGGCGGTGTCGTTCACGAGCGTCGCGGCCGTCGCCCGGGTCCCGGCGGGAAGCCGCTCGTCGACGGCGGCGAGGGCCAGGGACCGGACCAGGATGCCCGTGAACAGTCCGCCGTCGCCGGTGCCCTCGCAGCGCAGCACCGTGGCGCTGCGCCCCATCAGGGGCGCGGGTAGGGTCAGGCTGCGCGCCACCGACGCCACCAGTGAGGCTGCCCGGGCCAGGTTGGCCTCGCCGCCGAGCTCCAGCAGCGCGCCCAGGACGGGGCCCTGGTTGTAGGTGTAGATGGCGCTTTCCAGCACCACGTCGCCGCCGGGTGCGATCCGGAGGCCGTCCCGGTACATGCCCTGTTCGGGGTCGAACAGACGGGCGTCCAACCAGTCCAGCAGGGCCTGCGCCCTGGCCGGCTGCCCGGTGCGGGCGTAGTACAGCGCCACTGGCGCCGTGGCCGGCGTGTTCTTGAAATCCCGCTTCTTGCTCCAGAAAGTGCCGCCGCCGAGGTCGTCCGTGGACGCGGAATCGAACTGCAGCGTGAGGCTTTTCAGGACCTTGGCGTTGCGGCGGCGTCCGGCCTCCTTGCGGCTGTCCCGGGCCAGGTTCTCCAGCCGCAGCGTGGACAGTGCCAGCCACGCCATGTCGTCGTAGTAGTTGTTGACGACGGTGAGGAAGTTGCGGAACCGGATCCCGGTGACCAGCCTGGAGGCGAGCCGGCCGGCGCTGGGCCGGTTCCCGCCGTCGAACCGCATTTCCGGACGGCCCTCAGGTCCCAGTTCGCGCCGCCCGGTGTCCACGAGGCAGTCCACGTAGTGCGCCTGCCACCAGTAGTGCCAGGGCCGGGCCAGGTTCTTCAGCCGGCCCGAGGGGCGCACGGTTGCGGCGATGTGGGTCCCCGGCAGGAAGAAGAGCCGCTGCCCGAACAGCCGGGTCACCGAGCGGGCCGCCTCGTCAGCCCGGAACGACCAGTTGGGTGCGGTGGAAAGGTCTGCTGGGGTCATGGTTCCAGCCTAGTAGCGGCAGTGCGTCCGGGGTGTGATCGTTGCTGCGTCTCGGGCGGTGATTTGGGAGGCGGTTCGGGAGGCGATTCGGGGCCGGCGGCGGGGATGTTTGCGCTGCCCCAGGGGCGGCGCCGCGGGGTGAAGGTGCGGAATGCCGGCATTCCAGTTAACATTCACTAACTAATGTTCCCAGTCGGTTCGTGACGCTGCACACAGTGTCGTGGCGGGTTCCGGTTCCACATCAAGGAGGATGCATGGACATCAAAGGTACAGTCGCGCTGGTTACGGGCGGGGCCTCAGGCCTCGGGGCTGCAACGGCGCGCCGCCTGTTCGACGCCGGCGCCTCGGTGGTCCTGGTGGACCTGCCTCGCTCCGCCGGGCAGGCCTTCGCCGCCGAGTTGAACGCCCGCGGGAACGTCCAGACAGGAGCACCCGGCGCCGCGCTGGAGCCGGCCCGCAAGGCCGTCTTCGTGCCCGCCGACGTCACCAGCGAAGCCGAGGTGCAGGCTGCCGTCGACGCCGCCGTCGCCCTCGGCCCGCTGCGGATCGTGGTCAACTGCGCCGGGATCGCCACCCCCGGCAAGGTCCTGGGCCGCGACGGCGTGCTGCCGCTGGAGACCTTCAACCGCGTCATCCAGATCAACCTCGTGGGAACCTTCAACGTCATCCGCCTTGCAGCGGCCGCGATGGCAGCCACCGAGCCTGCCGTGACCGGGCTCGGCGGCCCGGAGCGCGGCGTCATCATCAACACCGCCTCCGTCGCCGCATTTGATGGCCAGATCGGCCAGCCTGCCTACGCCGCCTCCAAGGGTGCGGTGCACGCGATGACGCTGCCGATCGCCCGGGAACTCGCCCGGTCGCTGATCCGGGTGGTGACCATCGCACCGGGCATCTTCGAGACGCCCATGATGGCCGGGCTGCCGCAGGAAGCGCAGGACTCCCTCGGGCAGCAGGTACCGCACCCGTCGCGGCTGGGCCGGCCCGCCGAATACGCGAACCTTGCCGCGCACATCGTGGACAACGCCATGCTCAACGGCGAAACCATCCGGCTCGACGGCGCCATCCGGATGGGGCCGAAATGATGCAGGCCGGACTCGCCGCTTCGCCCGGGGCCGTTGATTCCGTCGCGGGGCTGCCGACCGCCGACTTCTTCGGCTTCGAGTCGATGCTCAACGCCGCCGAGCAGGCGAAGATGGCCGAACTGCGGGAGTTCCTGGCCCGCGAGGTGGCGCCCTTCGCCGGTGAATGGTGGAACAAGGCCGAGTTCCCCGCGCAGATCCTGCCGAAGCTGGCCGCCCTCGAGCTCAGCGCACCGGCCCAGCGCGGCTATAGCAATCTGTTTGCGGGGCTGGTCATCGCCGAAATGACGCGGGTGGACACCTCGCTGGCGACCTTCTTCCTGGTCCACCATGACCTCTTCGTGGAGGCGCTCTACGGCTTCGGCTCCGAGGAGCAGAAGGCGCGGCTGCTCGATGACGCCGCGAACCTCCGGACCACCGGGGCGTTCGCGCTGACCGAGCCGGAGCACGGCTCGGATGTGGCCGGCGGCATGGAAACCAGGGCACGGCGGGTTCCCGGCGGGGCGCCTGACGGCGGCGACTCCTGGGTTCTCAACGGTGCCAAGCGCTGGATCGGCAACGGCACGTTCTGCGACTACATGCTCGTGTGGGCCCGCGACGAGGCCGGCGGCGGCATCCGCGGCTTCATCGTGGACGCGACCCTGCCCGGCGTAAGCCGGAGCCGGATCGAGAACAAGATCGCGCTGCGCACGGTGCAGAACGCCGACATCGTCTTCACGGACGTGCCGGTGGCCGAGGCGGACCGCTTCGCCGGGATCAACAGCTTCGAGGACACCAACGAACTGCTGCGCGGTTCGCGGATCATGGTCGCCTGGCAGGGCGTTGGCCAGCAGCTGGCCGCGTTCGACGTCGCCCGGCAGTACGCCGTCGAACGCCGGCAGTTCGGGCGGCCGCTGGCGAAGTTCCAGCTGGTCCAGCAGCAGCTGGTCACCATGCTTGGCAACGCCGTGGCGAGCATGGGGATGATGGTCCGGATTGCCCAGCTGCAGGATGCGGGCGCCGCGGACATGCCGCAGGTGGCGCTGGCGAAGTCCTATGTGAGCGCCCGGATGCGCGAAACCGTGGCGATGGGCCGGTCCCTGCTGGGCGGCAACGGGATCGTGACCGACTACCGGATGGCCAAGATCTTCGCCGACGCCGAGGCGATCTACACCTACGAGGGCTCGTTCGAGATCAACACGCTGATCGTGGGACGTGCCGTGACCGGAGTGTCCGCGATCGTCTAGAACTGGTGTCTAGAACAGGGCCGGCTCTTTCTCCCCGGCCTCGATCCGGTAGTCCAGGCTGTTGTTCTTCACCGGCATGGGGCACGTGCCGTACGGTGTGAAGGCGCTGGGGTAGTTGATGGCCCGGTTGAAATCCAGGCTGACCGTGCGGTTTCCGAGGGCGTCGACGCGCGGGCGGGCCGTGGACACCTTGCGCCACTCATCTGTACTTTCCCCGTTGGTCTCATCGTGGAACGTGACCGTCAGGGCGCCGAGCTTTTCCTCCTCGGCCTGCAGGTGGAACTCGTGGTCCTTGCCGGGGAGCCGGAACACGAGCTCGCCCACGGAACGGTGGACCCCGTCCACCAGCGGGTTGGCTGTGCCGATGGGGACGTCGACGGGCTCCGGATACGGGACAAACCGGGCCTCGACCACGAGGTCCGGGCGGAAATCGAAGGTCGGCACGCCGTCGAATTCCGTCAACACCGGGGACTTGGAATCCCGGGTGCGCACGGCGTACCTGTTGGCGCGCATTGCCAGTTCGACTACCACCTGCCGGCCGTCCGCGCCGCCGTACCGGACCCACATCAGGGACTCCTCATTGGACAGCGCCGCGCTGACGGTGCCCTCCACGGATTCGCCGGTGTCCACGAGGGTGAGGCCCTCGGCCGCGGCGGCGGTGAGGAACGCCGTCGTGCCGTCGGTGGACCAGAGCCCGGGGGCGAGGTCGACGGCGGCAGGCCGGTCCTCCAGCCACTGGAAGGAGGTCAGTGTCAGCCAGCCGTACTCGCTGGCGAGGGCCGTGTTGCGGCTGTTGCGGAAGCGCTGCCAGCGGGCGAGCTGGGCGTCAGGGGCGGGATGCGTCGCGTTCAAGGGTTCCTCCCGAGGCTGGCGGCGACAAGTTGTGATGCGGTGTCGCGGGCGGCGGTGGCCGCCGCCGGATCGGCGTCGAGCACGCCGCTGGCGAGTCCGCCGTCGAGCACCAGGGTCAGGCTGCGGGCGAGCTTGTCCGGATCCGGGGCGCCGGCCTGGACGGCGAGGTCACGGATCCAGGCCCTGATGTGCTCCTTGTGGGCCACCGTCCGTTCGTGGACGCGGGTTCCGGAGGCGGACTCGGCCGCGGCGTTGATGAAGGCGCAACCGCGGTAGCCGTCGCGGCGGCAGGCGCTGGCCAGGGCGTCGAACAACCCCACGAGCTGGGCCGCGGCGTCAGGCCCGGCGGCATCCGCCGCGGCCTGGAGCTGCCCGGTCCAAACCCTGTCCACCTTCTCCAGGTAGGCCAGGATCAGGTCGTCCTTGGCCGGAAAGTACTTGTAGAACGTGGCCTTCGCGACGCCGGATTCGGCGATGATCGTATCGATGCCGGCGGCGCGGAGCCCCTGGGCGTAGAAGAGCCGGAACGCCGTGGCAAGGATCTTTTCCCGCGCCTGCCCGGCGGCCGTCCGGACGGCCTGCGGTGTCCTGTTGGCGGTCGGAGTCATGGTTTCATGCTACACAGACAAGTCTGTCTACGGTTGCCTCCGGAGGACCCGTTCTTTGCGAAATCCAAGTAGTCAGTACTGTTGGCGGCAATTCCATTGGCCAATACGTTTGGCGCATGACTTCTGCCGTCGCCACGCCGTCAGTTTCCGTCCGGCGTCCAAGTCCGCGCCTCCGGGTGGCTCTTGACGTTATCCGTGCACTGTCCGCCGTCTACGTCGTGATCCATCACGTCGTGGTCAACTCGACCATGACCGGCCTGCCGCAGGTGGTCTTCAAGTACGGACCCCAGGCTGTTATTGTCTTCTTCCTGCTTAGCGGATTCGTCATCTTCGCCAACGAAAGCACCCGGGTGCAGAAGAGTGTCACGTCCTATTATTTGCGCCGATTGCGCCGCATCTACCCGCCGTTGCTGGTCGCGTTTGCTGTATCAGCACTGGTTGCCTGGCTGGACGGCACGCTGGTCCGCGATTTCTCACCCCTGACGCTGGGGCTGAACTTGCTTTCCCTCCAGGATCTTGGGGATTTCAAGCCGGGCGTTATTGCCTACCCGTTCCTGGGAAATGGTCCTCTCTGGTCCCTGTCATATGAAGTGCTTTTCTACTTGGCCTTTCCGCTGATCATGAGTGCCCACCGCCGCTCCGCCGGCCTGTCTTTGGGGATCGTAGGAAGCTGGTCCGTGATCGGCTTCGGCACCTACGTCGTGGCACCCAACCACTTCTCCCTGGTCTTCGCCTACATGCTCACGTGGTGGGCCGGAGCCGTGATTGCCGAGCTCTACGGTTCGGACCGGCTCAGCCTCCGGGCCGTGGTGCCTGTTGGCTGCTGGCTGGTGGCGCTGTGCGCCGTTGCCGGTGCCGGGGTTGTGCTGAACCGGCACCCGGAGATGGTGGAGATCCTGAGGCTCTCACTGAATCTTTTTGTGTTCGCCCTGGCCTGCGTTGCCGCTTCGACCACCGTTCTGGCGAGATATTTCGTCCGGGTTGCCGCGCCCTTGGCGGTCCCGGCCGCATTTACCGCCTCGATTTCCTACGGCCTGTACGTGTTCCACTTTCCCCTGCTGGTTCAGTGGGACTTCGCCAAGACGCCGCTTGGTCTCGCTGTAGCGGCGGTGCTGCTCCTGGTCATATCGGTGGTGGGCGACCGCTCCCTTGAGCGATGGATCCCCAAGCCGTAGCCGGGCATCCACTCCGAGTGAACGCTGGCCTCCTTGCCGTAGACAGGTCTGTCTGATAGCGTCTTGCGCACCGGTAGACGAACCTGTCTACTCCACCGCTTTGTTGAGTGAGGATGCCATGAAGATCGCTGTACTGGGAACCGGCACCGTGGGCCGCACGATCGCCGCTGCGCTCGCGGGCCTGGGCCACGACGTCGTCATCGGCACCCGCGACCCGCAGGCAACCCTGGCGCGGACCGAGCCCGACGTAATGGGAACAGCGCCGTTCGCCCAGTGGCATCAGTCCCACGGGCAGGTCGACGTCGCACGCTTTGCCGACGCCGCTGCCGGGGCCGACCTCGTGGTCAACGCGACCAACGGCGTCGGCTCCCTCGCGGCGCTCACGGCGGCCGGCGCAGCGAACCTCGCCGGCAAGGTGCTGGTGGATATCGCCAACCCCCTGGACTTCCGGCATGGCATGCCGCCGGTGCTGAACCCGGTGAACACCGACAGCCTCGGCGAGGAAATCCAGCGCACCTTCCCGGACATCCGGGTGGTCAAGACCCTCAACACCATGAACGCTGCCCTCATGGTGGAACCCGGGCGCGTGGCCGGCGGGGACCACTCGGTCTTCGTCTCCGGCAACGATTCCGACGCCAAGCGGGACGTGGCCGCGCTCCTGGCGAGCCTGGGCCACCGGGACATCATCGACCTGGGCGACATCACCACGGCCCGCGGCGCCGAGATGATCCTGCCGATCTGGCTGCGGCTCTGGGGTGCGCTCGGAACAGCGGACTTCAATTTCAAGATCGCCCGCTAGGACCTTCAAGCCGGGGGCGGGTGCGCCGACACTATCTGAGACGGATTCCCCGCCGGCCGCGGCGGCGGGTAGCATCCTGTAGGAAGAACGTAACCCGGCTCACAGTATCCAGCGCAGTGTACGAGCCAAGTCCTCCCGAAAGATTGTCTCCATGGCTGACACTGCAACGAATTCCGGCACCGACCTCGCCTCCGAACTGCGCGCCGACGTCCGCCGGGTCTCCACCCTCCTCGGCGAATCCCTGGTCCGCCAGCACGGTCCCGAGCTCCTGGACCTCGTCGAGCAGGTGCGCCTGCTGACCAAGGAGTCCAAGGAAGCCGCCCGTGGCGGCGCGGACGCCACCGGTCCGTGGAGTTCGTACGACGTCGTCGCCCAGGTCCGTGAGCTGCTCGGCTCCCTGCCCCTGGACCAGGCGACCGACCTGGTCCGCGCGTTCGCGTTCTACTTCCACCTGGCGAACGCCGCCGAGCAGGTGCACCGGGTCCGCGGGCTGCGCACGCGGCAGGAAAAGGACGGCTGGCTGGCCAAGGCCGTCACCGACATCGCCGGCCAGGCCGGCACGTCGGTCCTGCAGGAAGTCGTGAATGAACTCGACGTCCGGCCCATCTTCACCGCCCACCCCACCGAAGCGTCCCGCCGCTCCGTGCTGGACAAGGTCCGCCGGCTCTCGGACATCCTCGCCGAGAGCACAGCGGAGGGCACCTCCGCCCGCCGCCGCCAGGACCGCCACCTCGCCGAAGTGATCGACCAGATGTGGCAGACGGACGAACTCCGCCAGGTCCGGCCCACCCCGGTGGACGAGGCCCGGAACGCGATCTACTACCTCACCGGCATCCTGGGCGACGCCCTGCCGGAGATGCTCGCGGACCTCTCCGATCTGCTCGGCGAACACGGCGTCACGCTCCCCGCGGAGAGGGCTCCCATCCGCTTCGGCTCCTGGATCGGTGGCGACCGGGACGGCAACCCCAACGTCACCGCAGCCGTCACCCGCGAAATCCTGCAGATCCAGAACCAGCACGCCGTCCGGATCAGCATCGGCCTCATCGACGGGCTGATCTCCATCCTGTCCAACTCCACGGCGCTCGCCGGGGCTGACCAGGAGCTGCTGGACTCGATCGACGTCGACCTCCAGAACCTGCCGGGCCTTGACCGCCGGGTCCTCGAACTGAACGCGCAGGAGCCCTACCGGCTCAAACTCACCTGCATCAAGGCCAAACTGCTCAACACCGCCCGGCGCGTCTCGGCCGCGTCGGCGCACGAGCACGGCCGTGACTACACCGCCACCGCGGAGCTCCTCGCCGAGCTGGGCCTGCTGGAGCGCTCGCTCCGCAACCACCACGCCGCGCTCGCCGCCGACGGCGCCCTTGCCCGGACCCGCCGCGCCATCGCCTCCTTTGGCCTGCATCTGGCCACCCTCGACATCCGCGAGCACGCCGACCACCACCACGACGCCGTCGGCCAGCTGATGGACCGCCTCGGCGGCCCCGGCGTCCGGTACGCGGAACTCAGCCGCCCGGAGCGGCTCGAGGTCCTGGGCTCCGAACTCGCCTCCCGGCGCCCGCTCTCGGGCCACCCGATCAAGCTCGACGGCGTCGCCGACGGCACCTACGACGTCTTCCGCGAAATCCGGCGGGCGCTGCGCACCTACGGCCCGGACGTCATCGAGACGTACATCATCTCGATGACCCGCGGCGCGGACGACGTCCTGGCCGCTGCGGTGCTGGCCCGCGAAGCCGGGCTGGTCAGCCTCTTCGGCGCAGCCCCGTATGCCAAAATCGGCTTCGCGCCGCTGCTGGAAACCGTGGAGGAATTGCGGGCCTCGGCCGAAATCGTGGACCAGCTGCTCTCCGATTCCTCCTACCGCGAGCTGGTCCGGCTGCGCGGCGACGTCCAGGAAATCATGCTCGGCTACTCGGACTCCAACAAGGAATCCGGCGTCATGACCAGCCAGTGGGAGATCCACAAGACCCAGCGCAAACTCCGGGACATCGCAGCGAAACACGGCGTCCGGGTACGCCTCTTCCACGGCCGGGGCGGCTCCGTGGGCCGCGGCGGCGGGCCGACCTACGACGCCATCATGGCCCAGCCGAACGGGGTGCTCGAAGGCGAGATCAAGTTCACCGAACAGGGCGAGGTCATCTCGGACAAATACTCGCTGCCCGAACTCGCCCGCGAGAACCTGGAGCTCTCCCTCGCGGCGGTCATGCAGGGGTCCGCGCTGCACCGCACCCCACGCACCTCGGAGGACCAGCGCGAACGCTACGGCCACGTTATGGAGACCATTTCCGACGCCGCTTTCGCCCGCTACCGGACCCTGATCGACGACCCGGACCTGCCCGCCTACTTCATGGCCTCCACCCCGGTGGAACAGCTGGGGTCCCTCAACATCGGCTCCCGCCCGTCCAAGCGGCCCGATTCCGGCGCCGGGCTCGAAGGCCTGCGGGCCATCCCGTGGGTGTTCGGCTGGACCCAGTCGCGGCAGATCGTCCCCGGCTGGTTCGGTGTCGGCTCCGGGCTCAAGGCCGCCCGCGAGGCCGGCAACTCCGCCCAGCTGGTGGAGATGATGGACGGCTGGCATTTCTTCCGCTCGGTGCTCTCCAACGTCGAAATGACGCTGGCGAAGACGGACCTGGACATCGCCGGCTACTACGTCTCCACCCTGGTGCCGGAGAAGCTCCACCACCTCTTCCATGCCATCCGGGCCGAATACGAGCTGACCGTCACCGAGATCCAGAACCTGACCGGCGAGGACCTCCTGCTCGACGCGCAGCCCACCCTGAAGCGCTCACTGGAGATCCGCGACCAGTACCTCGACCCGATCAGCTACCTCCAGGTGGAACTGTTGCGCCGGGTGCGTTCCGAGGCCACAGGGGAGGGCATGCCCAACGGCGGGATCGATGAACGCCTCCAGCGCGCCATGCTCATCACCGTCAACGGAGTCGCGGCGGGCCTGCGCAACACCGGCTAGGCCCAGAAGGGGTCCGGCGGCCCGTCCCGCTAGGGTGGTTGCATGCCGTCGTTCCAGACCAGACTGAAGATCACCGGACTCAAGCCGGGCAACCCGCCGGAGGCCGTGATGGCCGCGGCCGTCGAAGCACTGGAGACGCGGCACCACGTCGAAGCGAACCAGCTGGACCTGGCCGGCGGGGTCCCGCAGCTGAACCTGCGCTTCCTCGTTGAGCCCACCTCCTACAGCGGCGAGAACCGCCAGGCGCTGGAGTCGGCTGCGATGATGCGCGACGCCGTCGAACGCGTTGCGGTCACCGGGAACCTGTTGGTGCTCCGCCGCAACCGCGGCCGCTGGGCGCCCGTGTAAGTGCCGGGCACCGGCCTCAGAAGTCCAGTTCCTCGTCGGGGCCGTCCACGACGGGGGAGCGGTTGCCGCGCTTCCTGGTGACGATCACACCCACGGCGGCGCCGATCACGATCCCGACGCCGACGCCGATCAATGAGCTCACCCAGAACGGCAGCCCGGTGGCGGCGCCGGTGGCATACCCGAGACCGACGGACCACGCGGCCCAAAGAAGTCCACCCAGGGCCGCGCAAAGGCTGAAGCCGCGGGTGGAGACGTTGGCGATGCCCGCCGCGGCAGTCGTCGCGAGGCGCCCGCCGGGAATGAAGCGGATTCCGATGATGGCCCCGTAGGTGGTGGACCGGCCGGCCTTCCCGATTGCTGTGTGCACGGCCTGATGGAACGCGCGGCCCCACCGCCAGCGGTCCAGGACATGGCTCAGGCGCCGTTTGAAAAGCTGGAACACCAGGATGTCGCCGAGCCAGGACGCTCCGGCGGCGAGGAAGACCACCAGGAAAGCGTTGGCGCGGCCGATGGCGGACAGCGCACCGCCGGTAATGACCACCATTTCGGACGGGATGGGCGGGAAAATGGCATCGCCCATGACCACCGGGATGATCCAGAAATAGATCGTGTCCCCCCAGCTGTCAGCGTTGCCGAAGTCCATGGGCACAAGGTACCGCACTTCCGGCCGGACGCCGGTCCATGACGGGCTGCCGGCCGGCCCGGAACTGGTTCCCTGGCGGGCCTAGCGGGCTTCGCTGAGCTCCAGCCCGCTGCCGTACTCCACCGGCACCCCGGTGATCGGGTCCACGAACCGGATGCCGCGGGCGAGGAGTTGGAGCGGCTTCGAGTAATCGTCCGGCGCCTTGTCCAAAAGCTCCGGGTAGAAGGCGTCGTTGACGATCCCCAGCCCCAGCGAGGCCATGTGCACCCGGAGCTGGTGGGTCTTGCCCGAGTGCGGCTCCAGCCGGTATACGGCGCGGCGGGTGGCGGCGTTGGGGGCTCGCAGGGCAGGGGCGCCGGCCGTTTCCGGGGCGGGGCCGTCGAAGGTCCGCAGCCGCTCAATCCTGGTCTCGGCGTTGGGTTCGCCGTCGATCACCTCGGCGAGCAGGTAGCTGCGGGACTTGGTCATCCGGTTCCGGACCACCACGGGGAAGTCGACGGCGGGGTGCCCGGGAGCAGGCTCGGCCGCGGCCACGCACTCGTACTCCTTCTGGACCTGGCGCTTCTCAAAAAGCACCTGGTACTTGCCCCGGGTCTCGGGATTCGTGGAGAGCAGCAGGATTCCGGCGGTCATGCGGTCCAGCCGGTGCATGGGAATGAGGTCCGGGAGGTTCAGCTGGTTCCGGAGCCGGACCAGTGCCGACTCCTGGATGTAGGTGCCGCCCGGGGTGGTGGGCAGGAAGTGCGGCTTGTCCACCACGAGGAGGTGCTCGTCCTGGTGCAGGATGGTCAGTTCCACCGGGATCCGGACCTCCGGCGGCAGGGTGCGGTAGTACCAGATGAAGGTGTGGTGCCGCAGCGGGGTGGCGCGGTCCAGGGGGATGCCCGCCTCGCCCACGATCTCGCCGGCGTCGAAGCGGTCCTCGATGCCCTGCGGGTCGATGTGGCCCCAGCGGTGCATCATGTAGTCCATCGCGGTGTCCCAGGGCCCCTCGTCCGGGAGACGGAGGCGGGTCGCGTTGACGCCGTCGCGCACGGGAAGGGGGGATTGCATCACCGGTCCATTCTACTTTGCCGGGGGTGGCGCACCCTTCGCCGGCGACCTCGGCGCACTACTCCTCCGCCGACGGTAAAAAAGTTCTTGACAAATAAAACTGTCGGCAGCGACACTGGAAGCATGTTGGACATCGAAGTGATCGAAGACCCCGCGGCCGCGGAGGCGTCCCTGGACCCGATCCGGACCCGCATCCTGATGGAGCTCGCCGAGCCCGGCTCGGCCACGCAGCTTGCCGCGAAAGTCGGCCTGCCGCGGCAGAAGGTGAACTACCACCTCAAGGCCCTGGAGCGGCACGGGCTGGTGGAGCTTGTCGAAGAGCGGCGGCGGGGTAACGTCACGGAGCGCATCCTGCGTGCGAGCGCGGCCTCCTACCTCATATCCCCGGCGGCACTGGCGTCCGTGGCACCCGACCCGCACCGGTTCTCGGACCGCTTTTCGGCCTTCTGGCTGCTGGCGCTGGCCGGCCGCATGGTCCAGGAGATGGGCCAGTTGATCGCCGGCGCCGCCGCGGCCAAACAGCCAGTCGCCACCTTCGCCATCGACGGCGAGATCACCTTCCGCACCGCCGCGGACCGGGCCGCCTTCGCCGAAGAACTCGGCGTCGCCGTGACCCGGCTCGTGGACGAATACCACGACGGCGGACCGGGGTCCGGCGCCACCGCGGGCGGCGGTCGCAAGCACCGCCTCGTCGTCGCGCTTCACCCGTCGCTCAGGACACCACGCAAGGCATCACCCGGAACCCCCTCAGCTAAGGAGCAGGACAATGACTGACAAGCGAAACTTCGAAATTATCGTGGACACGGAACTGCCCGGCACCCCCGAGCGGGTCTGGGAAGCCGTCACCGCGGGCACTCCGGCATGGATGTTCCCCACCGACGAGTGGCCGGCAGTGCGAACAGTTGATGAGTACCCGGCCCACCTCGTGTCCCGGATGGACGGCCCGGACGGCTGGTTCAACCAGCTGGAACACGTGCTGGAACCGCTCGACGGCGGCCGGGCCCGGCTGCACTACGTCCACAGCGGCATCTTCGCCGAGGACTGGGACCAGCAGTACGACGGCGCCAGCAAGCACACCGCGTTCTACCTCCACACCCTGGGTCAGTATCTGAAGTACTTTGACGGCAGGCCCGTGGTTTTCACCGACGTTCAGGCTCCGCCCTCCTCGGCGACGCCGGACGGCTTTGTCCGGCTCAGGAAGGCCCTGGGCATCGAGGGGACGGCGCCTGGCCGCGCCGTGGAACTTGAGCTCGACGGCGTCGGAACGCTCTCCGCGGAGGTGGACTTCGCCAACGAGAACTTTCTCGGCCTGCGCACCGCGGATGCGTTGTACCGTTTCTTCGGACGCAACGCCTTCGGCGCTCCGGTCGGGATGACGGTCCACGACTTCAGCGGCAGCGGGGACTCTGCGGCCACGGCGAAGGCCTGGAGCGGCTTCCTCGAGAAGGTCTACGCCTAGCGGATCCGCAGCTCCTGGCCGCGAGGGCGACACCGAAAGTCACGAGCGACACTCCAAATTCCTGGCGACGCCGGAATCCGGGCGCGCCAGGAATTTTTCGCCTCGTGGAGAAGTAGCCGCGTCGCCGGGCCGTGCGCTCGGGTCTGCCCTCACCGCGTGAGGCTCAGGCGATGGCCGCGGCTGGCGTCGACCCGAGGCTGCGACGCAACTGCGGGGAAGCCTCCAGCCGGTCCTGGGCGGAACGCAGTGCCGCCACCGCGGTTTCGAGCTGCTCCGGGGGCAGGGTGAACGGCACCCGGAGGTAGTGCTCGAAAGCGCCGCCGGTGCCGAACCGGGGCCCGGCCGCGAGTCGGATGCCGAAGTCCGGGGCCACCACGGCAAGGGCCGTGCTGATCGGGGCCGGGAGCCGGCACCACACGGACAGCCCGCCGTCGGGCCGTTCGCTCTGCCAGCCCGGCAGGTGTCCGGCGATAAGGTCCAGCAGCGTGTCCCTGTTGTCCCGCAAGGAGGCCAGCCGTGCCGGGAGTGGCTCGGAGAGGGCGTTGACCAAGTGGGCCGCCGCTAGCTGTTCCACCACCGGGCCGCCCAGGTCCATGGTGGTGCGGGCGGCGGCGAACCGCTGGATCAGCGGCTCCTCGGCCCGGATCCAGCCGGTCCGCAACCCGGCCCAGTGCGACTTGCTGAGCGAACCGATGGCGACGACGGCGGGGCTGAAGGCTGCCAGCGGAGTGGACTCGGCGCCGTCGAGGTTCACCTCCCGGAGCGTCTCGTCGACCACGAGGACAGTGCCGGCTGCGGTGGCAGCGTGGACCAGCCGGCGCCGCTGGGCATCCGACATCAGCCGCCCGGTGGGGTTGTGGAAGTCCGGGACCACGTAGGCCATGGCGGGCCGCTGCTGCATCAGGGCGGTCTCGATCGCCTCCAGGTCCCAGCCGGGCCGGCCGCCGGAAGCCTGCCCCGGGCGGGTGGCCGTATGGGCCGCGGGCATGGCCACCGGAACCAGCCGGCAGCCCGCGGCCCGGATGGCGTCGAGCGCGTTGGGGTAGCTGGGATGCTCCACCAGGACCTTGTCAGACCGGCCGGCCAGGGTGCGCAGCACGATGTTCAGCGCGTGCTGCGCGCCGGACGTCACGAGAATCTGCTGCGCGGTGGTGGGCACGCCGGCTGCCGAATAGTGCCCGGCAATGGCGTCCCGCAGCGGTCTCACGCCGAGGGCGTCGTAGCCGAAGCCGGGCAGCAGCGCCGGAAGCTCGGTCAGGGCCGAGGCGAATGCCCGATGGACCACCTCGCCGCTGGCCGGCAGCGAGGCATAGGCGAGGTCGAGAATTCCGTCCGGAACGGCCAGGCCCGGAGCGCCGCTGAGGCTCGCCCCGCCGCCGCCGCTGCGGCCGCCGACCGGAATGGTCTGCGGGATACACGTCCGGCCGCGGCTGCCCTGCCCGCTGCTCAGGAATCCCTGCTCGCGCAGCAGCGAGTACGCGGCGGTGACGGTGGTCCGGCTGATGCCGAGCGTCGCGGCCAGGGCCCGTTCGCTGGGCAGCGCAACCTCCAATGGCACGCGGCCGTCAAGGACCAGGAGGCGGATGACGTCGGCCAGCTCCCGGTAGGCGGGGGCTGCGCCGAGGTTCCAGTCGCCGAGCAATCGGGCCAGCGAACTGGGGTTCAGGGATCCGGGCATAGGGCCAGTATTTCAAACTGGCTATGGGATGCAAGGCCAGTTTTCCGGGAGGATGGGTTGCATGATGACCCGCAGGCTCCTTCAGCTCCTTATCGGCCTCGCCATGTACGGCATATCCCTGGCAATGTTCATCCGCGCCGGCCTAGGCCTGGACCCCTGGGATGTGTTTCACCAGGGCCTCGCGGTCAAGACCGGGCTCAGCATTGGCACGGTGGTGGTGATCGTGAGTTTCCTCGTGCTGCTCCTGTGGATTCCGCTGCGCCAGTGGCCGGGTGTCGGCACCCTGTGCAACGCCGTGCTGGTGGGCGTTTTCGCCGACGTCGGACTGGCGCTGATCCCCGAAATCTCCCACCTCGGAGGGCAGGCCGGGATGCTCGCAGGGGCCATCGTGCTCAACGGAATCGCCTCGGCCTGCTACATCGGTGCCCGGCTGGGACCCGGTGCGCGGGACGGCCTGATGACCGGACTCGCCCGCCGCACAGGCTGGTCCGTGCGGACATCCCGGACCGGCATTGAAATCGTGGTCCTCGCCGCGGGCTGGCTGCTCGGCGGCTCCGTCGGCGTCGGGACCGTGCTCTACGCCCTGGCGATCGGGCCGCTCGTGCAGCTCCTGCTGCCGCGGTTCACCGTGCCGGAAGAGAAGAAGCCCGCGCTCGTGGTGGTGGCAGCCGATCCGGCAGTCGCCGGCCCCTGAGCCGCACACCCCAGGGCCGCAGTCCCGAGCTGCCGCTGCATCACGTCCTGCAGGTTGACGATGCGGGAAGTCCTTGGCGACGCGCAGAGTGCCGCTCGCTACCGGAATTCGGTGGGCGTCAGGTAATTAGCGCGTCGCCAGCTCATTGCCGCGTCGTGACCTCATCGCGCCGCACCCTGGACGCATCTATCCCGCACTCACGCCGGCACCCGGCAGCGGCTGGCACGTCGGACAGTAGTAGATGTCCCGCTCCTCGGTACCCGTGGCCTTGGCGAGGACTCCGCGCCGCACCGGTGTCCGGCACTTCAGGCACGGCTGGTGTTCGCGCCGGTAGACCCAGTAACCGGGCAGCCCGGAAGTCCGGCCCACGGCAATGCCGCGCTGGTTCAGGACCGTGGTCCGGCGGCCGGCGCCCAGGTTTGCCTCCAGCAGGAGCTTGGCGTCGGTGATCATGGCCGCCACGTCAGGCACGGCCGAGACGGGCGCCCCGGGGTGCACCCCGGAAAGGAAGCAGGCCTCGCAGCGGTAGATATTGCCGATCCCCGCCAGGTTTCGCTGGTCCAACAGCGCGACGCCGATCGGGACGTCCGGAGCGGCCCGGATCCGCCGCTCCGCCTCGGCGAGGTCCCAGTCAGGTCCCAGCAGATCCGGACCAAGGTGGCCGACCACGGAGTTTTCCTCGGAGCTGCGTACCACTTCGAGGACGCCGAGCGAGAACCCGACGGCGTCTGCCCTGGCGGTGCGCAGCACGCAGCGGGCGGTGAATCCCGGCTTCCGCCACCGGCCGCCTGGCGGGTAGACCTGCCAGGTGCCTTCCATCTTGAGGTGGGAGTGGATGGTCAGCCGTTCCGGTTCCGCCGGGCTGCCGGCACCTGGCCGTGCCGGGGCCTCCAGCCGCATGAGCAGGTGTTTGCCACGCGGTACCACCTCGGTCACGGTCCAGCCGCCGAGTTTGAGGGTGGCGAACCGCGGAACGCGGAAATCGGAGGAGATGAGCTGCTGGCCCGCCAGAGCAGCATGCAGCTGGGCGCCCGCGCGGAAGACCGAATCGCCCTCAGGCACGGATCCTCAATCCCTTGGGCGTGGAGTAGGCCCCGGCGTACGCCAGTGCGGCGGCGACGGGAGTATCAAGGATGCCGTGGCCGTTGACCTTTTCCATGATCAGTTTGTCCACCGCGCCCCGCGTCACCACGCTGACCAGCGCCGCTCCGGCCGCAGCCAAAACCTCCGTGTCCTCGCTGAAGGCCAGCAGGGTCTTGCCGCCGCGTTCCACATAGAGGACCAGAGCGCCGTCGACCAGGACCACCAGGGCTCCGGCCTTCCGGCCCGGGCGGTGGCCGGTCCCGGCCTCGACGCTGAGGGCAGGCCACGGCAGGGCGGCGCCGTAAGGATTGGCGGGGTCCGTCGCGGCAAGGGCCAGGGCCACCGGCTCGGGCTTGTGAAGCTGGGTGTCCTCGGCGTACGACCGCAGCCGGTCCACAGTTGCGGGAACGGCAAACTGGGCCGCGCCAAGGTGCTCGATGAAGTACCCGCGCCGGCACCGGCCGGCTTCCTCCAGCCGGGCCAGGACCTTGTACATCAGGCCGAAGCCGCCCAGGATGTTCTCGGCCATGACCGAGCCGCGGGTGACCACGCCGTACCGGTCCAGCAGGAGTTCCGCAGTGGCCCGTGCGTGGATGGTGGCGTCCAGTTCGGGTGCGGGGAGGGCGGACCAGCGGCCAGCGGCCAGCGGGGGAGTGGGTGCGGTGCCGCTGGCGGAGCCGTACCGCCCGCCGGTCAACCCGGGGGACCCGAGCAAACCGGTGCCGTGGGAGCGCCCGAGCCGGCTCAACCTGGGGGCCCTGGCCCGCGGGGCGCGGGCGACCTGCCGGTGGGCCGTGTGGCCGCCGGCAATCATCGCCCGGACCGGGGCGAAGGTGTCGCCCGTGATCCGGCCGGCCCAGGCGAGGTCCCAGAGCGCGGAGATGACGTCCTGGTCGCTGAGCACCGAATCCATGCCGCCGGCAACCTCTGTCAGTTGCCGGAAGAAGTAGCCGCCGCCGTTGTTGTGCAGGTGGTCCAGCAGCCGCTGCTGCGCGTCACCGGGCTCGAAGTCGATCGCCGGGTTCAGGGTCAGCTCGGCCGAATCGGCCAGGTGCAGGCTGACCCATCCGTCGTTGCCGGGGAGCGCTCCTGCACCGGACCAGAGCACTTCGCCGGCCGCCATGAGCTCGTCGAGCATGGCGGGCTGGTAATCGGCCACCCGGCTGGCAAGGACCAGTGGTTCCCAGGCCGATGCCGGAATGGGCACACCGGACAGCTGGTCGACGGCGGTAATGATCCCGTCCAGTCCGCGCAGCGCCGACTGCCCGCGCTTGCCCGGGACGCGGACGTTCTGCCACGCCGGCAGGAAGCGGCCATAGGCGGCGGCATCCACGGGCTCCACCTCGGCGCGCAGTGCGGCGAGCGAGCGGCGGCGGAGCCTGCGCAGGACTTCGGCATCGCACCATTCGCTGACGCCGGCCAGCGACGGCGCCGTGGGGGCGCCGGTGGGTTGGGTCCCGACGGCGGCCGCCTCACCGTCGTCGGCCTCCGGTGCCGTCGACGGCGGGGGTGCGGCGTGCGGGCGGAACTCGCCTTCCACGACACGCCCGTCCGCGGCGAGCCGCTTCAGCGCCGTGCCGACGACCGCGACGCCGAGTCCCAGCCGGGCGGCGGCCTCGGCGGAGGTGAACGGCCCGTGGGTGCGGGCATAGCGCGAGACGAGGTCGCCCAACGGGTCAGCGACCGGCTCGATGAAGGCAAGCGGCACGCCCATCGGCAACGGAACGCCGAGGGCGTCGCGCAGCCGGGCGGCATCCTCCACAGCGGCGTACCGCTCGGCACCCCCGACGTTGACCTTGATGGCGCGGTTGGCGCGCTGGAGCGCCACGAGGTGCGCGGCGGCATCGGCAACCGGAGCCTCGACAGCGTCGACCACCGGCTCGGCGACCGATCCTTCAAGCCCGGCCGCCGGGGCCGACTCGCCGGCCGGTTCCAGCCGGGCGGCGACTTCCTCCGGAGCCAGCGGGCCCAGCAGGCGGAGCAGGTCCGCGACCCCCTCCAGCCCGCGGACCTTCCGGTCCGGGGCGAGCCGCTGCAGTTCCTGCTCGGTGGCGTCAATGACCTTGGCATCGAGCAGTTCACGCAGCTCCACGCGGCCGAGGAGCTCGTTGAGCAGGGTCGAATCCAGCGCCAGGGCGGCGGCCCGGCGCTCGGCCAGCGGGGAGTCGCCCTCATAGAGGAACTGCGCGACGTAGCCGAACAGCAGGGACTTGGCGAAGGGGGAGGGCTGCTGGGTGGTGGTCTGCAGGATCCGCAGCTCGCGCCGCTCGATGGACGCGGCGATGTCCTTCAGGGCCGGAAGATCGTAGACGTCCTGCAGGCATTCCCGGACGGTCTCCAGGACGATCGGGAACGTGGGGTACTTCCGCGCCACGTCCAGCAGCTGGGCGGAGCGCTGGCGCTGCTGCCACAGGGGCTGCCGCTTGCCGGGGTTCTGCCGGGGCAGCAGGAGTGCCCGGGCGGCGCACTCACGGAACCGGGAGGCGAAGAGGGCACTGCCGCCGACCTCCGCGGTCACAATCTGTTCGAGTTCCTCCGGGTCGAACATAAACAGCTCCGCCCCGGGAGGTTCGTCCTCCATCATGGGCACGCGCAGCACAATGCCGTCGTCGGCGGCCATCGCGGAACCGTCCATGCCATAGCGCTGATGCAGCCGCTGCCCGACGGCGAGGGCCCACGGCGCGTGCACCGGCATGCCGAACGGGCTGTGCAGCACCACCCGCCAGTCGCCGAGCTCGTCGTGGAAGCGCTCCACCACCAAGGTGGTGTCACTGGGGACCACCTCGGTGGCCAGCTTCTGCTCGGCGAGGTACTGGATCAGGTTGTTGGCGGCGAAATCGTCCAGGCCGCTGGCTTTGCAGCGTTCCGTGGCCGGCCCGACGTCGGACGCGGACAGTTCGCGCATAAACGCACCCAGGGCGCGGCCGAGGTCCACCGGGCGGCCGAGGGAGTCGCCCTTCCAGAAAGGGAGCTTCCCCGGTTGGCCGAACGCGGGGGAGACCAGGACCCGGTCATGGGTGATGTCCTCGATCTTCCAGCTGGTGGCGCCCAGGGCGAACACGTCACCCACCCGGGATTCGTACACCATTTCCTCATCGAGTTCGCCGACCCGCCGCCCGCCCTTGGCTGCGGCGGCGGCCGGGCTGGCCGCCCTGCCGTCGCCGCTCGCGGAACCCGGGGAGCCGGAGCCTTCGACGTCGGTGCCGATGATGTAGACGCCGAAAAGCCCGCGGTCCGGGATGGTGCCGCCGGAGGTGACGGCCAGCCGCTGGGCCCCGGGCCGGCCTTCGATGGTGCCGGCGTTGCGGTCCCAGATGATCCGGGGCCGCAGCTCCGCGAACTCGTCCGAGGGATACCGGCCGGCGAGCAGGTCCAGCGTGGCTTCGAACGCGGAGCGGGGGAGCGAGGCGAAGGGCGCTGACCGGCGGACCGTGGAGAACCAGTCCTCCACATTAATGGACCCCAGGGCCGTGGCCGCGACGGTCTGCTGGGCCAGGATGTCCAGCGGATTCGCGGGGACGTAAAGCCGTTCGATCTTGCCGGCCAGCATCCGTTCCACCGTAATTGCCGTGTGCACAAGATCTGCCCGGTGCTTGGGAAACAGCACCCCCTGGGAGATCTCGCCGACCTGGTGGCCGGCGCGGCCCACCCGCTGCAGCCCGCTGGCCACGGACGGCGGGGACTCCACCTGCACCACGAGGTCCACGGCGCCCATGTCGATGCCCAGTTCAAGGGATGACGTGGCGACGACGCAGCGCAGCCGGCCGGATTTCAGGTCATCCTCGATCAGGGCGCGCTGGTCCTTGGAGACCGAGCCGTGGTGGGCGCGGGCCAGGACCGGATCGGCGCCGGCGGTGCTGCCGGCCTGGGCCATCATGTGCGCCGGCGTGGAGGTGGACGCCGGCGCGGCGACGGAGGCCGGCAACGCGGGAGCGCCGCCGGCCGGTGCCCCCGACGGCACGGACTCGAAGTCTGGAGCCCCGGCGCCAAACTCGCCCCAGCCGCCGCCGGCGGCCATCAGCTGCCGCTCGGCGTAGATCTCGTTGAGCCGGGCGGTAAGGCGCTCGGCGAGACGGCGGGAATTCGCGAACACAATCGTGGACTGGTTGGCCAGCACCAGGTCCACGATCTTCTCCTCCACATGCGGCCAGATCGAAGCCTGGGGCTGCAGCCCGGACGCAGGGCCGGAGTCGAAGGCGCCGGCCGCGCCCTGCAGATCGGACATGTCCTCCACCGGGACGGAGACCGTTAGGTCCCAGGTCTTTTTCGATGGCGGGGCCACAATTTCCACCGGTGCGGAGCCGGCGAGGAACTGCGCCACCAGCTCCTTGGGCTCCACGGTGGCCGAGAGTCCGATCCGCTGGGCGGGCTTCGGGAGCAGCGCGTCGAGGCGTTCCAGGGACACGGCCAGGTGGGCGCCGCGTTTGGTGCCCGCGACGGCGTGGACCTCGTCGACGATGATGGTGTCCACCTCGCTCAGCGTCTCCCGCGCCTTCGAGGTGAGCATCAGGAAGAGGGATTCGGGCGTGGTGATCAGGATGTCCGGCGGGTTGCTCAGCAGCGAGCGGCGGTCCGACGCCGGGGTGTCCCCGGAACGGACGCCCACGGTGATCAGCGGTGCGGGCAGGCCGAGGCGTTTGGCGGTCTGGGTGATGCCGATCAGCGGGGCGCGCAGGTTGCGTTCGACGTCGACGCCGAGCGCCTTGAGCGGCGAGATGTAGAGCACCCGGGTTTTGCGTTTGGGTGCCTTGCGCCGGGCGCCCTTGACGGTGTCCAGGCCGGGCAGCCCCTCGGGTTCGGCCGGCGTTGCGGCGAGCAGCCGGTCCAGCGCCCAGAGAAAGGCCGCGAGCGTTTTGCCGGAACCGGTGGGGGCGACCACGAGCGCATGCGCGCCCGAGGAGATCGCATTCCAGGCGCCGTTCTGGGCCGGGGTGGGCGCGGTGAAGGCACCCAGGAACCAGTCCCGGGTTGGCCGGCTGAACCGGTCCATGGCCTCGGCCGCGAGTGTGCCGCCGGAGAGCTCCTGCCCCTTCATTCCTCCATCATGCCTTACGGCAGTGACAGTAATTGGCGGGCGGTCTCAGGGAGCGGATTCCGGCCGCCCTGGACGGCCGGGACCCCCGCGAGGTGAGATTTCACGCCGATGATGCGTGCGCGCATGGGCAGGAAATATCACCTCGGCGTTAGCGGGGCTACTTGGCCGTGAACGCCCCGATGGTCAACACGTTGATGCCGGCGTTGCTGCAGGCGTCATGGGGTTCGGCGATGAACAGGGACGCGGTGTCCTCTGGCGGGTAGATCCGGAAGCCGGCCGCCGGAACGACGGTGCAGTCCGAGTAGTTGCGTGCCTGCGTGTAGCGCAGCGTGGCGGTTCCGGCCTGCCCCGGTGCGAGCAGCACGTCGGTGGCGGGTGTGGCCTCGTCACGTGCCGCGGGGGCGCCGATCGGTTCGCCGTTCGCATCCGCGGTGAGGGAGACGCCGGCAAAGCCCAACAGGCGGCACGGCTCGGCGCCGGAATTCGTGAGGATCAGCTGCATGTAGACACTGCCGGCCGCGCCGCCGCCGGTGGCATCGGTGGTTGCGGTCAGGCCGGCGGCCTTGCACAGTGCGGGCCCGGCCGGGGTGGATGCTGCCGGTGCGGGCGTCGCAGAGCTGGGCCCCGCGGCTGCGGCGGCGGACTGGCTCGGGGAGCTGGCGGCGGAGGACGCCGGGGTGCTGGAGGTCTGGGACTGCGGGGTGCCGGCGCCGCAGCCGGCGAGGAAAAGCGCTGCCGCGGCTGCCGCCGTCGTGAATACCAGTCTGTTGTTGATTCGCTGAGCCGTCATGGCACCACCTTCATGCCCGATGGGGCCGGAGTCAACGATGCCACGACGGCGGCGCCCGATTGGTGCCCGGATTGTGATTTCCGAAGCATCAATCGAGGTCAGCTACTCCTTGGGCGCGGACTTGGGATCGGAGGTGGGCGCGGTGGACGCCGCCGGCACACGGACCGGAACCGGCTTGCTGCTCCGGCTGCGGGCCAGGGCGAGGCCGCCGAGGGCGAGCCCGCCGACGCCGGCCACCAGTCCGGCCCAGCTGCGGGCCTGGGTACCGTCGTCGTTCACGGCAGCGGCCTGGACCGTCTCCGGTGCGGCGTCCGGGGTGCTGGCCGCATGGGCGTTGTGCCCGTCAGCCGCAGCGGCCGCCGTGACGGTCACGGACGGCGCCGGCGCCTTGAGCGAGTGCGGGTCCTGCCCCTCGGCGGGGAGCTGCGACCAGTCGGTCTGGCCCACCTCGCAGTTCTGCAGGGTGGGGAAGTACAGGGTCTTCCCTGCTGCGTCGGGCAGTTTCACCGAGAGCACGAGGGCATCGCGGAGGGCGGGTTCCAGCGGCGCCTTGGCGGTGTAGACGATCTGGCTGGTCCGCTTGGTGATGGACGTGCCGTCGGCGAGCTTCTTCGGTTCGGCCAACTGCTCGGTGACTTTCGCGGCTGTCCAGTTGGGGTTGACCGTCGGCTGGGCATCGTTGAGTTCGGCGGGGAGGGTGATGGTCACCTTCGTGGTGCCGGATTCCTCGCAGCCGTGGGGGATTCCGAACGTCAGCAGGGCGTAGGAGTTCGCGTCGGTCTTGTCCGGGGTGACGCCGACGTGCGCCGAGGCGGCGGAAATGCCGGCGAGCATCAGGGCTGCGGTTCCCCCCGCCACAGCTGTGGCAGTGAGGGTGCGGCGCAGGACGGAGGTGGAGGAAGTCTTCACAGGGGTTGCCTTTCAGGCGTGTGCGCAGCCCAGCGGCAGGCGCACAAAATGGGGGAAGGGTGGCACGGCAATGCCGGTGACCTGGTCCAGGTGTTGGGAACAGGCGCGCGGCCGCGGCCGGGAAGAGAGTCAGGAAAATACGACGCCGGCGGGCGGCCCGCGGCGGCAATCCCGCCGGAGGTTCCGCCACGGCAGCGGCGCGGACTCCGCCGGCCAGCCGGTGACTGCCGGACCCGCGACGGCGTCGGGCGCCACGGCAGCGGGGAGCCGAAGCAGCGGGCGGAGCCAGGCCGCCAGCGACCACAGCGCGTCCTCGCCCCTGGCGAGGAGGCCGGCGCAGAGGAGCGTCGCCAGCGCGTGGCCGGCCAGCATCAGCACGGACAGCAGCGAAAACTGCAGGTCCGGTCCGGACGCCGCGAGTGTGCTGTCAGCACCGACGGTGAGGTGAGCCGAGGCGACGTGGTGCGGCGCGGCGTCGGCCGCAGTTCCGGACGCGGAGCCGCCGAGGGCGGGGCCGCTGAAGGCCGTGAAGGCCTCGTGCAGCACGAGTTGCCCGGCGCCGAGGATCCCGGCCAGGGCCGGGAGGTTGAGTTTGAGCCGGGCCGCGGTGGTGGCGGCCAGCCCGGTGAGGGCGAGCAGGGCCAGCAGGATGCCGGGGGGAGGAAGCTGACCGCCGGCCAGGGTGTGCGCGCCCGCCGCAAGGGACAGGGCGGTGATGGCCACCATGGCTGAGCGCAGGGCGTGGAACGGTGCTCTGGCGGCTGTGCGCACGGAACACTCCCTTCACCAGCGGCGGCCATGGTTGCCCCCGCGGGCGTTGCCGGCTGCGGGAGGTCCCCCGATTCTACCGGCGATTTCTACCGGGCTGCGAAAGGCGTCCGGGGCGCCGGGTCACACTTTCCGGCCCTGGACGGCCGTGTAGGTCTTCCGGAGTGCCGCGATGGAGGTGTCGTAGGACTGCTGGGCGACGCCGACGAAAAGGCAGTCGATGACCATCATCTGCGCCATGCGGCTGCCGAGGGCGCCGGAGCGGAACGGGCTTTCCCGGGCCGCCGTGGTGAGCACGATGTCCGCGATCTGTGCCAGCGGGGAGTCGGAGTGGTTGGTGATGGCGACGGTCCGGGCCCCGGCCTCGTTGGCGATGCGCAGGGCTTCTACGGTATCCAGCGTCGAGCCGGAGTGGGAGATCGCCACGGCCACGCACCCGCCGTCCAGCAGGGCCGCCGAGGTCCAGGCCGAATGCGCGTCGGACCAGCTGTGGGCTGTCATCCCGATCCGGTGGAATTTCTGCTGAAGATCCTGGCCGACCCAGGCGCTGGCGCCGACACCGAAGATGTCGATCCGTCTGGCGCGTGACAGGGCGGCCACCGCGTCGGAGAGCCTGCCGACGTCGAGCACCTGGGCCGTGTCGGCAATGGACATCGTCTCGTTGAAGGCAATTTTGGACACAACGTCCTGCAGCGAGTCGGTCTTGGCGATATCCTCGTACATTTCCGCGGACACGTTGGCCACGGCCTGCTCCCGGGTTGTTTCCCGGGCGAGGTCCATGCGGAAGTCCGAGTAGCCCTGATAGCCGACTTTCTTGTAGAAGCGGACCACCGACGTCGTCGACGTCTCGCATTTCTCGGCGAGCCCGCCGATGGACAGGGTCGCCGCAAGGGCGGGGTCGGCCAGGACCGCAGTGGCGATGGACTGCTCGGAGGGCCGCAAGGAGGGGAGTGCCGAGCGGATGCGGACCAGGACGGTCCGTGACGATTCGTTTCCCGCGACTGCGCTCACCAGGGACCATCCTTCGTATTCTCGGGTGCTGGACCCGCGGGACCCGCCGGAACCGGCAGGGGAACCGGCGTGTAACAAGCTTACATGGCAAGGTGCATTTCTGTAAGCGATTGACACAAATCGTCGGTGCCCGTAAGTTCACTGGTGACGGAAATCACGGAACGCCTTCTGAGAGAACAGGAAAATCGGTGAGTTCAGAGAACCCCACCAGCGGACAGTTGAGCAGCGCTTGGCTCGACATCAGCACGGAGGTGCGAAATCCCCGCACGCTGGACCTGGACCGGCGCACCACGCTCGGCATCCTGGAGGCGCTCAACGACGAGGACCGGATCGCCCCGGAGGCCGTCCGGCAGGTGCTCCCGGTCATGGCACTGCTGGTCGATGCCGCGGCGCACGCGGTCAGCGGCGGCGGCCGGATCCACTACTTCGGTGCCGGAACATCCGGTCGGCTGGGGATCATCGACGCAGCCGAGCTGATGCCAACGTTCAACCTGCCCGAAGGTGTTGTCATCGCCCACCAGGCCGGCGGGTCTGCCGCGCTCATCCGGGCTGTCGAGAACCTTGAGGACTCCTGGGAAGCCGGCAGCGCCGATGCCGCAGACGTCAGGGCCGGCGACGTCGTGATCGGCATTGCGGCCTCGGGGCGGACGCCCTACGTCGGGGGCGCACTGGACCGGGCCCGGCGGCTCAACGTCCCCACGGCCCTGATGACCTGCGCCGAAGATCCGGAACTCGGCTACCTGGCCGACTTTGTGCTGGCCGCCGACACCGGCCCCGAAGCCCTGGCCGGGTCGACCCGACTGAAGGCCGGGACAGCCCAGAAAATGATGCTCAACAGCTTCTCCACCGCCCTGATGATCCGGCTCGGCAAGACCTGGTCCAACCTGATGGTCTCCGTACTCGCGACGAACGAGAAGCTCCGCGCCCGGACCGTACGGATCCTGATGGAGGCCACGGGAGAAGGCGAAGAGCCCTGCAGGGCCGCGCTTGCCGGCGCGGACGGCGACCTCAAGGTGGCCCTGGCCGCCATGCTGACGGGCGCCGGCCCCGGGCCCTCCCGCGACGCGCTCGCCGCGTCCGGCGGCGATGTCCGTGCCGCCGTCGAGACCCTGACACTGCCTGACGCCGTCTGACGCTGTCCCACACCGCCGGGCGAGGCCCGGCGCCGCTTCTTTGCAACCACGTCCCACCCTCCGACGTCTGTTTCCAACCAGAAGGATCAAAACAATGAAGGTACGTCCCAGGCACCTGATCGCGGCCGTTGCGCTCGCCATGTTGCCGATCACCGCTTGCGCCCCCGGCTCATCGTCGACGCCGCAGGAAAAGCCCGCTGGAACCGCCGCCGGGTGTGCCTCCCCGGAATCGCTGAAGGTGTGGTCCTGGCGCCCCGAGGATGTGGAAGCGTACAAGAAGATCTTCGCCGCCTACGAGGAGAAGAACTGCGTCAAAGTCGACTTCCAGGCCTTCAAAAACACCGAATACAACCAGATCCTCACCACCGGGCTGACCGGCAGCAACGGCCCCGACGTCGTCCAGGCGCGAGCCTACGGCGCCCTGCAGCCGTTGATCGCCGGCGGAAACCTCACCGAGATCACTGGCAAGGTCGACGGCCTGAAGAGCATGGACCCGACCATCGTCACCGGTGCCACGGGCAAAGCCGACGGAAAGGTCTATGGCGTCCCCTTTGCCACCCAGACGATGCAGGTCTTCTATAACAAGAAGATCTTCAAGGATGAAGGCATCGAGGTTCCCAAAACCTGGGACGAGTTCATGAAGGCCAACGAGAAGATCAAGGGCTCCGGCATGACGCCGCTGGCCGTCGGCGCCAAGGACGCCTGGATGATGCCGTTCATCCACGACATCTTCGGCTCGGCCGAGTACGGCGGCAAGGACTTCCGCGACGCCGTCCAGTCCGGGAAGAAGACCTTCACCGATGCGAAGTACGTCAGTTCCATCCAGAACCTGAAGGACCTGCAGGGCTTCATGCCCAAGGACGTGGTGGGCGTGAGCTACACCGACGCCCAGGTCCTCTTCAGCAACGAGCAGGCCGCCATGTTCCCCGGCGGGTCCTTTGAGCTGGCCTTCTTCCAGAAGCAGAACCCGGAGCTCGAGCTCGGCGTCTTCCAGGTCCCGGTCCGCGACGGCTCCGCGTCCTCGACGCCGGTGTCGCCGGCCTACGCCGACGGAAACTGGGCCATCAACGCCAAGTCCCCGAAGCAGGAAGCGTCCCTGAAACTGCTGCAGTGGATGGGCACCAAGGAGTTCGGCCAGAAGGTCGCCGACGAACTGAAGCAGTTCTCCCCGGTCGAGGGCGTCTCCTTCAACGATCCGGTCATGAAGGAAATCTGGGACCTGTACCAGGCGCACTCGGCTCCCTACACCCTGCTGGTTGACTTCCGGTACGGCACGCCCTCCGGCACCGACCTCATGGGTTCCGGAGTCCAGGAACTGTTCCTCGGCGGCAAGGACGCCTCCGGCGTCGCCCAGAAGGTCCAGGACGGAGTTTCCCAGTGGTTCAAGCCGACCAGCTGAGCCGCCCCAAGCCGCGCAAGCGCGGTCCCCGCCCGGCGGGGACCGTCCTTGGTTGGCCGGCCACCGTGATTTTCCTCGCCCCGGCGGTGATCATTTTCTCCATCTTCGTGCTCTACCCGATGATCACGGCTTTCAGCTACTCCTTCTTCGACTGGCAGGGCACCGCCCGGGGTGCGTTCTCCGGCGTCGGGAATTTCTTCACGCTCTTCACCGTGGAGCCGTTCAAATCGGAGCTGCCGCGGGCGCTGATGCACAACCTGCTCCTGTTCGCCGGTGCCATGGTCTTCCAGAACACCGTCGGGCTGGCGATCGCCTCCTTCCTGTACAAGCGCAAGCGGTTCAAGAAGCTGTTCCAGACGCTTTACACGCTGCCGTACCTGGTGAGCCCGCTGGTCATCGGCTACTTGTGGACGCTGCTTCTCTCGCCGCTGTTCGGCCCGGTGAACGCGCTGCTCAAGGCAATCGGACTGGGCGAACTGGCGCAGCCCTGGCTGGGCCAGCCGTCCACCGCGCTCTGGGTGATTGTGCTCGTCACCGCCTGGCAGTGGCTGGGCTTCCCGATCCTGCTCTACGGCGCGGCCCTGGGCGGCATCCCGGAGGAGCTCACCGAAGCGGCGTCGCTGGACGGCGCGACGGCGTGGCAACGGTTCCGCTCGATCACGCTGCCGCTGCTGACCTCGGCGATCGGCACCGTCAGCATCCTCACCTTCATCGGGTCCATGGAGGCGCTGGCGTTGCCGTACGCCATGGGAGGGTCTTCCGGTTCACCGGCGGGGGCCACCGACGTCCTGTCGCTGATGTTCTACCGGACCGCGTTTGAATCCGGGGCCTCGAATGCCATCGGGGTCTCCTCGGCCCTGGCCACACTGCTGTTCGTCTTCATCTTCGGAGTGGCGCTGGTCTTCACCTCCATCATCCGACGCAGGGAAAGGAAGCTCTCCTGATGAGTCTCCTCACAGAGAAGAAGCCTGCCGGCAGCGTGCCGGCCGCGGAGCCGACGCGCCGCCGGCCGGCCCGGAGGAAGGGCGCGGCCGGCAGGTTCGCCGTCTCGGGCTTCCTCTGGGTTTACGCGGTGATCGCCGTCGCGCCCCTGCTGGTCATGGTGTTCAGCTCGCTGCGGACCACCCGCGAGATGGCACGGAGCCCGCTGGCACTGCCCTTGAACCCCAACTTCGCCAGCTACACCAAGGCCTGGGTGCAGGCGTCCTTCGGGACCTTCTTCGTGAACTCCCTGCTGGTCACGATCGGCTCGGTGCTGATTTCCACTGTCGTCTCGCTGCTGGCGGCCTATGCGCTGGCGCGCAGCAAATCCCGGGTGACCAGCATTGTCGAGGCCGTCTTCCTGTCCGGGCTGATGCTGCCGGTCTATCTCGCCATCCTGCCGGTCTTCTACCTGCTGGATGCGATGGGGCTGGTGGACAACAAATTCGGCCTGGTCATGCTGTACGCGGCGCTGGGCATACCGTTCTCGGTCTTCGTCCTGACATCATTCTTCCGCCAGCTTCCGCTGGAACTGGAGGAAGCGGCACGGATCGACGGCGCCGGCAGCTTCACGATGTTCTGGCACATTATGCTGCCGCTGGTGAAACCGGCGATCGCGACCGTCGTCGTCTTCCGGTTCGTGCCCATCTGGAACGACTTCTTCTACCCCCTGATCCTGATGCGCTCCAAGGAGAACTACACACTGCCGGTCGGGCTCACGACGTTCTTCGGGGAGTACCAGACAGACTGGCCCACCCTGTTCGCCGGGCTGGTCATCGCCACCATCCCGCTCGTGGTGCTGTTCCTCGTCGCCACCAAGCAGATCGTCGCCGGCCTCACGGCCGGCATGAGCAAATAGGACCGGACGGTGGGGAACCCAGCAGCGAGAAAGAGCGGCATGCAGACAGAATGGATTCTGGGCCTGGACATTGGCGGGAGCGGGAGCCGCGCTGCTTTGCAGCGGCTCGGCGCACCGGCCGGGGAGCCGCCGCTGCGGATCGCCGGGGACCGGATTGAGGTCCGGCCCGGCGGGATCCCGCTGGCGGGCATCCTGGCATCCCTGGTGCCGGCAGCCCTGACCGCCGTCGCAGGCCAGGGCGGAGTGCTCCGGGCCGCCGGCGTCGGGATGAGCGGGCTGCTGAGCCTCACGGCCGGCACCGACGACGCCCACCGCACCCTCCGCGCCGAGCTGGGGCCGATCCCGATCGCCCTGGCCTCCGACGCCGTCACCTCGCTGGTGGGCGGTATCGGACTCGGCGGCGGAGCCGTCGTGTCCGCCGGAACCGGAGTCGTGGGCCTGGGCGCCGACTTCGCGGGCCGCTGGCACCGGGTGGACGGCTGGGGGCACGTCCTGGGCGACCTCGGCAGCGGCAGCTGGATCGGCACCGCCGGACTGCAGGCCGCCCTCGCGGCGCACGACGGCAGGCCCGGCGGTTCGGCTGCGCTGCTGGTACTGCTCCGCGAACGCTGGGGTGCCCCGGAGTTGCTGCCCCGGGAGATCTACACCCGGGACGACCGCGCCGGAGTCCTCGCGTCCTTCGCCACGGACGTCGCCGGGGCCGCGCACGCGGGAGACCCCGTGGCCGCCGGAATCTGGACACGGGCCGGAGAGCATCTGGCGGACAACCTTGCCGCCGCGCTCGCCGACGGCGTCCCCCCGCTCGCGACCTACACCGGCGGGCTGTTCGACGCCGGCGCGCTGCTGCTGGAACCCCTGGCCGCCCGCTTCGCCATGATCCGCCCCGACGCTGAACTCCGGACGCCGCTGGGGGGCTCCCTCGAGGGAGCCCTGACGCTCGCCCGCGAGCTGCTCCGGGCGCCGTCGGCCTTCCCGCAACAGGACCCCTATGTGACGGTGCGGCTCAATGCGCCGGAGCCGCACACGCCCGCCCGCCGGCTGCCGTCCGGCCAGGGGCAGCCATGACGCGGCACGCAGCGCTGATCAAGTCCCTGATGGGTGGGCTGATTGTTTCCTGCCAGGCCCGGGCCGGCAACCCGCTGCACGGGCCGGTCCACATGGCCGCCATGGCGCTCGCCGCGGAGCAGGGCGGCGCTGCGGCACTCCGGATCCAGGGCGAAGACGACATCCGTGCCGTCAAGGAGCAGTGCAGCCGGCCGGTCATCGGCATCCGCAAGGTCTTCGGCGCCGGGCCGGTCTACATCACGCCCACGTTCGCCGATGCAGCACTCATTGTTGAGGCGGGCGCTGACATCGTGGCCCTCGACGCGACGTCCCGGCCACGCAGCGGCCCGGAATCAGCTTTTGAGCTGATCCGGCGGATCCGGGGCGAACTCGGCGTGCCGGTCATGGCCGACGTGGACTCCCTCGCCGCCGGGCAGGCGGCGGCAGCAGCCGGAGCGGAACTGGTTGCCACGACGCTCTCCGGCTACACCTCCGACGACGCCGTGCCGAGCTCCCCGGATTTCGCCCTGCTCGAACACCTGTGGTCCGCGATCAACGTCCCGATCATCGCCGAGGGCCGGTTCTGGGAACCCCGGCAGGTGGAGGACGCGTTCCTGCTCGGTGCCAGCGCCGTGGTGATCGGCACGGCCGTCACCAACCCGATGCGCATCACCGAACGGTTCGTCCGCTCCACGCCCGCGCACGCCCAGGGCTAGATCCGCAGCGCCAGCCCGTACCACCCGCCCCGCACCACCCGTCCCGCCGGACGGCCCACGATCAAGGAAGCACACGTGAAGATCATCGAATCAGGCACCGGCGCGGAGGCCGGAATCCGCGCCGCGAACCTCATCGCCGAACTCGTCAGGGCAACGCCGACGGCAGTCCTGGGCCTGGCCACCGGTTCCTCCCCGCTGCCGCTGTACGCGGCGCTGGCAGAGCAGAACCTGGACCTGGGCCGGGTCCGCGGGTTTTCCCTGGATGAGTACCTCGGGCTCGGTGCTGCCGACGCGGAGAGCTATGCGCGGGTCATCCGGCGGGAGGTCATCGAACGGCTCGGCCTGGACCCGGACCTCGTCCGCACGCCGGACGGGCTGGCGCCGGACCCCGTGCAGGAGGCGGCCGACTTTGAGCGCAGCATCCGCGCCGCCGGCGGGATCGATCTGCAGATCCTCGGCATCGGTTCCAACGGCCACCTGGCATTCAACGAACCTCCGTCGGCGTTCGACTCGCGGACCCGGGTGGTTGAGCTCGAGCCCAGCACGCGGGAGGACAACGCGAGATTCTTCGACTCTCTGGCGGATGTCCCCACCCATGCCATCACCCAGGGCCTGGGCACCATTGGCGAGGCGAGGCAGTTGCTGCTGATCGCGCACGGCGAAGCCAAGGCCCAGGCCGTGGCGCGTGCCGTCGAAGGCCCCGTCACGGAAGACTTCCCGGCGTCGCTGATCCAGCGCCACCCGAACGCCACGCTGGTCCTGGACGCGGCTGCGGCCAGCAGGCTGCAGTGCGCCCGGGTCTAGGGCCGCCGGTTGGCGTCAGTCCGTCTCGGGACCCGAGCAGAAGTGGCAGTCATCCGGGCACGGTGCGTCGGCCGGCAAATCCTCAAGGCTGTCGCCGCTCAGTGCGTCGGTCCAAAATCCGGGGGCGCCGTTGGCCCGATCCTGCTGCAAAGTCACGCTGTGTCCTGAACGTCATTGGTGCGGAACGCTGATGACACCTAGTTAAGCGCGTCCCGGGCCCGCTGCTCAATGGACCAATTGACGGCGGCACCGGCCCGGTCTTGTGCAGACGCCCAGCGCAGGAGGCCGATGACGCAAAGAGGCCGCGGGACAGGCGCGAACCTGTCCCGCGGCCCCGGGACAGGAACCTTAGTTGGCTGCGGCGGTGGCCGCCGATGCTTCTGCTGCGCCGGCGAGCCGGATCCAGGTTTCCACCACGGTGTCGGGGTTCAGCGAGACGGAGTCGATGCCTTCCTCGACCAGCCATTCGGCGAAGTCCGGGTGGTCGCTCGGCCCCTGGCCGCAGATGCCGACGTACTTGCCGCGTGCCTTGCACGCCTTGATGGCCATGCTCAGCAGCTTCTTGACGGCAGGGTTGCGCTCGTCGAAGCTGCCGGCGACGATCGAGGAATCCCGGTCCAGGCCCAGCGTCAGCTGGGTCATGTCGTTTGACCCGATGGAGAAGCCGTCGAAGTAGTCCAGGAACTCGTCGGCCAGCAGCGCGTTGGACGGAATCTCACACATCATGATGACCTCGAGGCCGTTTTCGCCCCGGCGCAGGCCGTTTTCGGCGAGCAGGTCGATGACGCCGCTGGCCTCGTCAAGGGTCCGCACGAACGGGATCATCAGCTTGACGTTGGTCAGGCCCATCTCGTTGCGGACGAAGGACAGGGCCTCGCACTCCAGGTCGAAGCAGTCCCGGAAGGACGGCTCCAGGTACCGCGAGGCGCCGCGGAAGCCGATCATCGGGTTCTCTTCGTGCGGCTCGTAGGCGGGTCCGCCGAGGAGGTTGGCGTACTCGTTGGACTTGAAGTCGGACATCCGGACAATCACAGGCTCCGGTGCGAAGGCCGCGGCGATGGTTGCCACGCCTTCGGCCAGGCGCTTGATGTAGTAGTCGCGCGGGCTGTCGTAGGCGGCGATCCGCTCCCGGATTTCCACAATCACGTCCGCGGGCTGCTCGTCGACGTTCAGCAGCGCCTTGGGGTGGATGCCGATCTGCCGGTTGATGATGAATTCCAGCCGGGCCAGGCCCACGCCGTGGTTGGGCAGCTGCGCGAAGGTGAAGGCCTGCTCGGGGGTGCCGACGTTCATCATGACCTTGACCGGGGCCTCGGGCAGCTGGGTGATTTCGGTTTCCTCGACGCTGAAGTCCAGGAGTCCCTCGTAAATGACGCCGGTCTCGCCGTCCGCGCAGGAGACGGTCACGTCGAGCCCGTCGGAGAGGATGTCGGTGGCGTCCCCGGTGCCGACGACGGCGGGAATCCCCAGTTCGCGGGCGATGATGGCCGCGTGGCAGGTGCGTCCGCCGCGGTTGGTCACGATGGCGGAGGCACGCTTCATGATCGGTTCCCAGTCCGGGTCGGTCATGTCCGCGACCAGGACGTCGCCGGTCTTGAAGGCTGCCATCTGGTCAATCGCGGTGAGGATCCGGACGCTGCCGGCGCCGATGCGCTGGCCGATGGCGCGGCCCTCGACCAGGACCTTGCTGGACGCGTTCAGGCGGAAACGGCTCAGGCTGCCGGACGTCCTGCGGGACTGTACGGTCTCCGGGCGTGCCTGCAGGATGTACAGGCCGCCGTCGATCCCGTCCTTGCCCCATTCGATGTCCATGGGGCGTCCGTAGTGGTTTTCGATGGCGACGGCGTGGCGGGCGAGCTGCTCGACGTCGTCATCCGTAAGGCTGAAGCGGTTCCGCAGCGACGCCTCGACCGGAACAAAGTCGATGGTGTGGCCGATTTCACGGTTGCTCGTGTACGTCATCTGGAGCGCTTTTTCGCCCAGTCCGCGCTTGAGGATGGCCGGGCGGCCCGCCTCCAGGGCGGGCTTGTAGACGTAGAACTCGTCCGGGTTGACGGCGCCCTGGACGACGGCTTCGCCGAGGCCGTAGGAGGAGGTGACGAAGACAGCGTCCTGGAATCCGGATTCGGTGTCCATGGTGAACATGACCCCGGAGGCGCCGACGTCGGAACGGACCATGCGCTGGATGCCTGCCGAGAGTGCCACTTCGGCGTGCTCGAACTTGTGGTGCACGCGGTAGGCGATGGCCCGGTCGTTGTAGAGGGACGCGAAGACGTCCTTGATGGCGACCAGGATGTTCTCGATGCCGCGGACGTTCAGGAAGGTTTCCTGCTGTCCGGCGAAGGAGGCGTCGGGAAGGTCTTCGGCCGTCGCGCTGGAACGGACGGCCCAGGAGAGGTCGTCGGAGCCGCCGTGCTTGTCCACCAGCTTCTGGTAGGAGGCGCGGATCTGGGACTCAAAGTCCGGCAGGAAAGGCGTCTCGCGCATCAGCGTGCGGATCTCCTGGCCCGCTGCTGCCAGGGCCGTCACATCATCGGTGTCCAGGCCCACCAGCCTGTCGGCAATCTTCTGGTCCAGGCCGGAGTCAGCCAGGAAGCTGCGGTAGGCATCCGCCGTCGTGGCGAAGCCGTCAGGCACCTGGACGCCGGCAGAGGTCAGGTTCTGCACCATCTCGCCGAGGGAGGCGTTCTTGCCGCCCACTCGGTCCAGATCCTTGAGGCCGAGTTCTGAGAACCACAGGATGTCTGTCGTCATGGTTGCTGCTCCTTTGCAGATGGTGGCATGGGGTATCGCCGCCCCGCATGGGGCGATCGCCGGTTGATGGGCGCAAGTCCTGTCCACAGTGACAGGTCTGCGCCGCTGTTTCCACATGATGTGGTCCACGCAACACTTGTGAACCAATTCCCTAGTGTTTGAGGTTCATCTTCTGGAGGATGGTGGCGGCCATTTCCTCGACGGAGACGCTGGCCGAATTCAGGTAGGTGATTCCGTGGGACACGTACAGCCGTTCGGCGCTGCGGAGCTCGAAGCCGCACTGCCGCAGCGACGCGTAGGGCGAGCCGCGGCGGCGTTCGGTGCGGACCTGGCTCAGGCGCAGGGGATTGGTGGTGAGGCCGAAACACTTCGAAACGAACGGCCGCAGCGGCTTGGGGAGTCCCTCGCGTTCGAAGTCCTCGTCCACCAGCGGGAAGTTGGCGGCGAAGATGCCGTGCTGCAGGGCCAGGTACATGGTGGTGGGCGTTTTGCCGCAGCGGGACGGGGCCACCAGGATGACCTGGGCCTTTTCGAGCGCGCGCAGGCTCGCGCCGTCGTCGTGCTCCATGGCGTATTCGACGGCGGCCATCCGGGACTGGTAGCGGGCGGCGTTGCCGAGTCCGTGGGCCCGGCCCGGTTCCCCGCTGGCTTCGGTGCCCAGGGCCCGCTCCAGCTGGCCGACGTGCGTCCCGATGAGGTCCACGATGATTCCCTTGCAGGTGCCCAGGGTCTGGCGGATGTCGCTGCCGACGGCTGTGGAAAAGACGATCGGCTGCAGGCCGGCGGCCGCACGGTTGTCGATGACCCTGACGACCGCGCGTGCCTGGTCGACGGTGGTGATGAAGGGGACCGTGATGCGGTCAAAATCGTTCGCGGGGAACTGCGTCAGCAAGGTGTTGCCGAGCGTTTCTGCGGTGATGCCCGTACTGTCCGAAAGGAAGTAGACCGGGCGGGGAGCGTCATTGGTCATGAACGCATTGTGCACCAGTGCGGGCCGCGCGTTCTTCCATGACGCACCCGCCGGGCGGCCCGCGCCGTCCGGACTTCGGGGAGTAGGCTGTGTCCCACGTCACCAAAGGAGCCCCAATGAGCTACAAATACCGGACCGTCAAGGTCCGCGGTACGGACCTGGTCGGCACCATCGCCCGCAGGCACGGGGGTGCCCCCGAAATCTACGAAACCTCGAAGGACCCCAGCACTTCTGTTGTTCCCGTGTTCTTTCCGGAAACCGGCGAGATCCGTTTCTTCGACCGGACGGTGCTGGAGGACTTTGTGAGCCCGGCCGGCTAGTTCACTTCCGGGGCGGGCCCGGAAATGTGGAATGCGCGGGCGCTTTAATCACAGTGCGGCAGAATTTTCAATTCACATTGAAACCTCTTGCCCGCCAAAGCGAAGCCGTTTACTCTTGCGTTGGGATCTGGCCCGGGCATCTTTCTGGGGAGAGACCATTTCGGTGTACCGATCGAGCCGGATTCCGCAAAGGCTGGCTCCATGGTCTCAAAACGATGGAGCCAGCTGCAGGAATATTTGGGGCGGATCTGCGCCGTGAGCCGGGGATGGCCTGGGACGTAGAAGACCACCCTCTGCCATTTAGCGAGGCTTATCCAAGGGAATCGTTTTCCTTCTTCATGAAGTAGTCCACGCCGGTGTATCCGCCGTCAGCGACGATGGACGCCCCGTTGATGAACGATGCGTCGGCGCCGAGAAGAAATGCCCCCCTTATGGCGCGCAAATACAGTACTGCTGATCAATGGCTTCATGGAAGTGGTTTCCTCGCCCGCATCCACGGCTCGACCTTCTTGGTTACGGTTGCCCATCTGGGCGATTGCGAGTTGGCGCCGAGGGCCGACTGGTCTCTGTGGCCGGACAGCATATTTCTTGCTGACACAGTGGATGTGGATGAGGAAGATGGGTTGCCTAAACGGATCGAGGAGTTTGTTCTCTTCATTGAAGGTCACAAGGGCAAGAGGGTTCCCCGGTTCAAATACCGGCTTCGCCAGGAACGGCCCGGTACCATCGCGGACATCATCTTGCTGCCTCTCCAGTCCGACGACCGCATTGTGAAGATGTACAGCAGCTTCCATCTGCCTGTCGACAAAGGTGATCACCAACCCGGTGCGCTCGTTACCCAACTCGGACGCCGCAGCGAGTTTCCGGCACTAAGCGATACCGAACACCACTCCACCCTGCTGGACGGACCCGTTCGCCTAATGGTTCCCGAGGGACAGGAGGGAGATTCCGGAGGTCCTGTCATAAATTCAGGGGGACTCTTGCTGGGCATGAATGTCGGGTCACACGTGAACTACCCGAATGCGGCCATGCTGATGTCACCGGAAGCTATCGAGGCCCTTGCAACGGCGGTCCGCGGCGTCGCCAAGGGCTGGCCACAGTTTGCGCCCCAGGGCCCGACCCCAACGCAGCCATAAACCCATTCCAGCAACGCAAGAAATTGGGGAGACCGTCGACAGGCGGTCTTCCCATATTTCTAGTGCGAGCCTCTAAACCGGTGCGTTCGAACGTCGGGAAACCAGCCCTCCGGTGCCGCAGGGGAAGGCCATGGACGGGTCTACATCGTGGAACCGACGGGCACGCGTCATCTCAAATACGATCCATTACTGAGACGTGAAACCGAAGTCGCACCGATAATCTGGAGTCATTTCGGGAACTAGACAACTGGGATCCCTGTCAGTTGTAGAAGTCCTCTGATAACAGCCCCGAAGGCCGCGCCGGCTAAGGACGGAAAGCTGAAGGGACTGCGTCCGGTGAAATACCGTACGCAGTCCCTTCAGCCCCGACTTTCAGGGGGCGGTCAGAGCGGGCTACGGTTGCTTCTTTTCGGGAAGGAACATTGCCTTTTCCAGCGGTGTCACGGTGAGTGATTTGAGCTGGGCGGTCCCGCCTTCTGCGAAGAGTGACATCTTGTCGGCGCCGGCGTTGGGGAAGACCTGGTCGGTGATGGTCCGCAGACCGTCCTGAGCAAATACTTCCACGGAGGACCGGTCGAGGTAGATCCGCATGGTGATGTTGCCCTTCTTATCCAAAGTGACGGGGGCATACTCGACGGAGGGGAATGCCGGGTGGAATGCGGTGTTGCCGGATTTTGTGCGGTCAACGAACATTTTTCCGGTCGTGGCGTCGTAACCGATGACTGTCGAGGAGTTTCCGTCGCCCAGGACGGTGATGCCGGATTTTTTCGCCGTACTGGGGGCAAAGGTAATGTCCACCTGCTGGACCTGTCCCGAGGCGGCAGCCGGGAGCTGGTGTGTCCCCGCGGGAATCGGGCCGCCCTTCTTGTCGGTGTAGGAGACTTTTCCGCCCAGTTTGTCCACCTGCTTGACGGCGCGTTGGGTGAGGCGGGGGCCGTCGGGGGTCTGGGTCAGGTTGACCTCGCGGGGTAGTGCCATGGCGCTGCGCCAAGGGTTGGTGGGGATGTCGTTCGCGTAGTCCCAGTTATTCATCCAGCCCAGCATGACCCGCTTGTCATCGGGCATGTTGCCGAAAGACACGCTCGCGTAGAGGTCCCGGCCGTAGTCCAGCCAGTCATAGGACTGCAGGCGACTTGTGGCTGCTGTGGAGCTCGCCATGAATTCGTCAGCGAGGATATGCCCCCAACCGAATCGGTTGTTGTCGACGACTTTGATCTGTGCCTGTTGGCCAACGAATTCTTTAACATTCCAGGATGCCCAATCCAGCGATTCACTGTCGTTGCCTGTGGCCGTGCGGACCACCTTTCCGTTGACAACCAGGTTCACGGTCTCTTCATCGGACCTGGGAACAGCGGCGGTGTCGGTGAGCATGACGTGGTCAAGGGTCAGGTGTCCCCACCCGCCCGTAGCTTGGTCAACGACCCGCAACTGGGCATTCTGTCCCGCGAATTCTGAGACGTCCCAGCCCTTCCAGTTCAGAACTCCGGAATTATCTCCTGCCAGGGAACGGACCACCTTGCCGTTGATGAGCAACTGGACAGCCAGGATCTGTCCGGAGTCCGCAGAGCGGTTGCCGCCGCCGACCAGCATGCTCATGAAATTCTTGGTGATCGGGAATTCCGGTGATGTCAGCGTGCCCTGCCGGTCATCGCCCGGTGTGGTGCCCGTCTCGAATGTGTTGATGCGCTTGGACCCGATGTAAAAGTCCCCGCCACTACTAGCGGGCTGGAAGTTGGGTGTCAGATCGCCGGTTCCGGCCCAGCCGGAGTCGGCCAGTGTGGTACCTGCGGGAACCTCGAAGCCGTTGAATTTAAGCTCCCCCTCGGGTGGGGTGTTGTCCAGCTTGTCGGAGACTCGAGGGTGCTTGCCGCCGCCCACGAGGAAGTTCAAATAGTCGTCGGACACGGTAAAGGTTGGTGACTGCATGGACCCGAGCGGCCAGTCACCGTCGTTGAACGAATTGATGAGGCCCGGGGCGCCGAATCCGGACACCGGGCTCTGGCCGGCAATGGCACCGGAGGCCGGGGCATTACCGAAGGGCCCGTTCTTCCCGTTGCCCGGCTCGTTGTTCACTGTCCAGCCGTTGTAGGTTCCGTCGTTGAATCCGGCCAGGACCGTGCCGGGAGGAAGCGCGGCGGCCGGTTTGGTGGTGTCGGAGGTGAAGGTGGTGCCATCGAAGTTTCCGACGAAGTACTGGCCGGCGGATCCGCCGGCCACGCCGCCGGGATTGATGTTGACCACCATGACCCATTTGATGTTTCCTTTGTCGCCGTCCACGGCGAGCGGGAACAGGTCCGGGCATTCCCATTGGCCGCCGGTGGCATTGGCGGGCCCGAATTCGCTGAGTGCCGTCCAGTCCTGGAGGTTGCTCGACTTGTAGAGGACGACCTTGTGGTCCTGGGCTTCGACCGCGGTCATTACCCAGTAGCCGCCGCCCCCGGGCTGGTTGTACCAGAAGACCTTCGGGTCCCGGAAGTTCGCGGAGTTCCGGTTCAGCACCGGATTGCCGGAGTATTTGGTCCAGGTCTGTCCGTCATCGAGGCTGTAGGCCAGCGACTGAGCCTGCAGGCCTCGGTGCGGAGAGGCATCCTTATAGGCGCTGGTGAAGACCGCGATCATCGGGGGGTTCTCTTTCGTGCCGAAGCCGGACGTATTGTCCTTGTCCACTACGACGCTGCCGGAGAAGATGTCCTGCTCAGTATCGGCCGAGATGGCCAGGGGTTGTTCCTTCCAGTGGACCAGGTCCGTGGACGTGGCGTGGCCCCATGACATGTTCCCCCAGGTGTTACCGGAGGGGTTGTGCTGGTAGTACATGTGATAGACGCCCTTGTAGAAAACGAGCCCGTTGGGGTCGTTCATCCAGTTTTTTTCGGGCGTGTAGTGAATGGCCGGCCGGTAGGGTTCGTCCCCGAGGCCTGTGGCGGCCGACGCCGGCAGGGAACCTGCCAGTGCCGCGGCCAGCGTCAGCCCCGCGAGGGTCAGTGCAGAAACGGCATGCGTCCTGCTGGTGGTCGTTATCTTCATCTGCTAATTTCGCCCTTCGTTGCGCGTGCCTTGGGTTAGACAACGTTGTCAATGCGTTGGACACTAAGTTATGTCCATCAGACAAGTCAACGGTTCTGAGCGGCCGAAGTATGAGAGATCCATCCCTCTACTGAGGCAGGGGAATCCATGGGCGGGGTAGCCGTCATCGCCCCACCAGCGGACAGCCTGGAAGGGTGCTTTTTTTGGGTACTCGGTTCCGTTCAACCCACCCAGGGAGCGCGGATGCAGCCCCACGGACGGTGGGTTGGCAGAGTCGTGGCCGCGGGCTATTCCACCGGCAGGAGCCAGGTCAGTTCCGAGCCGTCGCCTTCGATGTGGAGTGCCAGTTCCTCGTTGAATCTTGCGCCATAGTCGGCGCTGATGTGTTCCTGGAATGCAGCTTCATCGCGGTAGACCTCGAAGACAAAGTACTCCCGGGGATTTTCTTCCCGCGTATAGGGAAGGAACAGTTCGTTGCCCTGTTCCCGGCGGACGTGCCGGGTCAGTTCGAGCATCATCTCCGCGACGCGGGCTTCGCTGCCGGGTTTGACGGTGAATTCGGCGTACAGGGTTTTGGTCATCATGGTCCTTTCAGGTCAATCTGTTCGGCAGGTGGCTAAGGAAGTTCTCCGGCGTCAGGCCGGCGGGCGGAGTTCCCCGGAGCCCCTTTGTATCAGCTCGGAGGGGACGACATAGGTACGTGGAGGCTGTTCGTCGCCGTCAATCCTGGCCAGCAGGCGCTCCGCTGCCAGCTTGCCGATCCGCTCGGGATGCTGGGCGATGACTGTCACAGCGGGCTCCATCATGTCGGCAAGGGTAAAGTCATCGAATCCTATTAAGGCCACGCGGTTGCGTAGCCCTAGCTCCCGCAAGGCACGCATGGCCCCGAAGGTGACCAGGTTTTGGCTGGAGAAGATCGCAGTCGGTGGCTCAGCGGCAGTGAGTAGCTCCAGTGCGGCCAGCCTCGCCGATTCTTCATCGTGAAGGTTTTCGCGGATGGGAATCGTTGACGTGGGAATTCCGTGCCGGCCGATTTCCTCCATGAACCCCCGCCGGCGTTCCCGTGCGGTCTGTATGTCTGTACGGTCGCCCAGGTAGGCGAGTCTGGTGTGGCCGAAGCTCATCAGGTGAGCGGCCGCACTCGCGGCGCCCACGGCGTTGTCGGTCACAACGGCGTCTGCTTCCATCCCTACCGGCTCGCGGTCGATGAAGACCAAGGGCAGGTCACGGGAATGCTCCGGGATTACGTATGCCTGGCTTCTCGCGATCGGCGTGAGGATAAGCCCATCAACACGCCGGCCAAGAAACGCCGTAACGATGGCCTGCTCCCGCCGGGGGTCATCGTCGAGGCTGGCGGCAAAGACCGCTATCCCTCTGGCCCCCAGCGCATCTTCTATGGCCCGGTGGATCTCGCCACTGAATGGGTTGGAGACACTCGGCAGCAGGAGCCCGACGGAAAGCGTTCTCCTGCCCGCGCGGCGCAGGCTTCCGGCCGCCATGTCCAGCTGGTAGTTGAGTTGTCGTGAAGCGCTGAGCACCTTTTCCCGGGTGGCGTCCGACACGCCAGGTTCGTCGTTGATCACCCGGGACACGGTCTTAATGCCGACGCCGGCAAGCGCAGCCACGTGGCGCATTGTCGGACGACTGGCGGAAAGGGCCGGCTGGCTACGATCGGACATCGTTGTCAAGTAAATCGCTCCTTCTAAGTGCATCTATTGACTCTCCGGTGTGATGCTGGTTACATCGTACATGACATCGTTGTCGAGGCCGATGAGGCCTCAAACACCAGGAGATTCAATGTTGAGTTCCAAAGCACCCCGTTCAACGGCCACCCGCCTGTTCGCTGCAGGAGCAGTGTTGACCCTGGGAGCGCTCAGTCTTTCAGCCTGCGGCGGAAGTTCCCCGTCCACCACATCAACGGGAAGCGCGTCCGGTGAAAAGGTAGGCGTCTCGCTGATCGTTAAGACCACGACCAACCCGTTCTTCGTCTCCATGCAGGACGGGGCAAAGAAGGCCGCCGAGGCCGGCGGCGTGGACCTGAAGCTCGCAGCCGGCAAGGCTGACGGCGACGAGGACACCCAGATCCAGGCCATCGAGAACGCCATCTCCAAGGGCGACAAGGGCATCCTGATCACCCCCAACGGCCCGTCCGTAGTGGACGCCCTGAAGAAGGCCAAGGACGCCGGGCTCTTCGTCATCGCCCTGGACACCCCGCCGGACCCGGCCGACGCCGCCGACATCACGTTCGCCACGGACAACTTTGCCGCCGGCGAGCTGATCGGCAAATGGACCGCGGCCCAGCTGGATGGGAAAAAGGCGACCATTGCCCTCGTCGATCTCTTTGACGACAAGGTCGTCTCGGTTGACTACAACCGGGACCAGGGCTTCCTGACCGGCCTGGGTATCGACACCGCGGACAAGAAGAAGAACGGCGACGAAGCCAAGACCGGCAAGTACACCGGCGGCAAGGGCGGCGACTACGAGATCGTCGGCAGCCAGGCCTCCCAGGGCGCCGAGGACGGCGGACGCACCGCCATGGAAACCCTCCTCGCCAAGAACCCGAACATCAACGTCGTCTATACCATCAACGAACCTGCAGCAGCGGGTGCCTTCGAGGCACTGAAGGCCGCCGGCAAGGAAAAGGACGTGCTGGTGGTTTCGGTGGACGGCGGCTGCACGGGCGTGAACAACGTCAAGGCCGGCGTCATCGGCGCCACGGCCCAGCAGTACCCGGTCAAGATGGCCGAACTGGGCGTCAAGGCCATCGTTGACCTCGCCAAGACCGGCCAGAAGCCGGCCAACTCCCCGGGGCTGGACTTCTACAACACCGGCGTCGAACTCGTCACGGACAAGCCGGCCGACGGCGTCAAGAGCATCACCACGACCGAAGCCTCCGACATCTGCTGGGGAAAGTAGCACACCCAGCTTCACTGCGGGGCGGGGAGGCCGGAGCCCGCTATCGGCCTCCCCGCCCCGCATCTACCGAGCTAGCTCCGCTCTAGCAACCATCACGGAAGATCAGGACCAATCGTGACCCAGCAACAGACCGCCGGCCCGCCCAGCGCCGGGCATGCCGACCTGGCGGAGGAATTCCTCGACCGCCAGACACCGCTCAGCCGGATACGCAATATCCTCCACCGCTACCCCGCGGTCAGCCCCGCCCTTGTACTTCTCATCTCGGTGGTCGTGTTCGGCCTCCTCAATGACAGGTTCCTGCGGGTTGAAAACCTCTCCCTGATTACCCAGCAGGTCTCCGTCGTCGGCACCCTGGCCATCGCCCAGACCCTCATCATTCTCACCGCAGGCATCGACCTTTCCGTCGGGGCCGTCATGATCCTTTCGTCCATGGTCATGGCCCAACTCGCCGTCAACAACGGACTGCCCGCACCTGTCGCGCTCCTCGCGGGCCTGGTCGTCGGACTCGCCGCCGGGGCCCTGAACGGGTTTCTGGTCACCCGGTTCCGGCTCCCGCCGTTCATCGTCACCCTTGGCACGCTGAATATCTTCATCGCCCTGACCCTGCTCTACTCCAACGGAGCGACAGTGCGCGGCTCGGCCATGCCGCCCCTTCTGACGTGGACCGGAACCACCTTCCCGGTGGGCCCGGTCAGGATCTCCACCGGCGTCGTCGTGATGCTCCTGCTCTACATCGCGATCGCGTTCATCCTCGGCAAAACCGCCTGGGGCCGGCACGTCTACGCCGTGGGCGATGACAAGGAAGCTGCCCGCCTGGCCGGCATCGCCGTGAACAAGGTCCTCATGAGCGTCTATCTCGCCGCCGGCGCTGTCCTGGCCGTCGGCGCCTGGATACAGATCGGCCGCACCAACGCAGCCAGTCCCAACGCCGGCGTCGACCTGAATCTGGACTCCATCACCGCCGTGGTCATTGGGGGAACCAGCCTCTTTGGCGGACGCGGGTCGGTCTGGGGAACCCTCCTGGGCGCGCTGATCGTCGGCGTCTTCCGCAACGGGCTCTCCCTCGCAGGCCTGGATGTGCTCTACCAGACACTCGCGGTGGGCGTCCTCATCATCCTCGCTGTGTCCATCGACCAGTGGATCCGAAAGGTGAAATCATGACTGCCACCCATCTGGAGCCGGCCGGAACGCAAGTGCGCCAGCCCATCCTGCAGGCCCGGAACCTCGTCAAGACCTTCGGCCGCGTCGTCGGCCTGGACGGCGTCAGCCTGGACCTGTACCCGGGCGAAGTCCTGGCGATCATCGGCGACAACGGCGCAGGAAAGTCCACGCTGATCAAGTGCCTCACCGGGGCCGAAATTCCGGACACGGGCGAGCTGATGGTGTCCGGGCAACCGGTCCACTTCAAACGCCCCCAGGACGCCCGTGCCCACGGCATCGAAACGGTGTACCAGAACCTTGCCGTTTCGCCAGCCCTGGACGTCGCCTCCAACCTATTCCTCGGCCGGGAGGAACGGCGTGCGGGACTCCTCGGGAGCGTGTTCCGGATGCTTGACACCAAAGGCATGCGCACGAAGGCCAAGCAGGAATTGACCCGGCTGGGAATCTCCACCCTCCAGGACGTCACAGTGCCGGTGGAGAACCTCTCCGGAGGCCAGCGCCAGGCCGTCGCAGTGGCCCGCGCCGCGGCGTTCGGTTCAAAAGTGGTCGTGCTGGACGAGCCGACGGCGGCACTCGGCGTCCGGGAGTCGAACCAGGTCCTGCAGTTGGTCCGGGACCTCCGGGACCGCGGCCTGCCAGTCATCCTGATCAGCCACAACATGCCCCACGTATTCGACGTAGCGGACCGGATCCACATCCAGCGCCTGGGCAAATGCGCCGCCACCATCACCCCGCAATCACACACCATGACCGATGCAGTTGCGATCATGACCGGTGCAGCCACCGCCTGAACAACTGCTGCCGCCATTTTCAGTTCCGCGGACCGGATACCGGTCCGCGGACTGATGTGGCTTGGACGGGCTCCGCCATCAGCTTCCACGAGAGACAGACCATGGATTACCTCACAACAGCCCGGCACGACGCTAACCAGACACTCGACGTCATGGTCGTAGGCGAGGCACTGATCGACGTGGTCACCACGTCAGACGACCAAGTGGAACACCCGGGCGGCTCGCCGGCCAACGTCGCCTACGGACTAGGCCGCCTCGGCGTAACCACAGGCCTGCTCACAGCCATCGCCCCGGACGCGCGGGGAATCTCCATCGAAAACCATCTCAGCAGCGCAGGAGTCATACTTCTGCCCGGATCAAAATCCCTCACCCGGACCGCATCGGCAACAGCAACCTTGGCACCGGACGGCTCCGCCCGGTACGACTTCGACATCTCCTGGGACCTTGCCCCGACAACCCCAGCCTACTTCCCAAAAATCCTGCACACCGGATCCATCGCCACGTTCCTTAGTCCCGGTGCCGGCGCCGTGAAAGCCCTGCTCGAACAGGCCCACAAACACTGCATGATCACCTACGACCCGAACATCCGCCCAGCCCTGCTCGGCAGCCATGCCGAAGCGAAGGCCATCTTCGAAGAGCTCGTGCCCTTAACCGACGTCGTCAAACTCAGCGACGAGGACGCCCAGTGGCTGTACCCCCAAAAAAGCCTGGAAGAAACCGCAGCACATATCCTCGGACTGGGCACCCGGTTGACCGTCATAACCAAGGGCGCCGAAGGTTCACAATTCACCTCCGCCGCCGCCAACATCAGCATCCCTGCCGTGAAAACCACAGTTGCAGACACTATAGGCGCGGGGGACTCCTTCATGTCCGCCCTGATCCTGGGCTTCCTCACCCGAGGAACCGAAGGCATCGCCCCGGCTGTCCTGGAGCAACTTGGACACACCGCAGCTGCGGCCGCGGCCATCACCGTACAGCGCCCGGGAGCAAACCCCCCGACCCTGGAAGAACTCAACACGGCAATCGGGGCCCACTCCGTTGCCCAATACGCGGGTGCTTGAAAGTCCATCCAAGGGGATGGCCGTCACCTACGACCGTTCATGAGACTCCTCTGACGTCATTTCACGAGTCGACTTGCACCCTTGTGGTTCGGCCAAACGGCGCGGTGCACGGGAGCGGAAGCCAGCCCAGACAGCAACCAATCTCGTTCGACTCTCTGGCATCCCAAATACGATCGTATTCGAGATGGACTGTGTCATCTTCCCTTCTGCACTAACCACTAGACGGCGGTTCCCCTACCTAAGCCAAACCCTCGCTGGGCGTGCCCCGGCGTACCGCGGTGGCATGAGGTGTGTGGCGTTGAATGTCATGGATGACCGCAGTGAGCACGGCCGCGTTGCGGGGCTCTTCGGCGAGGCCGACAAGCTGAGAGGCGATGGCGGCCAGTTTTTTGTTGGTGTGGTTGCTGTGGACACTGAGCAGAGAGAAAGCTGCATCGGCACCGATGCTGAGCCGTCCCATAAGAATGCCCACGGCTCTTTCGATGACGGCGCGGGCGCGGACGGCTCCGGCGACTGCATCCCTGGCGGCCCGTTCCGTTTCGGCGTGGACAGTTGAGGTCAGGTCGACCATGATTCCCGTGATGGAGAAGAGCCTGCCGTTCGCGTCGAGGACGGCCTCCCCGGTAGTCAGTACCCTGTGTTCGTGCTGGTGGGAGTCAATCAGGCGGTGGTAGCTGGAGAAGTGCCCCCCGGCTTCGGCCATACCGGCGTGCAATTCCCGTATTTTTGCCCTGTCGCCCGGGTGCTTGTGCGCCAGGACGAGCTCAACGGTGGGCACGACCTCTCCGCGCTGGTATCCGTGGATCCGGTAGAGCGCATCGGACCACGCGATCACCCCGGTCACGGCATCGATGAGAAACGCCCCCGCGGTGCAAGCGCTGGGCTCCAGCGCGCTGGAGTACGTGAACATGCTGTCCAAAGTGCTCATACCGTTCGCGCCAGACTTTCGTGGGAATCCCCGGGCATGGGGCAAAGATCGGTGATCAAACCCATTCCGGCACACTCACGGACGACACGGATACCCTCGACAGCCGACACCTTGTCCGGGAACGGGCCCGATACCGCCACAACCGTCCCATCGGGAGCCTTCAACCTAAACCCGAAAGACAGGTTCCCGTCGTGAAAAAGCTCGAACGCTCCGGCCATAGTTACCCCTCTGGACGCCCGGCGGAAAACCCAGGGCGACCTCATCAAATCCGAAAGGCAACGCTGTGCCCCGGCTGGCCCGGTAATGGGAGAGGGCGTACCCAATGCGACCCCAGCCACACCCACTTCTACGGTACGGACGAACCCGCGTACGGGCGAGTAGGCGGCTGCCAGCCAGGAAGACCGGCGGACCGTTCGACAACTCGTCCAGGTTCCTCCGATACCACGGGGAAGGTTCGCGCAGTCAGATTCTGAAAATGACAAATCCCGACACTCCTGAGAGCCGTTGAAAAGCGGCGCGCCAATCTCAGTAATCGATCAATTGATGAAACAGGCGAGCGGGATCGCCTAGTGCTTCAGGAGCTCTCCGCACGGCAAGGACTAGCGTGGATGACGATCACGGGTCGACTCTGGATCTCGAATGCCAGCTTGGCGGCGAAGGATGTCTTGCCACTGCCATCCACGCCATCGACTGCCACTAAACCGGCGTCCTGGACCGACGGTGCTGTTCTTCATGCAGTCGTTGACAGTAAAGACTGCATTGCAGAATCTGATCAGCCGGTGGGGGTGGGTGTTGTCGGCGCTGGTGGCGGGGGAACGTAGGCGGCCAGCTCTACCGGAAGAGCTGGCCTGTCGCCTGGCCAGGGGCCGTATCGCTCCGCGAGGTCGCGGGGCGACAGTGACAGCACTGGCCCGGGATACTCGGGCCAGCCGAGGGCAGCCGCGGCCGGTTTGAGGTCAACGCTTTTTCCCGCCGCCTTAAACGCGATCGAGACGGAGGTGGTGGGCTTCTTCAACGGAATCGACCAGGCGACGGCGAGGACGTAATCGACCAGTTGGGGAACCAGCTCCGCAGGGTACCCGCCGGTGAGGTTGAGCCCGGTGGTTAACTCGATCTGGTTCGGAAGGCCGACGGGCCCGCTGGTCACGAAGGATTTCTCCACGCCGGGGACATCGCGGAGAGTATTCATCGCAGCGGAGTACGTCCAGGTGGGATCTTCCGGTGGCGCGTCGGAGCGCCACAGACTGCTGCACCCGGAAAGAGCCACCACAACCGCGGTGACCGTTGCGAGGGCGGCGGCACGGCCTGGCCACGGGACCGCTGTCATGCGTTGGATATCGCGGCCCCGAGGGGCCTGCCGGCGCGCCAATAATTGAGGCTCACAGCAATTCCGCCCAGAAGCAGCACCAGTCCGGTCAGCGAGGCGGCCACGACGAACTGCTGACCGTCGAATTCCAGGCCAATCCAGCACACCCCGATCAGCGCCCCGCCGAATCCGGCGAGCCAGAGGTCAAAACGCCAGGTGAAGCACACCCAGCGCCAGAACGCCCCCTTCCTTTCATCCACCTGTGTGTCAGGGTGTCGCCGGAGCCAGGCGAGAAAGTACGCCTTCTTGATGAGGGAGGTGACGATCACCGCGAACAGGCCGCTGGCGACCGCCCCGTAGAAGCCGAGGGCGAGCCACACGGCGGTCGAGTTCTCATCGCGCAGACCGGCCGGCCATCCGCCACCGGCCATGCTGCGCAGTGGAACCAGGATCAGCAGCGCCCAGGCGGCCAGCGGAACGAGGCTCCAAAGGCCGTGCGCCCAGAGCGCGAGCGGCCGGTAGATAGCGAGGACGGACCCGCCGCACAGGCCGCTGGTGGGCAGTCCGTGCATCGTGCCTCGCCGGCGCAGGTATCCGGGGATAAGGAAGCACATGGCCGTCAGCAGCAGAATGCCGGGCCCGCCGATGAGGGCCGAGAGCCCCGACAGCTTGCGTTCGACGAACCCGAACTCCGCCCGATAGGTGACCGTGCGGTTGGCGATACGAGCCAGCGCCTCTGTCTGCAGCGTCGCGGTGCCGACAATGATGACGGCGAGCAGGGCCATCCCGCACAGTGCCAGGGCCGAGCCGATGGCCAGGAGAACGAGCCCCCGCATCGACCGGGCCCGTGGTGCTGCGTCAGGCGCAGCGGGGGCCGGGGCGGCAGGGGGGATGGGTGAAGAAGCGGCGCTCACGCAGCACACTCTCTCTCAGTTCGCATACACGGACCGCAAAAGCAGATTCGTCTGCGGAAGTGCAGCCCAGCCTACGGGGGCCACCGCACTGGCGAAGACCTGGGCTTTGAGGCCTGGCCTCCCGCCCCCGGCGGTGGTCCGAATGGTCCAGTGCGACGAATGCGAGTGCCCCTGGGCCTGTCCGCGATGGAAAAGCGCGAGGCTGCCCCCTGATGCAGGGTCAGTGCCAGCTGGCGGCCGCTCCCGTCAGCTGCCTCGTGGACGGACAAGACGCTAACCCATCCACAACGAAGCAACCAGAGCCCCAAACCCCCGTGAACTATATGACGGACAGCCCGCAGACGACTAGAGATGTCGATCGTTTTAAGACCAGTAACGCGTCCCCGCCCCGGCCCCAATCTGTCTCCGCGCGGAGTCTCTACGCCGGAAGGCGCGTCGGCAACGACTGCGAGAACTGTCCGGGCAATCAGGGCCGACGGCGAACGGAGTTGACCGGTCCTTGCCAGCGGTTACGCACTCGGCCTGCAACCGTTGGGACCAATGGCACTTGGAGGGCCCGAGTGCTCGAGCCATGATGGCGTCACCGAACGCGGGCTGGAGGCCTAATGAACCTGCACACATCGCCGCTTGTGGGGATGGCGGGGGAGTCGAAACGTCCGACGCGCGCCTGAAGGAAGGGCGCCGGTTCTCATCGATCGGTTTCCGCGGCGCGAACCCGGTCGTCAAGCTGGTACTCGGTCTGGTCATCGGTGCTGTGATGATGACATTGGGCGTGCTGATCCCGTGGTCGCTGGGGGAGTACGCGATGAGCATTTCACCGCACACCAACCTGGGAGCGTCCGCGCTTGTTCCGGTCGCGGTGCTGTTGCTCGTGTTTGTGGTGCAGGCTTCCACTGAGGAGGCCGTACTGCGGGGCTACATGCTCCAAGTCGCGGGCCTGCAGATCAACGGTGTCGTCGCGGTCGTTGCCAGCTCGGTGTTCTTCGCGGTGATTCACTTCGACTTCAGGCCGATCGTGTTGGCCAACATTACCCTGTACGCGGTGTTCGCCTGCCTAGTGGCGCTGGGGCAGGGCAACCTATGGTTGATCGCCGGCATCCATGCCGGGTGGAACTTCTTCCAGGGCAACGTCTTTGGCCTGCCTGTCAGCGGCCACGCTGAGGCGAGCAGCCTGTTCGCGTTCGGCCCCGGCCCTGACTCCCACGAAATGCTCACGGGCGGGAACTTCGGTGTTGAGGCGAGCATCATGGGCACGGGCATCCTCGCGACCGCCACCGTGATCGCCTTCCTCTACTACCACCGTCAGGAAAAACTGCGACGGCCGCCAGGAAGTCTCGCGGCGCGTCAGCCGGCCGAGCCGCACCCAGGATCGTGATCGGATTTCTGGTCCCGACTCCCCACACAACACGGACCACGAGGAAGACGAAACCCGCAGACCGAATCGCTGTGCTCACCCTGGTTTCGAGATGAGCGGACGTCCGGTAAGGGAACCTTGAATGGGACGGTGGCAGGTGAGAGCGTCACCTTCCTAGGCCCCGCTGCGCGGACGGGTTAGGGTGGCGGAAACAGCCGATTGGATTGGGGACCAATGAATTTCTGGCGTTCGATGCTGAACCCGCCGCAACCGGTGAAGGGCTGCCTTTCCGCCTACCCCGCCAGGGCTGTGGCCTTCGGCGCTCTTTGGCGGTGGTTTTTGTCGTTAGTTGCCGATGCCGCGGTGGCTTCCGACGAGCGTTTGTCTCCACCATCGCCCAATTACGGCGTAGTAGGCTCAGGGCATGTCAGCTCATTGGGGGATGCAGACTCATCGCGGAAGAGTAGTGCTTGTTTTGGCCGGACTCGTCCTTCCGCTGGCGGGTTGTACGTACAGCGGCCCGCCTGAGCGGCCAGCCAGCTCATCGCTTGGAGGGGCCACGGTGCCGCCCCGATCATTTGAGGAAAACGTTGACGAAGTGGCCCGTTTGTTGGGTGCATCCAAACCCGACGCTGGCATGCCTACGGAAGCAGAGCCTGCCGGGAAACTGGCCACTGTACTTGTTCCCGGGGACTATGTCGTCAAGGCCGCCTGTGCCGGCGGCTACTTCGCCAAGCTGGCGATCGTTGAGGGCGATGGGCTTCCGCTGTCAACAGACGTTGACTGCGACGCCATCTTCCAGCGATTCCTAAGACACGCGGGCGGTCCCATCACCATCAGCGCGACCCCATCGACCGGCAAGCCCGCAGCCGCCGGGGTTACCATAGGGCCCAACACTGACCCCAGGCCTGCAGCGCAAGAGGACATGGCCGAATGGTCATCAAAGCAACTGAAACCCGCAGTGCCGGGAGAGTTGTTTGGCTCCGCTGTTTCGGATTCGCCCACCAGCTTCGGAATGTCTGCCAAACCCGGCACTTACGAATTGCAGTTCTTGTGTGAGGGACCCTCCGGGACCGAACTGTCGGTGGCCAGCTGGTCCGGCGCCGAAGTCGTCGCCCCGGTGCAGGTCCATTGCAATGGGGACATCTTCAAAAGGACAGTACAGCTGGAAGCAGGCACCGACAGAGTAGATTTCAAGATGGACCCCGGCGGTGGCCGGGAGACCCGCTACGCCTTCAGGCTTGTTTCGCCTACGTAGCATCCGGCACTTTGGCTCATTTCAGCCGATGAAACGGCTCGATTTTCGACCAGCGCCGACACGATCCTCGCGACAAAGTCAAAGCTGCGGACGCCTCAGACCGATGCTTCACAGTCAGTATTCGAGCTGGCACCTGAGCCCATTCACCAACGACCCTTGGTGCGTGAGCATCTACAAGGCGCCAGGAGTCCCGGCGATACCCGAGGGACCGGACGGCATGTTCATCCTGCCCGCCTTGGACCCAAAAGCGTCCCGGCGAAGGATCGGCTTACGGGCGCTGGGGTGTGTTAGCGCCGGGTCGTGAACTGGACCTGGCTGCGCTTGAGCTCAGTGCGTGGAAGCACTGCGGTCACGACGCCGCCGCCTGCCAGTTGGGCTCCGATGCCGTACACGAACGGGTCCGTATCGACCTCCGCGCCGGGCACATCGATTCCTTTGCCCAAGCAATGCCCCTCCGATGCGGTGCGCGCCGAGAGCACGGCGGCTGCGGTGTCGTGGGCGTTCGGGGCCCCTTTGCGGTGACTTGCGCCTGATGGAGGCGGAACAATCAACGACGTGCTTTGAACGATCCCTTACCGGATACTTCGGCAGCCATACGGTGCTGCGACCGTGGCATTTCTCAGCCCGAAAGGTGGGCGCGGATACGCACGACGGCAGCTTCCGGATCAGCGCACGAGACAAGCAACCAGGTGCCGGCGCCCTGAATCCGGACGGTCGGGCCGCCCACCAGATAGCCGGTCCCCCCGCCGGGGAGTACCCGTAGGCCCATTCCCTCACGGATCCCGGTGGACGGGCCGGTGGAGACCACCGTTATCTCCTTGTAGGCGATCTTGGTGGAAAATAGGCCCGCTACCCGCACGGACAGGCCGGCTCCTCGAGGCGGATCCGCGCGTTCATCCGCAGCACCGGCACGAAAACTAATGCGATCACCAGCCCCAGCCAGGGCTGGCCCGTCACCGACAGAACGATGACGGCTACGAAACCTACGCCTGTAAGCACCGTCTGGTACCGCGTCGGCACGCCGGTCCGCAGCTCCGCGCGTGCGTTTTCTCCCCGCCTCATCCGGGCAGTCTTCCGGGTCTACTTCGTGCCGGCAACTTCACACGGGTCGCGTGACACCTTGCGCCAAAAGATGAGCCCCACAAAGCGTCTGACTTTCTTGGCCTGCTTCTTCGCGTGTGTACCGGGGCTATGGAGGCTGTGCAGGATCGCCGGTCACCGACATGCGGCCGCAGGCCGATGGCATAGTTGTTGCATCCGAAACTGAAGGCGGCCCCCATGTCCTATCCATTCCAGGTGACCTTCGACTGCCACGACATCGAGACAATGACCCGGTTTTGGGCGGTGGCCCTCAGCTACAGCCTCCAGGAACCGCCCGATGGATTTTCGAGCTGGGCGGAATTTGCCATGCACCAAAGCATCCCGGAGGAGCTGTGGCGTGGCGCTGTCATTGACCCGGCCGGCAAAGGTCCCCGCCTGTTCTTCCAGCCGGTTCCCGAAGGAAAAACGGCGAAGAACCGCGTACATCTGGACATCAATGTCAGCGAGAGCGCCGAGTCGAAGGAGGACGGACGCCGCTTGGCCCTGGCGCACGCCGATCGCTGCGTGGACGCCGGAGCCACGCGCGCCACGGTGTTCGACGGCGACGATGGCTGGCACATTTCCATGCTCGACCCGGAAGGGAACGAATTCTGCATCCAGTGACAGGACAGGCGATATTCGCCCCCAGGAAGCATCGCACCACCGGCGGTTCCCGTTCTCACAAACGATCGATTAATGAGACAGGCTGTCGTTTTTCGAAGTCGTCTGCACTGGCATCCGTGGTAGCCCGGGGGTTGTGCAGGCGGGTTTGAACACGCGTCTGTTCAAACCCGCCTGCACAACAGGCGTTCTGTCTCAAAGCCGCCTGCACTACCTTTAACTATGGCTTTGAGGCGCCGACACCGTCGTTGCCGGCATGACTGACGAGGAACCGCGGATCGTTGAGCGGGGCCCGCTGGCCATGTCCGATTCGGAGTGGGATGAGGCAGTGCGACGGGCTGCGGTGATTGCTCCCTTGGCTGCGTTGGATGTTGTCGGGCAGGGGGCAGTCAACGATGCTGCTGCGCTGCTGGCTGTGTCGCGTCGGCAGGTTTACGGGCTGATCACCCGGTACAGGCGCGGCACCGGCAGAGTCACGGATCTGGTTCCTGGCCGATCGGGCGGCGGCCGCGGAGGCGGCCGGCTGACGCCACCGGTGGAAGCGGTGATCGACGGGCTGATCCGCAAACGCTATCTGAAGCGGCAGAAGCTTTCCCTGGCGGTGGTTCGCCCCATTGACCTCGACCATGGGCGGCAGGGCCAGGGCATCCGCCCGCGCACCGCTCATCGCCACGCACACAACTCCTGAGCTTTAACGGATGGTCCAGCCCATGAGGGCAGGCGTGGCGAACTGGGCTGCGAAGATGATGTCGCCCTCGTTTTCGCGGTTCGCATTGTCGACCACCAGCACCGGTCTGCCGGCGGCAATGGCGGCGACAGCGTCTGCCACCAGGTCCAGGGAGGTCACTGGGTCACCGTCTGTTCCGTTGCTCGTTCCACAGCTTGCCCGTCCTCTGTCCTGGTTGGCCGATGGGCACCGGCCAACGAAATCCGTACATCAATAAGAGCGTGTCATCAGATCATTGCGTCTTCCCCGGGTGGGGAACGTTGAGGCCGGGGCGGATCAGACGAGACTGGCCGTGTGCGCCAGGATTTCGCGATCGGCTTGGTGATTATTCCCCGTACATGAGGTTCGTCAGGAAGCGCCCCAGCGTCCCGAGCTCGTCGCGTCTCGCTTCTGCGGGGGGATCGGCCTCCCAGTAGAGGCCCTCCCAGGGCGAGGACGCAAACCGTCCGGCCGCGTCATTCCGGGAATTTGCGGCCGATTGCACCGGGGCCGTCGTGGCAGGGGCCGTCACAGGGCGGGAGGTGGTTGTTCTTGACACAAAACAATTTGGAATCGGCGGTACCGTACGGTCAAAAATCGTCATGACTGTCTTCCTCCCAGGAAAAATTCTCGTGCCGTGAGGGTGCCCCGGTGGTCAGCTTACGGCTCGTCTTGAACCACTCGGGTAGCTCATGAAAATCAATATCGACCTCGCTCGTGAACTGGCCTGATCAGGCGAAGGGGAAATTTTTGAGTTGAAGGGAAACGGCTAGGGGTTGCTAGTTTCAGGTCATGGTTGCAGTTCACTTCCCGAACCGGTGGGGCTTCAACCAATTTTGCGGACTACGCCGCCGTGTGGCTGATGCGGGCCGGCTGGGAGGGTCAGGCCTCGCTGAGACCTTTGACAGTCGTCATGAACCTGGTGTCGGCGGCAGCGTGCCGCAAAGGCAGCACGCGCTGGTATTCGGGCGAATTATACCACTGCCGCGCCTGTTCGGACGACTGAAAGCGCAGCATCACGATGCGTCCCGAGGGAGCGACCCCCTCGATCGTATCCAGCTCATCGGAGGCGGCGAGCACCTCCACGTTGTACTTGGCAAAGCTCGCGGCCACATTGGCCACGTAGTCGCCGAACTTCTCTTCGTCGTTGACATCAAGGGCAACCACAACAAAAGCAGACATCATGCACCTTTCGATATTGGAACTTCTGGATCGGAGGAGGAGCCGAGGCGCTTATTTCGGCCCATAGACGATCAGGGTGTTTCCCCACGGATCGGATACGACGGCCCGCAGTTCGTGGGGTCCTGCGGCCGGGGGCTGCACCACCGATCCACCGGCTGCCTCAATCGCATCCAGGGCCGTCTGCACGTCGTCCACTTTGAACGAGGCAGCGACGGCCCCGTCGGTCAGGTCTTCTTCCGGGCCGGCGAGGGCCAGGGTTGTGCCGCCGGCATCCAAGGCTGCGTAGCGCTGTCCGTCCACGAACTTAGGTTTCAGGTCGAATGCGGACGTGTAAAAGGCCAGCGCCTTTTCCAAATCGGTGACGGGGTAATGAATATTGCCAAGGCGAGACACCTTAACTCCAATCTCTCGTAATTGTGAATCCCTTACCGCTCATGTGCGTTCGATTCGCGGTATTAAACGGTCAGTGGTTTTCAAACTCCTGCCCGGCCTTCGGTGTCTCCGGCGGTGCTCCTGTTGCCGGCGGGCACCGGACTGTGCTGGGCAAACGCACATCCCGTGCCCGCCGGTGCGAGCCGAACGCTGCGCGTGTCGTGCCGGCTGCCGGGACGACTCCTCGCGGGGTACACGCAGCAGTTGAAATTCGGACCGTGCAAAATTCTGCACGTCCTCTGCTGCGGCCTGCCCGTCCGGTGAGCCGAAGGATTTTCCGCTTCTGCTGCAGATTGAAACGTCATGCGTGCAACGAGGTAGGTCTCGGACCCCTCATCCTCGACCTTGCCCCAGGCAAATTCCTCTAGCAGCGGCATTTTTTCGACCAGGGGCACATGCACGTGTTCGTAATGACTGTCGAAGGCAGCCGCGTCGCTGGGGGTTCGGTAAGTGGCAAATACGTCGTACACACGTTTTCCTTTCAGGACCTACCGGCCGGATTCGGCGCGAGTTGCATCGGCGCGTTTCCTGGCCCAGATTTCGTATTAACTTGCTGCGATCAGCTTGCGCAGCCCGGTTTCCTGCTCGAAGATCCATAAGACGTTCAGGGCTGGCACTGCCTCCTCTGCAACTCCGCGGTGATGCATTCTTCCGCCGCAGCGGCCTCGATCAAGTCACCGGGGTCGACCTGGCTGACGTCGAAAACCCGTATGGGTGTGGTGAGGCTCGTGTTCATGGTTCGTCTTTCGTTCGAACTTGTTACCACAGAAGCGGCGGTGGGGGTGCTCTTTGGGATGGCCTGCGGGCACAGGCTGGAAAGTTTTTCCCAGGGAGCTGCCTGGTGTGGCTCTGGCCGGGGCGGCTAACCTTGTGCCGTGCGCACGGCAAGGCAGCGGCGGACAAGTCTCTTGCTCACCCCGGCCATCCGGGCCAATGAGGCCAGGTCTGTGGTCTGTCTTCCGGCCCGGCGCTCGGCTTCCAGCACAGAGGCCACGCGCTGCAGGGCCCATCCCGGGACGCGTTGCCCGCTCACGGGAGGATTCCCCGGCTGCCCGGCTTCGTGGGTGCCTGGCACGAGTGATACTGCTCGGCAGCCCACGCACGCGTTGCCCCCACGTCCCGTCGAAGCTGCGCTGTGAGGTCTTCAACCGATGCGAAGCTGCGCTGGGTGCGGAGTTTCGCATGCAGCGCGACCCGCAGCGTCTGGCCGTAGATGTCCCGATCGAAATCCAGAAGATGGGCCTCGAGCAGGCGTTCACCGCCTCCGGCGTAGAAGGTCCTGCGCCGGCCGATCGATACTGCGGCGATCAGGGATTCGTCAGGGGCAACTTCCGCAACGGCTGCCCACACTCCGTCAAGGACCTGCATGTCATGCAGCGAAAGGTTGGCCGTGGGGAATCCCAGCTGCCTTCCTCTCGCGTCGCCGTGCTCGACGATGCCTTCTACGATCACCACGGTTCCATCGGCCGGGACGGCGGCTGGGATTCGCCTGGCCGCGGCGGACTCGATCAAAGGTTGAACGCTCATCGGTGTTCCTCTCCGGGCCGCCGGGTCAGCGGCTTGACCCGGACCAGCTTCTTGTTGACGAATTCGTCCATGCCGTACTTGCCCAGCTCGCGTCCGAATCCGGATCGCTTGACCCCGCCGAAGGGCAGCTCGGCGGCCGTCCCGGAGGGCTCGTTAATGTAGACCATGCCGGTGTCGAGCCGGTCGGCGATCCGCCGGGCGCGTTCCTCGTCGTCGCACTCCACGGCGGCGCTGAGCCCGTAATCGGTGTCGTTGGCCAGGGTAACGGCCTCGTCCTCGTTCGCGACCTTGTAGATCACCGCAGCGGGGCCGAACAGTTCTTCAGAATAGGCCCGCATGCCCCGGGTGACGCCGGTGAGTACGGTCGGTGCGTACCAGGCACCGTCGCGCTCGAGCCGCTTGCCGCCGACGAGAACGGTGGCCCCCTGGACGACCGCGTCCTCGATTTGCGCGGCGAGGTTCTCCACTGCCTGGGGTGATGAGAGAGGCCCCATGTAGGTTCCGGAATCGGTAGGATCTCCCGGTTCGATGGCCTTGACCTGAGCGGTAAATTTCTCCACGAAGGCATCGTAGTGCTCTTCGGTAACGATGATTCGCTTGGCCGCGTTGCAGGCCTGTCCGGCGTTGAAGAAGCGGCCCATGGAAGCATCCTTCACGGCCCTGTCCAGGTCGACCGGGCCGAGCACCAGGAACGGGTCGGAGCCTCCCAGCTCGAGAACCACCTTCTTGAGGTTCCGGCCGGCGATCTCGGCCACGGCGGTGCCGGCGCGTTCGGAACCGGTCAGGGAAACACCCTGCACCCGCGGGTCGGCAATGATGTCGGCCACCTGGTTGTTGGAGGCGAAGAGGTTGATGTAGGAGCCGGCGGGCAGACCCGCGTCGGCGAAGATCTGCTCCATGGCCAGAGCCGACTCGGGGCACTGCGGGGCCGGCTTGAGCAGGATCGTGTTGCCCAGCGCCAGATTCGGTGCCGAGAAGCGGGCGACCTGGTAGTACGGGAAGTTCCACGGCATGATACCCAACAAGGGGCCCACGGCCTCCTTACGGATGACTGCGGTGCCGCCGGCTACGACGTCGAGCACTTCGTCCTGCAGGAGCCCGGGAGCCTTGTCCGCATAGAAGCGGTAGATGGTGGTTACGAGGTCCACCTCGATGAGAGCCTGGGAGATCGGCTTGCCCATTTCCCGGGTGACCATCGTGGCAAGCTCGTTCCGGCGCTCTTCGTAGAGGTTGGCAACCCGGCGCAGCATCGCCGTCCGGTCCTCTATTTGGCTGTAGCGCCAGGAGGTGAATGCGGCGTGGCTGCGGGCCAGCGCGTCAGCGATCTCTACATCTGAAGCCGGTCTGAATTCCTTCTCGACCTTCCCGGTGGCCGGGTTGAAGACGGCGTACTCGCTGGTGGCGGTCTGTGCAGTGCTCATATGATTTCCCTCTCTACGGGCGTGCAGTGTACAAGGAGCTGGGTGCGGGGAGATGGCCGGGCCGGACTGCCCTTCGCGGTTGCGGGAGGGTTCCGGCCTGCGCAGATCCCTGCCGTCCGCCTCAGCGTTTGGGTGTTCCGGTGGTGATCTGTGAGCTGCATCTCAATCAAGTATTGTTGACGGACTGGCTCCGTCACCAGATGCGTTTGCCACCGACTTTCGCTTGATTAGAGCGCTTGGAGTATGCAGTTGCACAACATTGTCTATATCCCGGAGAGCATGCAAGGCAGGTGGGCCGAGCTCGTGGAACAGGCCCGTGCTGACATCGGAGCCCTGGCCGACAGATTCATCCAATGCGTCGAGCAGCTTGACACGTATCGGGACGGCGCCGTGTCGATGGATCAGGTCAGGCTGGACGCCCTGTCTTCGTTCGGCTTCCTCCTGGGCCAGATAGCAGGCAACGACGAGTTCAAATCGGACGTCATCTGGACGGCACGGTGGCTCGGCCGGGAGCGGGCACGGATCGGGATACCTCTGAATGACCTGCTGGCAGCGGTGCGCCTCGACTTTAAGGTTCTGTGGGAGGCGTTCCGCTCCTACGCAGGCCCGGCCGACAGGGAGCTTCTCGTGGCCGGGGTGGAAAAAATCTGGGCGGCCATCGAACGGTATTCCATCGAGGTCCAGAACGGGTACATCGAAGAATCGTCCCAAATGGCCGATAAGCGGCTCAGCGAACGGGCCCGGCTCATGACGGCCATCCTGAACAGCGACGTCCCTGCCGAAGAAGACCTCGAGAACCTGGCCAGCGCGCTCGGGGTGGACACAGCCGGAAACTTCATCGTGGTCGCTACCACTGTGCAGTGGGACCGCGATCTCCGCAAAGCGGCGGACCGGCTCACCGCATCCGGTCATATTGCCCACACCCACTCCACGGGGCACTACAGCCTGCTCGTCTCGGACTGGAAGGGCGAAGACACGCAGCCAATCAGGAAACTGCTCTCCGGCTCGGTCTGCGGACTAGCTCCGGTAATCCACGGGTTTTCGAGCCTGGCCCGGGCTTGTCGTCTTGCCATCGAAATCGTTGAACTGAACGCTGCCGGGGCACACGGCCCCGCCGAACTCAAGGATCTCTGGCTGCCGTTCCTGGCATCCAGGCTGCGCGATGCCGCGCCCGAGCTGGTGCAGTCCGTGCTGGCCGGATTCGACACAATATCGGAGGCCGAACAGCAACGCCTGACCGAAGTGGCCTGGGCGTTCGCACGCTCGGGGTCGATCGCCAAGACAGCCGCACAGATGTACTGCCACCGCAACACTGTCCTGAACCGACTTCGCCGGCTCGAGGAACTCACCGGGCACGACATCACCGTTCCGGCCGACGCCGCGCTCCTCCTGCTGGCCTTTCTCACGTCCAGACCCGAGGCCATCAGCAACTGAATTTTGCCGCCCTCTGGGAAACAATTCCGGGCGGGTGCTGCCCCCTCCTGGCTTCCTGTCCCGGCCCGGTGGCCGCCAGGCACCTGCTGTGCTCCCTGATGCCAGCTGCCGAACGTGCAGGGACTTCCTCCCGCTATCCGGGCCGACGCATTTCTCATGGCCAGCTTTGTGCAAATGCATACGGGCGGCCCTGAATCACAGCGAGATCCGGTGGCAAACGCATCTAGCGGCCGGGTAGGGCGGTCAACAATACTTTTAGATGTGAGATGCCGATCACACCTCATCTGGATTTGCTGGATTCTTCTCAAGATCGGTTTTCTGATCACAATCACCCTCAGCCAAAAACCGGAGGCTTTCCTTGAGCGATAAGCAGGACGTCGAAGTCCTTTACAAAAAGTGGTGCAGCGCCTTCCAGTCCGTGGACGCACCGCGTATGAAAAGCCTGTTCGACCAGTCTTTCGACGGGTTGATTTACCAGCCGGAGGAAATTGCCGACCCCATGTTCAACTGGGACGTGATTGACAAGTACTGGGATGCCATCCCTAGCATCGTCGAATCAATTCCCGAATGGCGTGAACTGACCAGCCAGGTGAGTGTCGACGGCAACTCCGCGACCGTCTACCTGAAGCTGCAGACCCACATCGAGCTCATTGGGGCCAAAAAGCCCCTGATCGGAGAGCTGCGCGTAACGCTCGGCGCCCACAAGGTCGACAACGAGTGGAAGCTCATCAAGGTGCACGAGTCACGCCACGTTGATTTGTCCGACCTGTTCGAGTAACCGGCAGCTCCTCCGGCTGCCGCCAATACCAAGAAAACGGAGATTCACAATATGAAATTCGGAATCATTACCGAAGCCCAGGTCCAAAAGGGAACGACCCACGCCGTCCGCTACGACGAAAACATCACCCACGCGATTCTGGGTCGGGCGCGCACCGCAAGTTAGCCGCCGGCAAGCATGCGTGTCCCGCATTCCAGCCTCCCACCTTGGGCGGATAGTGCAGACGACGGCTCCTGCAACAGCCCTAGCCCGGAACCCAGCCGTCTGTACTGCGACAACACGAGAATTGAGATGCAAACCAATGGACGTCGACCTGTTAGTCCACAACGCCGACATCATCACCATGGACGACTTTTACCCGCGGGCCACCTCCTTCGCGGTACTGCACGGCAAGGTAGTCGCCGTTGACGACACCTTCGGCCTGAATGCCAAGCGCATCCTCGATGCGCATGGGGCAACCATCGTCCCGGGGCTCGGGGACAGCCATAACCACATGGCCTGGTACGGTCTGGGTCTGTCGGAAATAGACCTCTCGAAGGTTCGGGACCTTGGCCACCTGTACGCGCTGGTCGCCGCCCGTGCCGCCGAGCTAGGGCCGGGCGAATTCGTTATCGGCAACGGCTACTACCACGCCAAAACCGGCGGGCATCCAAAGCGGGAGGAGCTGGACCGGGCGGCCGGCGGCAGGCCGGTCTGGCTGAAGCATGGATCCGGGCACATAGCCGCCGTGAACACCGCGGTCCTGGAGATGGCCGGCGTCCTCGACGGCACCGCGGTCGTCCCCGACGGGGGAGTGGTCGAACTCGACGATGCCGGGGTACCTACCGGCATCCTCGAGGAGCAGGCGCAAAAGCTGGTCGTGGACCTGGTAACTCCCTATTCCCTGGACCACCTGAGTAACTCTCTTGAACGTGCCGCCGCCCAGTACGCCTCCGAGGGGCTGACCCATGTGACGGAAGCCGGCATAGGCGGAGGCTGGATCGGGAAAACGCCGATCGAACTCGCCGCCTACCAGCGGGTCCGGGACCGCGGGGGACTGCGTGTCCGCGCACAGCTGATGCCCACCGTTGACGCACTGCATCCCCTGACGTCCCATCCGGACGACGGCGTCGGCTTCGGCCTGGACCTGGGAATCACCAGTGGGTTCGGAGACGACCTTCTACGGATCGGACCGATGAAAGTCTGGCTGGACGGAGGCCTGGCCAGCCGAACCGCGCATGTCTACGAGCAGTTCTGCGACCAACACAGCCACGGGTACTTCCAGGACGACCCGGAAGTCCTCAGGACGCAGGTGCTGGACGCACACCGTTCCGGCTGGAGGATCGCCGCCCACGCCATCGGTGACCGCACCATCGACTTCGCCCTCGACGTCTTCGAAGAGGCACAGAGGCGCTGGCCGCGGCCGGAAGTGCGGCACCGCTTCGAGCACGCTGGCATCACCACGCCGGAACAAATCGTACGCATGGCCGAACTCGGCATCACACCCGTGCCGCAGGGCCACTTCATCCACGATCTGGGTGACACCATGGCCGCCGCACTCGGTCCAGGACGCCGCGACTCGCTGTACCGGGTCGCCAGCTTCCTCAAGGCCGGACTTCGCGTCCCGGGCAGTTCTGACCGCCCCGTCGCCTACGGCGCGCCCTTGGCCGGAATCCAGTCCATGGTTGAACGACTCACGGAAATGGGCCTCTGCCTCGGCCCTGAGGAGCGGGTCGATGCGCAAACCGCGCTCCGGTCATACACCGTCGACTCGGCGTGGATCGCCGGAGAGGAAAACGAGCGGGGCAGGATGCGGCCGGGCATGGCCGCGGACTTCGTTCTGCTCGGTGACGACATCACGAAGGTCGCGCCGGAACGGATTTCCCAGACCCAGGTTGTCGCTACATTCCTCGGCGGAGAGTGCACCCATGGCAGCACCGCCCTGCATTGGCAGGCTCCGAGCACATCCACCGTCCAATATTCCATCAGTAACTGAAAGGAGCAAAGGTGCCCAATCACACCTCGACCACCGTCCCCGGGCGGCAGGAGCCAGCAGGTATCGAATTGGAGGAACTGCAGGCGGTCTTCAGGAACGCCATGGCCAGTGTCGCCACCCCGGTCTCTGTGGTGACCGCACTCAAGGACGGAAAAGCCCACGGCACTACTGTGAGTGCGTTCGCTTCACTCTCGATGAATCCGCCCATGGTCATGGTCGCCCTCGACCGAAGTTCCGACCTGCTAAGTATCCTCCGGGAGACCGGCGCGTATGGGGTGAATCTCCTCGGGCACGAACATTCCGAGTGGGCCAGCGCCTTCGCCAAGAAGGGCAGCGACAAGTTCAGCGGGATCCCCTGGGCAGTCGACACCGGACTGCCCAGGCTGCCAGGCACCTCCTGGATGGCGTGCTCGGTAGAGTCCCTGGTCGACGGCGGTGACCACATAATTGCGCTCGGATCCGTCCTGAAAGTCGATCTCGGCGACGACAAGCCGCTGACCTACTGCCAGAGGACCTTCGGCACTCATGCGCCGATTCCAGGGTGACCGTCCGGCAATCCCCCAATCTCCGGGTGTGCGGTGAGGAACTATTTTCCGTTCCCACAGAAGCACAGGCAAGACGGGCAGCGGGTTAGGGGTCGCAACGAATCCAGCATCTGCTTCGGCTACCTCGGTGACGTGGGGACCGCAAGCTGAGGAGCAGGTCACAGTTGTGGCGATACTGGTTCAGATGTCCGTACGCATAGCAGGGACAGCATAGGCTGGCACCCCCCTTGCCTCACCACAACTTCACCCTGCCGGCGTGGTCCCGCCCCTACAGCCTGAATTTGTGCGTCTGGATATCAGCGGCAGGCGCATCTAGCGACCGGTGAGGGGCCATTGACACGTAATACCCAATTTTTGAATGTATCGATTTCTCTTCAATCCACTTCTGATATAAAAAACCGCTGGCCGAACCATGATGCGGATATACGCCAGTGGAAGCCATGCAAAACAAAGACTCGGATCACCGGGAATGTAGTCGCGATCTAGTCCAAGCCCTACTCGGATTGAGCTCGTTCGCGAAATATCACACAGAAGGAAAGGTCAAAATGAAGTTCGGAATTCTTAACGAGGCCCAAGTTGCGAAAGGGTCGACGCATGCCGTTCGAATCCAAGAGGTTATCGATGAAGCGGTGCACGCCGATAAGCTCGGCTTCGATTATTGGGGTACCTCTGAACAGCACCTGGTGCCGAGTTCGTGGACCGTTTCGTCCCCGCAGGCGATCTATGGTGCGGTGGCGGCGCTGACAAAGCGAATCAAGCTCCGAACAATGTCGATTGTGACGCTTAAGGAGCTGGGTCACCCCATTCTCAATGCGGAGCGGCTCGCGACCTTGGATGCCATTTCTCAGGGCAGGGTCGAGTTCGGCAGCGCCCGCTCCAATAACGCTGCCTACCAAACGGCTTTCGGCATTGACCCAACAAGGACACGGCAGGAATGGCTCGAGACGGTCGAAGCAACGCTGCGCGCGATGCAAGAAAACCCTTTTGCCTTCCAGGGCGAGATCTATAAGATCGATGAACCGTTCTACGTGTCACCCCGCCCGTACTCCATGGTGCCGCCGCCGGTTTGGGCTGCGGCTTCCAGTGCCGAATCCCACAAAATGACAGGCGAGCTCGGCATCGGAGTGATGACGCTCGAAAGCTTCTTGGGCTGGGACTACGCCAAAGACTGCGTCGAGGCGCACATCGAAGGCTTCAAGAGCGCCGCTCCCATCGGGGGCTTGTACCCGCCGAACCCCGGACGAGCATTCCTGACGTTCCCGGCCCATGTCGCGGAAACTCATGACCGAGCGATCGACGAGGCGAGGGAAACAACGCTGGGCTTGGTTGCCCACCTCGCTGACCTGTACACGACGGTGGCGAAGACCGAAAAGGAGAAGGGCGGGGATTCGTACGCATACCTGTTGGATCTGGCGGATAAAATTTCGCATTTCACGAACGACATCGAAGGCCTGATTGAGCACTCGCCAACTGCCATGATCGGCACCCCGGACGAGGTGATCGAGCGTATCCAGCGACTCGAGAAGATGGGCTTCAACGAGATCATCCTCAAGATCGACAACTACGGTCATCGGACCAACCTCCGCAGTATGGAAATGTTTGCGAAGTACGTGATTCCGGGTGTGAAGCATCCCTCGCTCATCCCGGACAATGACTACGAGCAGCGCGGTGTAGCGGCCAAGCCATACCTCATCTGAGCTGGATAACTTAACTTTCTCCTACAACTGATATGTAGTTGTTCCTTGTCAAGAGGGCAAGGGTGAGCGGTCCAAGACTGGATGTCTTGGACCGCTCACCTGTGTTCGTTCCCTGCCTGGTCCGGCCGGCCGGCGCGTCATGATCGACGGCGCTGTCAGACTGATATGCGCGGGTTGGCTACCGCAGGACGAGGTGTTCGGCTGGAGGGGTGCCGCTGGTCTAGCAATGTCGGGCGTCACCGGGGATTGCCGGTTGTCCATAGTTGTATCGCGGGTCTCCTCCACGCTGCCGAGCCATCCAGGCCGGCCGGGAACGGCACACCTCTATTCATCGGTCCATGGCTGCTCCCGTTGGACTTGGGCGGCGAGAGACCAGCACCAGCCAGCCAGTTCGCGGGCGACGGCGACGTTAGCGATGACCCGGCGTTTGTGCCTGGCTTCGAACTGGTCCCACCTGTGATGCAGCCGGTGGTTGCCTTGATGGCCGCGGACCCGGGAGACCTCATCGGCTGCGTCCCAGCGGGCGCGCATGTCCCGGCTGGCATGGGTGTAGGGGCGGCGATGGTGCCAGGCGGCCTCGACCAGCAGGCGGCGGGCATGGATGTTGCCGGTTTTAGTGATCCCGCCCTGGGACCGGGAAGCGCCGGATGAATGCTCCGAGGGAACCAGACCCAGATACGCGCCGATCGTAGAGCCGGTGAAGCGGGTCCAGTCACCAATCTCCACCGCGAGGCCGAAAGCGGTGAGCACCGAGATCCCGCGCAGGCACATCAAAGCGTGGACCACGGGGGCGTAGCGGTCGGTCGCAGCGAGGGCCGTGATCTTCGCGTCCAACCTGTTCCTGCGGTCCAGTGTCAGTTCTGCCGCTTCCAGACAGGCCTCGTACGCGGCCTGCAGGGCAGGGTCATCGAATCGTTGCCGGTGCAGCCAGGTGTGGTGGGCGTCGGTCCAGGCATGGCCGCCGGAGTAGACCAGGCCATGGCGCAGCAGGAGCTTGGAAACGCGGTTCCTGGCCCGCATCAAATCCGCGCGGACGTCCTCACGGGCACGCACCAGATCCCGGGCTGCTTCATCCGCACGGCCCGGAACCCGCACGGACGTTATCTGTCCGAGCAGGGCCAACCGGGCCAGATGCTCAGCATCGCGCGCATCGGTCTTCACCCGGTCCCCGGGCGGCCGCTGAAGCTTCGAGGGCGCCACAACCAGGCACTCGATCCCTGCACCGACCAGTAACCGGGCCAATCCGAATCCGGTTGGCCCTGCCTCATAGACAACGAGGACCGGGCCCGGCAACCCGGAAACCCACTCGGCGACCCCGGCATCGTTGGCGGCCAGGCTCTGCCTCAGGATCTCGCCCGTTTCACGGTCGATCGCGCAGCCCTTCACACTGCGCGCATGGACATCCAAACCGACGTAAGTACGCTTATTCATGGCTGGAACCTCCAGACGTTCAAATGTGGCTCTGCCAGTCCACACCCCCGCAGGTATGCGGGGGAAGACCCGGACCGGTAACCCACGAACCTCTTTGAACCCGAGGTTCCAGTCCTACATCAGGACCGGCCCACCACACTTCATATCGTCTAGCTCGTTGGCCGATCCTGCGAGCTTGAGCAGGCGTCCCTCCCACGGGTACCGGGCAATTGGCGCTCAGGAGGACAGGTGCATGCAAACGTTCGAGACATGTCGCTTACTAGTGTTTTGACTGAAGGGAGGAGACGGCCATCCGTCCCGTACAGTTCTAGGGATTCGCCGCCGTGCGTTGTGGCCGCTCAGCCCCGCGGCGGCTTCTTCGGGTTCCGTGTCTCGACGCTCTTCCAAGGGCCTGGCGTCACTTTCGACGCTATGTAGTTCCCGAGACCGTCATATTTATCGAACAGTCCCGTCCGCTCGTTTTTCTGCTGGTAGCGGTCTCTAAGCTGACCATTCCGCTTGCCTTCGCCGGTGTTTTTTGCCACCGAGCACCCCCTAAATCGCGTCGTATTCCCGTGGGAATCATATGTGATCGGCGGGCGGCGCCAATGTTTTTTGACGGAAACGGCGGCGTGCGGTTCCTCGGTCGGTAGGGGCGACTCAGAGCCATTCGTTCATCTAGATCACTGAACGGCCGAGTGCAGTATTTATCCTCGCACCAACTGGCATGGGCAGGTGGGCCCCATCGTTGCGTCGGTCTGGACGTCGGAGCCGAACTGCGAAGTCGGCGTCGGGCTGGGCATGCGGAATCAAGATTTGCCAATTCTTTGCCAATGTGTCCACCAAGCGCAAAGCAAAAGGCCCCGCTTCCCTTTGATTACAAGGAAAACGGGGCCCTTCTATGTGGCGGTGACGGTGGGATTTGAACCCACGTTGGCTTTCACCAAACAACATTTCGAGTGTTGCACCTTCGGCCGCTCGGACACGTCACCAACCTGAATAGGTTACCGGAGCAAAGCGCTCATCCACAAAACGGCGCCCCAACGGACCCCGGCCACCGTCCGCCCGGACCCCGAGCGGCGCCGCGCCCGGGGCCGCCGGGACTTCCCCGGTAAGGGGCAGGGGACTAGATTCGTCAGCAAGATGAGCAATTCAGACCAGCTACCAGAACAGCACACGACAGCCACCGCATACTGGACCGTCGGCCCCGAAAAGGGGGAGCTCCGGCGCGAGGACCTGCCCGCGCCCGGCCCGGGCGAGGCGCTGGTGCGCACCCTCTACTCCGGCATCAGCAAGGGCACCGAGCTGGTGGTCCACAACGCCCGCGTCCCGGAGTGCGTGGCGGAGGAAATGGCCGCCCCGAACCAGGAAGGCTCCTTCCCGTCCCCGGTGAAGTTCGGCTACCTCTCCGTCGGCGTCGTCGAGGCCGGCCCGGCTGACTGGCTGGGAAAGACCGTTTTCTGCCTCTACCCGCACCAAGACCGTTACGTCGTCCCGGTGGAGTCACTCACCGTGGTTCCGGAGGATGTCCCCGCCCGCCGCGCCGTGCTGACCGGCACCGTCGAAACAGCGATCAACGGGATCTGGGAGGCCGGCCCCCGGCTCGGCGACCGCATCGCCGTGATCGGCGCTGGCCTTGTCGGCGGCATGGTGGCCAAGCTCCTGAGTTCCTTTCCGCTCGGGCGGCTCCAGCTGATCGACGTCGACCCGGCCAAACGGGCGTTCGCCGAAACGCTCGGCGTCGAATTCAGCCACCCCGACGCCGCCCTGCCGGACTGCGACATCGTGATCCACTGCTCCGCCTCCGAGGCAGGCCTCGAACGCGCCCTGCAGTTGGCCGGCGACGACGGCGACGTCATCGAAATGTCCTGGTACGCCGACCGCAAAGTCACCGTGCCGCTGGGCGAAGACTTCCACGCGCGGAGGCTGTCCATCCGTGCCAGCCAGGTGGGCGTCGTGGCCCGGGCACGCCGCCACCGCCGCACCAACGCCGACCGGCTCCAGCTCGCCGTCTCACTGCTGCGCGATCCCGGATTCGATGTGTTCCTCACCGGCTCGTCCCCGCTCGCGGAGCTGCCCGACGTCGTCCAGCGGCTCTCCGACGGCGCCCTGGAGGCGCTGTGCCACGTTATTGAATACCCGGTGAGTGGAGCCCCCTCCATCGGATCAGCCACAACAGAAGCCACGAGGTAAATCCGTGTTCAGCCTGACCGTCCGCCGCAACTTCATGATCGCCCACAGCCTCCCGCGCCCCGCTTTCGGACCCGCCCAGGGCATGCATGGCGCCACCTTCGTCACGGAAGTGACCTTCCGCCGTCGCGCCCTGACCGACGACTCGATCGTCCTGGACATCGGCGAGGCCGGCGAGGTGCTGGATTCGATCCTCGAAGGCCTGAACTACAAGAACCTCGACGAGCACCCGGACTTCGCCGGCAGGCTGAGCACCACCGAGGCCCTGGCCCAGTACGTCGCCGACGCCATGGCGGCCAGGATCCGCACCGGCGCGGACGGGCGCGAGCTCGCCGGCCTGGACGTCACCCTGCGCGAAACCCCCGACGCGTGGGCCAGCTACTCGCTCGACTTTGAGGCCAGCTAGGACTTCGGTGCCAGCCAGGAACGGGGTGCCAGCCAGGAGCAGCTTGCAGCCGGGTGCCCTCCGCCTCCGCCTGGTGGTGCCCGGCAACGTGCGCCACAACTCGGGCGGCAACGTCTACAACGCCGCCCTCGCCCGTGAGCTTGCCGTGCTGGGCGTGGACGTGGAAACATGCCCGGTCGACGGCGACTGGCCGGTGGGCAGCGCGGCGGACCGGCAACGGCTGGGCGCCCTCCTGGGCGACGACGGACGCGGCGCCGGCCGCACGGTCACCCTGGTTGATGGACTGCTCGCCTGCGGGGCGCCGGAGGAACTCGCGGCCGCAGCGGCCGCCGGCCGGCCCGCCTGGATCCTGCTGCACATGCCGCTGGACGACGCCGGACACGATGAAGCCTGTCTGGAACGCCGGGCGCTGCGGGAAGCGGCCGGGGTGATCTGCACCAGCACGTCAGCGGCGGCCGGGATCCGGGCACGGCACGGAACATATGGTCTCCGGGTAGCCCTGCCCGGCACTGACACGGCCGCGCTGGCCTCCGGATCGGAGCCGCCGCACCTGATTGCCGTGGCCGCCCTGCTGCCGAACAAGGACCAGTCGCTGCTTCTCGCCGCGCTGTCCGCCCTGCCGGACCTGCCGTGGACCGCCTCCCTGATCGGCTCGGACACCGCGGATCCGGCCTATGCCGCGCTCCTCCGGGATACGGTGCAACGGCTGGGGCTGCAGGACCGCGTAAGGATCCCGGGGGAGCTGCGGGGCCCGGGGCTGGAGGCCGAATGGGCCGCGGCCAATCTGAGCCTGCTCATTTCGCAGGCCGAGACCTACGGGCTGGTGGTCACGGAGTCGATTGCGCGGGGTGTGCCGGTGGTGGTCCGGTCCGGCACCGGCGCCGTCGAAGCTCTCGCGGCGGGCACCCCTGATCCAGCGCCCGCGCCGGACCATGCTGCCGGCTGGCCGGGAACCGCCGTCGCGCTCGGCGCGGACCCGGCGCCCCTCACCGATGTCCTGCGGCAGTGGCTGTCCGGGCCGTCCCTCCGCGCCCGCTGGCGGGCCGCCGCGGTTGACGCCCGGGACCGGCTGCCCGGCTGGGACGCCACCGCCCGGACCGTGCTGGAAACCCTTGACGCGGAACGCCCGGCGGGGCTGCCGCCCGTCGCGGGGCCAGAAAAGGCTGCAACGGAAGATTCCCCTGCCGCACCAGCTGGTGGACAATGACCACATGACGCCCGAGCCCCTCACCACGCAGCCCCTGACGCCGAACGCGCCGCCGGCCCGGACCCTCACCCGGGAGCGGCTCCGCGCCTGGGCCTGGCACAAGCAGGGCCTGGACGGCTCACTGGCCGGCTGCACCCCAGAACAGGTGTTTGCCCGGGCGGGCTGGGCACGCTCCGTTGGCGGCGCCAACCCCTACCTCACACTCTTCGCCCGCGCTGGCATCCGCCGCGAACAAGTGGACGCCGACGTCCTGGCGCACCGGATCCTGGAACTGCCGACGGCGCGCGGCTGCACCTATGTCCTGGGCCGGGACGACTTCGCCTGGGCGCTGCAACTCGGACGGGACGCCGCCGAGGCCACCGTCAAAGTAGTCGGCAGGCTCGGTGTGGACCGCGGAGAAATCACCCTGCTGGAGGAACAGGTGCTGCACACGCTCGCAGAGGCCGCAGCCCCGCTGGACCCGCGGCAGCTCAAGGAGGAACTCGGCGAATCCGTGCGGAACCTCGGCGAGGAAGGCAAGAAGAAGGGCGCCACCACCACGCTGCCCACGGCCCTCGGCATCCTGCAGGCGCAGGGCCGGATCCGCCGGGTACCGGCCAGCGGGCGCCTGGACCAGCAGCGCTACGCCTACGAACTCTGGAACCTGCCCCCGAGCCCGCTCGACGACGACGGCGCCCGCACTGAGCTGATCCGCCGCTACCTGGACTGGACCGGAGGGGCCACCTTCAAACAGTCGCAGTGGTTCACGGCTTTCACCGTGGCCCAGAGCAAGGCGGCGCTGGCCGCGGCCGGCGCGGTGGAGGTTCCCACCGCCGCCGGGGAGACGCTGTGGATGCTGCCCGACGACGTCGAACGGCTCGCCGCGTTTGAAGAGCCGGCCGACGAGCAGATCCAACTGCTTGCGGGCACGGACTCGCTCACGCTGTTGCGGCGCAACGCCGCCGAACTGCTGGCCGACGAGGACCAGCACACGACGGCCCTGGGTTCGCTCGCGCTGCAGGCGGACCTCCCGGACCATCCCATCTTCGACCGGGGCCGGATCATCGGGCTGTGGCAGTACGATCCCGGCAGGGAACGCATCGTACCCTGGGTGTTCCACGCGCCCACGGCCGCTGTGACGCGGCGGATCGCCGAAGTGGAGGACTGGATCCGCGAGGACCTGGGCGACTTCCGCGCCTTCAGCCTCGATTCACCGGCCACCCGGCAGAAGAGGATCGACGGTCTGGCGGCCGCCGCATCAGGCTCCGCCGCCGGCAGGTAAGGCTCAGGGGGGCGCAGATGCGGGGAGTGATGGCCCAAGCTCAGGCGCCGCGGTGCCCGGCGAAGAAGTCCCGCAGCAACGCGGCGCACTCCGGTTCCCGGACCCCGCCATACACTTCCACCCAGTGGTTGAGCCGGCGCTCGCGGAGGATATCGAACACGGACCCGGCGGCCCCGGCCTTCTCGTCCCATGCCCCGAAAACCACCCGGGGAATCCGGGCCAGCACCACGGCGCCGGCGCACATGGCGCAGGGCTCCAACGTCACCACCAGCGTGCAGTCCGCCAGCCGCCAGCCGTCACCGGCGCTCCCGCCCCGGGAGCTGAGTTCCTGCAGCCGGGCGGCGGCCGCACGGATGGCCACCATCTCCGCGTGCGCCGTCGGGTCGCCGAGTGCCTCGCGTTCGTTGCGCCCGCTGCCGAGCACCGTACCGTCGGGGCCGATGACGACGGCGCCGATCGGCACGTCCTCGGTGGCCAGGGCGGCGCGCGCCTCGGCGAGGGCAAGGCCCATCCATTCGGCATGGCGGGGCTCGGGGGAAGTCATGGCTCAATGATAGTTTCGACAGTAAGCACGCTGTGCAGCCCGGCTGCCCGGCAACCACACCGGCACCAACATTCGGGAGAAACCGTGAACACCGGGACAGAGAGCTGGCTGACGCAGCGCTGGGGCAAATGGGTGGTGCCCTACGCGGCGCTGTGGGCCACAATGCTCATCGGCGGCGTGGTGGTGCTGGTCCTGGCGCTGCTAAGTGCCGAGGTCTATGACAACGTCGTGGACGACGCCGGCCTGGCGAACCTGGACAAGCCCACCCTCGGGATGATGGAGCAGCTCCGCAGCCCCGGCCTGGATGCGTTTGTCACGGGCTTCACCAACATCGGCGGCGGGATCGGGATGCCCATCCTGGCCAGTATCCTCACGGCGTGGCTCATCTGGGCCAGCCGGACCTGGCGGCCGCTGATCCTGATCGGCGGCGCTGCCGCCGTCTCCGTGACCGCGACGTCCGTGGGCAAGAAGCTGATCGGGCGCACCCGCCCGGACCACGCCGACGCCGTCCCGCCCTACGAAACCTCGCCGTCGTTCCCGAGCGGCCACACGCTCAACACGACGGTGGTGATCGGACTGGTGGTGTACCTCGCCTGCCTGCAAATTAAACGCACGCTGGCCCGGGTCAGCCTGATAGCGGCGGGGGCGGTGTTCATCTTCGCGATGGGCATGAGCCGGGTCTATCTGGGCCACCACTGGATGACCGATGTGATCATCGGCTGGGTGCTGGGACTGGCCTGGGTCGGGATAGTGATCCTGGCCCACCGGCTCTTCCATGTCCTGCGGCACCGGGAACAGGCCGGACCCGCACCGACTTTCGACAACGAGGCCCACCTGCGCGACGGCGCCGCCGGCAGCGGCGCTCCGGGGGAGACGAACGACGTCGGGACCCGCGGTCCCACGGGCGGGCCCCCTGCCGCCGGGTGATAGTTTTGACCCATGCGCACTCTCGTTGTGGACCACCCGCTGGTCGCCCATAAGCTCACCGTCCTGCGGGACAAGAACACCCCGTCACCGGTCTTCCGCCAGCTCACCGAGGAACTCGTCACGCTCCTGGCGTACGAGGCCACCCGGGAAGTCCGCACCGAACCGGTGACCATCGAGACACCGGTCAGCACCACCATTGGCACGGCTTTCACCAAGCCCACCCCGCTGGTGGTCCCCATCCTGCGCGCCGGACTCGGCATGCTTGAGGGCATGACCAAGCTGGTCCCCACGGCCGAGGTCGGATTCCTGGGCATGGCCCGCGATGAAGAGACCCTGGGCATCATCACGTATGCCGAACGCCTCCCCGAGGACCTCACGGACCGGCAGATCTTCGTCCTGGACCCCATGCTCGCCACCGGCGGCACGCTGCGCGAGGCCATCAAGTTCCTCTTCAAGCGCGGCGCCTCCGACGTCACCTGCATCTGCCTTCTGGCCGCCCCGGAAGGCCTGGCGAAGCTGGAAGAGGAGCTTGCCGACGCCAACGTGACGATCGTGCTCGCCTCGATCGACGAGAAGCTCAACGAGAAGTCCTACATCGTCCCGGGCCTGGGCGACGCCGGCGACCGCCTCTACGGCGTGGCCGGCTAGCCCCTACCGGAAAATAGCACCCGGGGCTAGCCTGAGCCGCATGGACTGGAAACTTGAACTTGTCTTTGTTCCCGTGTCTGATGTGGACCGTGCCAAGGATTTCTACGTCAACAAGGTCGGCTTCAACGCCGACTACGACGAACGGCCCATGGACGGCATCCGCTTCGTCCAGCTGACCCCGCCGGGCTCAGGCTGCTCCATTGCCATCGGCGAGGGGCTCAACGACGCTCCGCCGGGAACGGCCCCCAGCCTGCAGCTTGTGGTCAGCGATATCCAGGCCGCGCACAAACAGCTTAAGGACAACGGCGTGGACGTCAGCGACGTCGACGTCCAGGACTGGGGGCACTTCGTCCACTTTGCCGACCCGGACGGCAACAAATGGGCGGTGCAGTACATCCCCAACCGTCCCGGCGGTTAGCCGCTCTGCGACACCGTTTTCGCGGACTGCGGCAGGCAGAAGCGAGGCCCCGGATCCAGTGGATCCGGGGCCTCGCGTCCGGCCGGGGCTGAGGCCCGCGGTGCCGGTTGTTTAGTACCAGTTGTGCGCGTAGTGGAAGTTCAGGGCGCCGCACGGGGAGCCGTAGCGGTCCTTGACGTACGTCAGGCCCCAGTTGATCTGGGTCCGGTAGTTGGTGCGGTAATCGGCGCCCGCGCTGGCCATCTTCTCGGCCGGCAGGGACTGGACCACACCGTAGGCGCCGCTGCTCGGGTTGGTGGCAGTCGTCTTCCAGTCCGACTCCTTGGTCCAGAGTTTCATCAGGCACTGCATCTCGTTGGCGGCCCAGCCATGGGAGCCCAGCTGGCTCGCCGCGTACGCCTGTGCGCCGGCAGGATCGTCGACGGCAACAGGAGCGGGTGCCGGGGCGGGCGCGGGGGCCGGGGCAGCCGCCGGGGCCGGTGCTTCGGCGGGCTTCACCTCGGTGGACTGGGCCGCGATGCCGCCGGTGGGGACAGGGGTCTGGTTCGCCACCCGGACACGTTCAAAATCGAGGTGCGTCAGGGGGGCCGCCGTGACGGTTGATTCCGTGGAGTTGCCGGCGTTGGCAGTGCGGGCGGCTGTCTCGGACGCCTGGCCGGCGGCTCCGACTCCCACTAGCACTGCACAAGCGGCAGCAACAACGGCCGCCCGGCGGCCGGTGGAGCCTGCATTGGTGGCAAAGCGGGACAGGGCCGAAGCGGGCTTGGCCGGCTCAGCGCGGTGGCGGGATGGCTTCGAGCGGGTCGGTGCAGCGCCGTCAGGGCGCGCTTGTGCCTTGAATTCAGTCATGATCGCCTCTCAACGCCTGCGGAGTTAGCTGTCGGGTTCGGATGAGGTCATCCGGCCGCACGGAATCTCACGTGTCGGCTTCACCCCAAGGGCGCAATGTGCAGAAATGCCCGGGAACTCTGGGTTCCCCGCCTCTGCCTGGTCCAGCGGAATCCGGGAGGCGGCAGAGCTTGGCGTGCATCCGGATATGCGGCCCTAGTGATGGCCGCACCCTAAAAACGGTACAGGACTCGGACTGCTGAGTCACATTTTGGTAACAGGGATCACGACGACGGCGTGGCCGCTTGCTCCCGGGCCTGTCCGGCGGGGGCCTCTCCCCGGCCCGCCGGAGGGGTAGCCGGCAGGCGCACCGTGAACTCGGTCCGGCCGGGCGCCGAGGCCACGCTGACCGTCCCACCGTGGGCCTCCACAATCGACTGCACGATGGACAATCCCAGCCCGCTGGTTCCCTCTGCCGACGCGGCGGAAGCCGTTGGGGCCATCCCGACGGCAGCGGCCGCCGGGGGGCCGGGGAGCGTCCTGGGCGGGTGAATCGGATGGCGGGGAAGGGGCCGCCGGCCGGGTGCCGGCGTCGTACCGGTCACGGGATTCTTCCGGGACGCGTCAGCGCGCGTGAACCGCGCAAACACGCGGTCCACGAACTCGGGGGAGATCCCGGGGCCGTTGTCCGTCACGGTCATCACGGCGCTCCCGTCCGGCGCGCGCTTCACGCCGGTCACCACCATGGTGCCGGGGCCGGTGTGCTTGCGCGCGTTGGAGAGCAGGTTGGCCAGCACCTGGTGCAGCTGGGTCGCGTCCCCGCGGACCACCACCGGCTCTTCCGGGAGTTCCAGATGCCAGACCCGGTCCGGGGCCATGACCTTCTCGTCGCTGACCGTCTCGATGGCCAGCTGGGTGAGGTCGACCTCGGTGAGCTTGAGGGGCTGGCCCTCGTCCAGCCGGGCAAGCAGGAGCAGGTCCTCCACCAGGGTGGTCATCCGTTCGGACTGGCTCTGCACCCGGGCGAGGGACTTTGCGCCGTCGGGGGTGAAGTGTTCGGTCATCCGCATCAGCTCGGTGTAGCCGCGGATGGCTGTCAGGGGTGTGCGCAGCTCGTGCGAGGCGTCCGCGACGAACTGGCGGACCTTCGTCTCGCTCTTCTGCCGGGCTTCGAGTGCGTTGGAGACGTTGTCCAGCATCAGGTTCAAGGCATGGCCGACACTGCCCACCTCGGTGCCGGGATGAGCCGCGGCGGCGGGCACCCGCATGGCGAGTCCCACTTCTCCGGCGTCGAGCGGGAGGCGGGAGACCTGTGTGGCCACCTCGGAGAGCTGATCAAGCGGCTTCATGGTGCGGCGGATCAGCGCCGTCCCGGCAAGGCCGATCACGACGAGGCCGCCAGCGGACACGAGCACCATCGTCCAGACCAATGAAGCCAGCGTGTTCTGTTTCTCGGCGAGCGGCAGGCCGGTGACGATCACATCGCCGTCCGGGGTCTCGGCGGCCACCAGCCGGTAGGCTCCGGCGGACAGGGTCCGGTTCACGGGCTCGCTCCGGGCGGCGAGCTTGAGGAGAACTTCGTCGTCCTCGTCGGTGAGCGACTTCCGGGTGGCGTCCTCGGCGAGGAAGCCGGCGCTGCGGACGGAGTCGTCCACGATCCTGGCGTTCAGGGTACCGATTCCCTGGCCCCGCGCGTCCAGGGGGTCTGCGCGGCCGCCGGTGCGGCCAAACTCGCGGGCGCGGTCGGCAGCCTGCACCAATTGCTTGTCGAGCTGCCTGGTCAGGAAGGAGTCCATCGAGGCATAGCTGACGACGCCGACCGCACCGCAGATCGCCACGAGCAGGGCCATGGTGACCAGGACAAGCCGGGTGCGCAGATGCCAGGTGGCGGGGTTGCGCCAGTTGAGCCCGGAAGGGCGGATCGTGGGGGAGCGGTCAGGCACGGATCAGTCCGCCGGCTTCAGGACATAGCCGGCGCCGCGCACCGTGTGGATCATGGGCGGGTGGTTGGCGTCGACCTTCTTGCGCAGGTACGAGATGTAGAGTTCCACGATGTTGGCCTGCCCGCCAAAGTCGTAGTCCCATACCCGGTCCAGGATCTGGGCTTTGCTGACAACGCGTTTCGGGTTCTCCATGAGGTAGCGCAGCAGCTCGAACTGGGTGGCAGTGAGGTGCAACTCCTCACCCGCGCGACGCACTTCGCGCGTGTCGATGTTCAGGACGAGATCCCCGACGACGAGTTCGGCGGTATCCATCGCGGCCACTCCGGAACGCTGGACCAGCCGATGCAGCCGGAGCAACACTTCCTCCATGCTGAACGGCTTCGTCACGTAGTCGTCCCCGCCGGCAGCCAGCCCGGTGATGCGGTCCTGGACAGCGTCCTTTGCTGTCAGGAACAGTGCCGGCACCTCGGGGGCGAAGGCGCGGATCCGGCCCAGCAGCTCAACGCCGTCGAATCCGGGAAGCATCACGTCGAGCACTAGCACGTCGGGGCGGAATTCCTTGGCAAGCTTCATTGCTTCGGGCCCGTCGGCGGCGACGGCCACCGACCAGCCCGCCATCCGCAGTCCCATGCTCATGAGCTCGGAGAGGCTGGGTTCATCGTCCACGACCAGGGCCCGGATGGGGGAGCCATCCGGGTGGGAGAGCTGGGGGAGATTGTTGGTCATGGAGTGCGAGGTGGCCATGGGACAACTCTCCGATCTGCCGGTTAAGCACGGCTTTGGGGATCCTGTGCGGTGCCTGTGAATCCCAGCCTAGCGAGCTGGACATCCCCGCAGCCGCTAGCCGGTCCGATAATTGCCGGATCCTCCGGTGACCACTCTGTGGGACGCTGGACATCCAATGCTAAGTAGACGAACAGTTTGACGATTACGACGCACAGTGAATGATTTTGGGAACTTGGGGGTTTCGACCGAACTTTGTTCGGTAGATGGCGCGCAGGGCCATGGATTAACCAAAACAGTTGTTATTTTATTGACCGGGCAGAATTGTGATTTGCACTACAATTCCGGGTTTTGTCTCACATCGTGGACTTTGGCGTCCAGTGTTACTTGCAAGTTTTCATTGTTACGTTGCACACTTCAATTGTGAACAAGAACTCAACAGCACCTGCAGCCGCAGTTTTTTGGATCAGCGCACCCGCTGGTACCGAGAAGCGCTGTTGTCGAATGCACGCCTAACTTTTACACCCCAAAGGTTTCTAGGCATTCGCCCCCAGCCCAGCGTCGGGCGCCCCTCCCCAGTTTTCATTGCGGGGAAAAGTAGCATTCGAGCCGCGATGACGGCCATTCACATTGAGGTAAGCAATCCATGTCAGTTGCATCCGGATACGTCCACATCTCCGTCCGTAACGCCAGCAAGGCCGGCCAGGCCTCCGGTATCCGCCAGGGCTTCGGCGGCCGGGCATCCTTTGCCCCCGCAGGCGCCGGCAACAGCTTCCCCGCCCCGGGCTATGCGCCGCAGGGATACAACCCCAACTCCTACGGACAGCTCCGCGCTGTTCCGCCGGCACCGGCCACGGCCCCGACTCCCGTGATTGCCCCGGGGAGCGGCAGCCCCGTCCGTCCCGTCCCGAGCGACAACGTCGCCCGCGGGTTCGTGCTCTACATGGGGATCGACGAGGAAACCGCGGCGGCTGCCGGCACCTCCATTGCGAAGCTGGCCCAGGAAATCCGGGCCTACGCCCAGTCCCTGGTCTCCGGCGCTGAAAGCTACGCCGCCGTCGCCGTCGCCCCCGCCAGCGCACCCGGCTCGGCGCTCGACGTCGTCCGTTCCACCTTCGGTGACCCCACGGTGGGCGCCCGCCAGCGGGCCGAGACCGCCCGCCTGCAGCAGCCCCAGGACCCGCGTCCGTCCGGCGTGCTGATCGACCTTGCCCGCCGCGAAGTGGCGCTCGACGGCGAATCCCTGAACCTGACGTTCAAGGAGTTCGAACTGCTGAACTACCTTGTCGAGAACGGGACCCGCACCGTGGGCCGCGACGAGCTGCTCGAAGGCCTGTGGCGCAACGCCGAAGAGGTGCCCAACGAGCGGACCATCGACGTGCACATCCGCCGCCTGCGCTCCAAGCTCGGCCGCCTCGCCAACACCGTCCGGACGGTCCGCGGCCAGGGGTACCGGTTCTACGAGCACCCGGAAGTTGTGGTCTGGGCCGCTCCGGAATACTCGATCTAGCTTCCAGTCCACGAAAAGCGTCCGTCCCTCTACTGGGGCGGGCGCTTTTGCTTTCTCTGCGCGTTCCACGCGCACAGGCCGGCATTTTGCCGTGCCTTAGACACCTCCTTCGTTCCTCAGTCGGCGATGCGGCACTACGCAAAACGCCGCCCTCTGCGCTTGATGGGCATCCGGGGTAGCTCCCTTCCTGCTGAGAATGTGGCCTTTCGCTTCCTGCTGACCGAGGACTGGCCTTCGCGGCTGTTGGACTCTGTTGCGTTTCGGGGGTGCGGCGTAGGGTTTTTAGCGTTGAGCCGACTATTGGGAGGAAGACATGTCTGTTGCACGGATTACTACCCTGAGCGCGAACTCCAGGACCTCGTTTGATGCCGCCATCAAGGAGGGCGTCGACCGGGCCAACAAGACCCTGCGCAATGTCACGGGGGCGTGGGTGAAGGAACAGAAGGTTGAAATCAGCGACGGCGCCGTTGTTGCCTGGCACGTCGTGCTTGAAGTGACCTTTGTCCTGGACGATTGAGCGGCCTCTGAGGGGATGCGCGCCCGCGGAGAAGCCGCCGCACTAGGATTGATCCATGAGCGCGCATCACATCAAACGGCTGGTGATCATGCGGCATGCCAAGGCGGACTGGCCCGGCGGCGTCGCGGATCATGACCGGCCGCTCGAAGAGCGCGGCCACCGTGATGCCCCCCAGGCCGGAAAATGGCTGCTGAAGCACGGTGTGGTTCCCGACTTCATCCTGTGCTCCAGCGCCCTGCGCACCCGGCAGACCTGCACCTGGGTCTGCAGCGAACTTGGCGACAAGGCCCCGACGCCGAAACTCGAGGACGGGCTGTACGCCGCTTCAGCGAAGCGGATGCTGACGGTCATCAACCACGTCCCGGACACCGTGACCACCCTTATGGTGATTTCGCACATGCCCGGGGTCCAGGACCTCGCCATGCACCTTGCGTCCCGCGACTCCAACCACGACGCCTACATGGACGCCGCCACGCGGTACCCCACCAGCGCGCTGACCATCATGGAGACGGAGAAGTCCTGGGCCGAACTCGACGGCCGGGACGCGCGGCTGACGCAGTTCAAGGTCCCCCGGGCCAAATAACGCCCCGTCAGTGCTCCCTGCCCGAGTTCCGGATGCATAGTCATGCGGGCGATTCTGCGGTTTACTGATGCTGTTTACCCGTGGACGTATGGCGATCGAGAGAAAAGGCGGAATCATCGTGGATTCGGGACAGCTCATTGGGATCATCATCGGCGTCGTTGTGGTGCTCGCGATCATCGTCGTGGCAACCATGCTCAGCCGCAAGCGCAAGGTGGAAGCAAACCGCACCAAGGCCGTCGAAATGCGCGAACAGGCCAAGACCGACGAGATCGGCGCCAGGGAGCGCGAGGCGCAGGCTGCCCGGGCCGAAGCCGACGCCAAGCAGGCGGAAGTCGAAGCCGAGCGGCTGCGGGAGGAGGCCGCCGCGCGTCAGCAGGAGGCCGAGAAGGTCCGCGCCGGCGCGCAGGAACAGCTGGGGAAGGCGGACGAACTGGACCCCGACGTCGTCACCACCGAACACGATGCCCAGGGGGACGAGGTGCCCCGGGAAGCCGCCGGCACGGAAGAGCTGCGCCGCGACCGCAGCGCCCGGAACCCCTCCAGCGCCGAGCAGGCCTCCAACCCGGCCGGAGGCCAGGTTCACCACGGCCAGGCCCCCGCAAGCCAGGTCCCCCCGGAGCAGGGCAGCACCGATGAGCCCCGCAGCGATCATCCCCGGAACCTCTGACCCTTCACGCACCAGCCAACTGCGGCGCGCTGGCCCGATCCTGTCCCGGCGCCCGGCCGGAACCGGCATAGTGGCAGTGTGAACACTCGCCATTCCGCCCTGGCCCTGCTCGTCGCTGTGCTCTGGGGCGTCAACTTCGTCGCGATCGACCTCGGCCTGCACCCGGACGGCGCCGAGATGCCGCCGCTGCTGTTCGTGGCCATGCGGTTCACGCTGGTGGTTTTTCCCTGCATCTTCTTCATCCGGAAGCCGGATGCGGGCTGGAAGGCGATCATCGGCGTCGGACTGCTCATGAGCGCCGGACAGTTCGGCCTCCTGTACCTGGCCATGGCGCTCGGCATGCCCGCTGGCCTGGCATCGCTGGTCCTGCAGGCGCAGGTACTCCTGACGGTGCTGCTGGCGGCCGGGTTCCTCGGCGAGCGGCCGAGCCGGCGGCAGTTCGCCGGCGTGGTGCTGGGCGTGGCCGGCCTCGCTGTTGTGGCCGTTGGCCGCAGCCTGGTCGCGCCGGTGCTGCCACTCATGATCGTGCTCGCCGCGGCGCTGTCCTGGGCCGCCGGCAACATCGTCGCCCGGAAGGCGAAAGCGGCATCCGGGCTGGGGCTCGTGGTGTGGTCGGGGGCCGTCGTGCCGCTGCCCCTGCTGGGCCTGTCCCTACTGGTGGACGGCCCGTCTGCGGTGTCGCAGGCCCTGCTTCACGTCCAGCCCGTCACCCTGGCCAGTGCGCTCTACACGGCCATCTTCGGGTCCCTGGTGGGTTACGGAATCTGGAACAGGCTGCTGGGGCTGTACCCCTCCTCCGCCGTTGTGCCGTTTACCCTGCTGGTTCCGGTGGTCGGCATGACGACGGCGTGGCTCGTCCTGGGCGAGGTGCCGACGCCCGCCGAGGTCACCGGCGGGCTCCTCCTGCTCGCCGGGGTGGCGACGGCGGTGCTGCGCCCCTGGAATTTTCGCCGGCCGGATGTTCGACGGCGGGTGGTGCGCCCGGACGCTCAGCGCCGGGTCGACGTCCGGGCCGACTGAGTATTGGCCGGTTGGGATTTCGCTCCGGCCGTTTTGGCTGCGGGGCGGGCTGATGTCCGCGATGTTGCCGTGCGGGGTGCTGCGGCCCGGGGTGCTGCGGCCCGCGGGGCGGCCGGACTGCCGGCCGCGGATCTCGGCGCCGGCCGCGGGGCAGCCGTCCGGGACGGTGCGCGGCGGGCGGCCGCTTTGGGTGCCTGGCCCCTCACGGCAGAGGCCGGGCGCCGCCGCGGAGCACGGCCGGCGGCGCGCGGACGCCTTCCCCTGCCCGGCAGGACAGTTCCGGCAACGAGCAGCAGCAGGGTGGCTGCGCCGCAGGCGGCGGCGAGGTAGAAGTACAGGTCCGGATGGTCGGTATCCACCCGGGCCGACATCGCGTCCGGATCGGCGTTGAAGGCCAAACCCCACTGGCGAAGGAACGAGATGCCGAAGGCGATAAAAAGGATGCTCCCGATCCCGCTGGCGGCCAGGGTCCGGTGCCGCCGGCGGATGACCACCTCGGAGACGCAGGCTACGTACGCTGCGGCGGAGGCTGCCAGGAACCACAGGAACACCGTTTCGTGCAGCGTGATGCCGGTCAGCGCCAGCAGCGCCAGCGCGGCGAGAAACGCACCGATGGCAAACTTGCCGCTGATACCCATGTGGCCCATGTGACCAATCATCCCCGAGCGTGGCTATTTCACGATGTAGCCGCGCATGGACGCCATAATTGCCGTAACACTTTGCTCGCGGGTCCGCTCCGGGTTGTAGGTCTGCCGGTCCAGTCCCACCACAAAGCAGGCCCCGAAGATGGCGGTCTCCAGGCTGCCCCGGGACACGGCCGGATCCACCGGGTAAACGGCAGCCACCGCGGTAATCGCCGCCCCGACCACGGTGAGCAGCCGCCCGCGGAGCTCGGTGAAGGTGTCCTGCCACTCGCTGGGGGTCCGCCAGTTCTCGCTGACCCACAGCCGGGCGAAGGACGGGTACTCGTCCATGAAGTCCATGGCCTGCCCGATCATTTCGTGCATCGCCGCGAGCGGGTCCGCCGAATCGTCCCGGACGCTCAGCAGCCGTGCCAGCAGGATGTCCACCCCGTGGTGCAGCAGTTGGGCGATCAGGTCCGACTTGCTGCCGAAGTTGTAGTACACCGTGCCCTTGGAGACCCCGGCAGCTGCCGCGATCTCGTCGACGGTCACGCCCGCCACGCCGCGTTCGCCGATCAGTTCCATCGAGGCCTCGAAAAGCTTCTGCTTCGTCGCGTTGGTGCGGGCCGGCCGGAGCTTCTTCGCGGTTTCCGCCGTGCTGCTGTCCGTGCGGCTGCTCATACGGTGATCTCCGGTTTCAGGGACTTCAGGGTCCAGTACTTATGCTTCCGGACGGCCAGAGTGGACAGGGCCGTCCCCAGCAAAGTGTAGCCAAGCAGGCCCAGCATTGTGGGCAGGATGACGGCCAGATCCGCGCCGTAGATCAGGTGCCGCATGCCGTTGACCACGTACCCCATCGGCAGGATTTGATGCACCACGTGGAGCGGCTGGGGCGTTGTCTGCCACGGGAAGGTCCCCCCGGAGGAGACGAGCTGCAGCACCAGCAGGATGAGCACCACGAGCTTGCCGGGGGAACCGAGCAGCGCGACGACGCCCTGGATGATCGCGCTGAATGCCATCGCCGCGGCCAGCATGAGGAACCACATCAGCCAGGGGTGCGCAGGGTTGAGGCCCAGCCCCACGTCGACCACAAGGGTCAGCAGGCTCGCCTGGACAGCCGAGACGGCCAGGAACGGAAGCCAGCCGCCGACGGCGATTTTCCACGCCGGGGCGTTCGACGCCAGTGCCCGCTGGGTCACGGGCCGCATCGCCTGGATCAGCATAAAGACGCCGATCCACAGGGCCAGGGTGAGGAAGAACGGTGCCAGGCCTGCGCCGTACGAACCGGCCTTGGCCTGCGAGACGTTGCTGACGGCGACCGGATCCGCCATTACCTTGGCGAGGCTGTCCTTCTGGGTGTCGTCGGGGTTCGGGACCTGGCCGGCGCCCTTGGCGAGTTCAGCAGCGAGGGTTCCGGCGCCCTCGGAGGCCGTAGCCGACCCGCTTTCCAGCCGGGCCGCGCCGTCGTCGAGTTTCTGTGCGCCCTCGGAGAGTTTCCCCGCGCCGTCGAGTGCGCTCTGCTGCCCGGTGGCGAGCGTGGCGGCGCCGCCGGCCAGCTGGTCCGCGCCGGTGGACGCCTGGGTGATGGCGCCGCCGAGGGCTGGGGTGGCTTCCGCCAGCCTGGCCGCCCCTGCGCTGACGGCAGCGGAACCGTCTGCCAGTTGCTGGATCTGACCTGCCGCGGACTTCAGGGCGGCCGCCGGGCCCGGGGCTGCGGGCGGGGCTGCGTTCGCGTCGAAGTCCGCCAGGATTGCGTCCGCCTGGGCCGGGGTGATGGTCCCGGCGGCGACGAGCCGGCTGTTGGACGCGACCACCCGGCTGCGCTGAGCTTGGGCGGTTGCCTGGGCGTCCGCCTGTTCGGAGGCCGCCAGCTGGCCGGCCAGGCCCTGCACCTTGGTGTTGAGCGCGGCGTTGCCGGCCGCCACCTGCGCGGCGCCGTCCGCCAGTGCGCGGGAATCGGCAGGCAGGGTGGCGGTTTTATCCTTGAGCTGGGACAGTCCGCCGCTGAGCTGGGCTGCTCCCGTGCTGAGGGCGGTGGCACCGTCCCGGAGCCTGACCTGGCCGTTGTAGAGCCCGGCGGCGCCGTTCTTGAGATCGCCCGTGCCCTGGTGCAGGGTGACCGTTCCGTCGTGGAGGCTGGCGACCCCGTCGGCGAGTTGCCCGGCGCCGTCGGAGGCCTTGAGCATCTGCGAGTGGATGGTCCCGAAACCGGTGAGGAGCTGGTTGGCGGTCTCCGCACCCACCTCGGTGGCCACCGTGGTGTGCACGGCGGTGGTGAGCCTGTCCACGATGGTGCTCAACAGGTAGTTGTTCGCATCATTGGTGGTGACGTTGAGCATGGCCCGGTTGGCGGCGTCGAAGCTGCCGGGAGAGACGAGGTTCGCCGAGAAGTCCTTGGGGATCTTCAGGGCGAAGGCATACTTGCCCGTGCTCACGCCCTGGTCCGCTTCTTCGGTGTCGGAGACCGTCTGCCAGTTAAAGACATGCCCGTCCACGAGGCTGTCGGCGACCTTCCGGCCGGCCTCCAGCCGGGCGCCGTCGGCGGAGGTGGCACCGGTGTCCTCGACCACGAGGGCGGCATCGATCTGGTTCAGCTTTCCGTAGGGATCCCAGTTGGCGTAGAGGTACACGGCGCCGTAGAGCAGCGGGACCATGGTCAGCGCCAGGATGGTGAGCTTGGGCAGCAGGCCACCGGTCATGCGCTTGAGTTCGGAGCGGGCCAGCCGCAGAACAGTCACTTTGCGTCCTCAGTTTCGGGGGCAGCGTCTGCGTCGTCCTCGGGAGGAGAGCCCGCGGTGCCGATCGCGGCGGCCGGCCCGGTCCAGCCGGCCGGGATGTGCAGGACGGTGGCAACGACGGCGAGCGGGCGCCCGGCGTCGTAGGCCAGTTCCTGCAGCCGCGGCAGCCAATCGGCCGGATGGCCGTGGCGGTCCGGGGAGTCCACCACCAGCAGATCCGTGTGCGGGTTCGCCAGGGCAAGGGCAGTGAGCAGCTCGATCCGTCGGGCGGCGGGAAGCTGTTCGGTCCACAGCCCGGCGATGTCCTCGAAGCGGTTGACTTTGAGCCAGGGCTTGCTGAGCAGCGAACCCCGGTACCGGCGCGGGACCAGGGCCAGGTCCTCGGTGACGAGGTCGCGGACGCTCAGGTGCTGCTCGGGTTCGTTCACGCCCGGGGAATCCACGACGGCGCTCGCCTGCCGCAGGGTCTTGATCCTGGTGCTGCCGTCCCACTTCGAGCCGTCCCATTCAAAGCGCCCGCCGGAGGGTTTGAGCCGTCCGCTCAGGGCCAGGGCGAGGGCGGTGCGCTGGTCCTGGCGGTTGCCGGAGACCAGCAGGAGCTCACCGCGCCGGACCTGAAGGGAGGTGGCCGGCAGCAGCTCGTCCCGTCTGCCGTTCACGGAGAGCTGTTGCACGCGGAGCAAGGGTGGCCTTTCGCAGATGGATGTCTACGACAAGGCTAACTAAACTGACCGGTCAGTTCAAGTAGAAAGGGCTGGGTGTGATGAATCAGAGGGGCCGGGTCCCGTCCGCGGGCGGTTCCGCCGAGGTGAGACTTGGCGCCGATGTTTGTCCAAAACATGGGCGCGAAGTCACACCTCGGCGGCTCAGAGTCCGTACTCCTCGAGCAGCCGCAGCCAGACCTCGCTGATCGTGGGGTACGCCGGCACGGCGTGCCAGAGCCGGTCCAGCGGGACCTCGCCGACGACGGCGATCGTGGCGGCGTGCAGCAGCTCGGCCACATCCGGGCCCGCAAAAGTAGCGCCCAGCAGCACCTTCCTGTCCTCGTCGACCACCAGCTGGGCCCAGCCCTCGTACCGTTCGGAGTGCAGCGAGGATCCGGCCACCTGGATGGGCAGTTGCACGGAGGACACCCTGAGTCCATCGCGCTCCGCCTGGCGCACGGTCCGGCCCACACTGGCCAGTTCCGGATCGGTGAATACAACGTTGGGCACCGCGTAATCGTCGGCGGTCCGGGCAAAGCGGCTCCAGGGGGTGGCCGGGCCGCTGAGTTCGCCCCTGGCCCGGGCCGCGATGGCGTCGCCCGTCGCGCGGGCCCCGTACTTGCCCTGGTGGGTCAGCATGGCCTTCCCGGCGGCGTCGCCCGCGGCGTACAGCCAGGGGTCGACGTCGTTCCCGGAGGCTCCGGTAACCAGGCCGGTGGAGTCGGTGCTGAGCCGCAGTTCCTTGCTGTCCGCGGCGGCGAGGCCGACGCTTTCCAGCCCGATGCCTTCCAGGGCGGGATGCCGGCCGGTGGTGACCAGGACTTTGTCCGCCGTCACGGTGCTGCCGCCCTCAAGCTCAAGGGTGAGGGAGCCGTCGTCGTTCTCGCGGACGCTTGTGGTTCCGGTGTGAAGGTGGAGATCGACGCCGTCCGCCCGCAGCCCGGCGGCGACCAGCGTGCCCGCCTCCTCCGGGAAGGCGCCCAGCAGGCCGCCGCGGGCCACCAGGGTCACCGTGGCGCCCAGCCGGGCGAAGGCCTGCGCGAGTTCGGTGCCGGCCACGCCCCCGCCCAGGACTGCCAGTCGGTCCGGGATCTCGTGCGCGGATGTCGCTTCCCTTGTGGTCCAGTAGTCCACGTCGGACAGCCCGTCGATGGGCGGCACGGTGGGGGAGGACCCGGTGGCCACCACGACGGCGTGCCGTGCCGTGAGTGCGTAGCTGTTGCCGTCCAACCCCGCGACCTCGACCGTCCGGAGGCCGGTGATCCAGCCGTGGCCGCGGATCAGCTCGATCCCGGTGTCCTCGACCCACTTGACCTGGCTGTCGTCCTGCCAGTTGGACGTGAAGTAGTCGCGGCGCTTCAGGACGGCGGCTGCGTCCAGGGTCCGGGTGACGGCTTCCTCGGCGCCGGGCACTGTCTGGGCGCCATGCAGGGCTGTCCCCGGGCGCAGCAGCGCCTTGGAGGGCATACAGGCCCAATAGGAGCACTCGCCGCCGACAAGCTCCGCCTCGATCAGCACGGTGGTCAGCCCGCCCCGCACCGCGCGGTCCGCCACGTTCTCGCCCACGGCGCCGGCGCCGATCACAATGACATCGAAATCCCGTTCAAACAGTGCCGTCATGGCAGAAGCCTACGCCCGGCGCCGTGCCGGCGAGCGTCGCCAAACACCCTTTGCAGGACGTGGGACCACCGCTACTGTGGGGACAATACTTGGGGGAGGGGCAGGGCGATGACGGCAGGCAACTTGTCCGCAGGCGGACCGGCCACGGGCGGCGGAACCGCAGCGGGCGTATCGAGAACGGTCGGCATGAGTGCCGCGGGCGTCGGCAGGCCGATGCCGCAGGCGAGATTCAGTGCCCAGGCCCGGCTGCGGGCCCTGCAGGCGGACATCATGGAGCTTATCCTCGAGCGTGAACTGGAGGCCGGAGATCCGCTGCCGACCGAGAATGAGCTCTCCGCCGTGCTGGGAGTCGGCCGCAACACCCTGCGGGAATCGCTGAAAGTGCTCCAGGCACTGGGCGTGATTGAAATCCGCCACGGCTTCGGCATGTTCGTGGCCCCGAACAATTTCGACGCGCTCGCCGACGGCCTCACGTTCCGGGGCCGGTTGTCGCTGCGGCACCACGGCCAGGAAGCCCTGCAGCTCGTGGAGGTCCGGCAGGCGCTGGAGTCCGGGCTGATTGCCGGTGCCATGGACCTGATAACGGTGGAACATCTGGCGGCCGTCGAGGAATCCGTCCTCCGGATGGAGGCGCTGGCCGGCTCCGGAGAGAACTTCGTGGAGGCCGCCGCCGAATTCCACCGCCGCCTGTTCGAACCACTCAACAACGAGCTGCTGGTGAGTCTGCTCGGCGTCTTCTGGCAGGTAAACCGGCGGCTCCACGTCGAGCTGGGCGCAGCGGAGGGGGTCGATCTCCTGGCAGAAGCGGCGGTGCACCGGGGGATCTATGAGGCCGTTTCGACCGGGGACAAGGTTCTCGCGGCCCAGCGGCTCCACAGCCACTTCGACGGTATCCGGCGCCGGATCAGCCAGGCCAGGGTTAGCGGCCAAAATGTGTGTATGAGATTGGCTTGGTTGCCAGTGTTCGCGCGGGTTGTAGGGGTGTGCACATGCTTTGAAAGCATGTGGAGTGACGGTTCGATCAAATCAGCCCCGGTGTGGTGTATGTGCTCAGAAGCTTGTGAAGAACGGTTCGACCAGTGCCGGGCGGACGAGATGGCGGTGTAGGTCGTGTGGTGCTTCGAGTACTCAATCCCGGGTTGATGTCACGAAGAGGGCAGAGTTCACGGCCTTCATTTCCTGGATCACGGGGAAGCAGCGGCAAGGCGCCCACGCCGGCTCGGAGAGGACCTTCAGGCGCCGGAGTGCCTGGTGCTGGAATGTCGCCCCGGCGGCCGCGCGGACCGGGGAAATACACCCGGTGATCATGCTCGATGGCACCTACTTCAACGGCTGGTGCGTCCTGGTCGCTTACACCGGCGAGCACGTCATCGCGTGGCAGTGGTGTGACCGGGAAAAGCACGCCTCGTGGGCTGCGCTTCTGCGGCAGATCCCGGCCCCGGCGGTGGCCGTCGTGGATGGCCACAAGGGCCTGGAGAGCGCCTTGAGGGAACACTGGCCGGAAACGAACGTTCAACGGTGCCTGTTCCATATCCGGCAGAACATCCGCACGCATCTGACGATGCGTCCGAAGCTCGATGCCGGTAAGGAACTACTAGCCCTGGCCAAGGCACTCACCCACGTCACGGACCTTGACCAGGCCGCCGCCTGGTCCGGTGCGTTCGCTTCCTGGGAGGCCCGCTGGGAGAGCTTCCTCAAGCACCGGACCTACGCGAAGAAAACCGGCGCCAGGCCCTCACACATCGGACCGGCACAGACCTGGTGGTACACACATCTGGGCCTGCGCCGGGCACGGGGAAGCCTGGCCGCTGCCATCAAGGCAGGGCACCTCTTCACCTGGCTTACCAGCGCTACCGAAGGCCAGCAGATCGCCCGGACGACCAGCCCGCTGGAGGGAGGAATCAACGCAGGCCTCAAAGACCTTCTGCGGAACCACCGCGGCCTCAGCGAAGACCACGCCACACGCGCCGTCGACTGGTACCTCTACCAGCACACTGAATCACCCCAGGACCCTTGGGACCTCGTGAAACCACACCACTGGCAACCCCAAAAGAAGGAGTCAAAGGAGGTGGAGGAGCCCATCCAACCGGCCCTCTACGACACAGCCTTCAGCTTCGAAGACGGCAACGGAATCCAGCAAGGATGGGGCGGAAGAAACCGGTGACACGCCCAAGCCATACACACATTTTGGCCGCTAACCCCCAGGCCATCTCCCCGTAGCGGTGCGCCACAGGTCCGCCGTCGAGGTTAAACAGACGTCGAGGGTTAAACAAAAGATCCGCACCGGCGGACCGGTGCGGATCTTTCTCTCTGTGCGCCCAAAGGGATTCGAACCCCTGACCTTCTGTTCCGTAGACAGACGCTCTATCCAGCTGAGCTATGGGCGCATTCTCAGTTCTTGGAACTTCTCGCTCCCCGAACCTCGAATTACTTTACGCGAGGTGGGGCCGTAGTTACAAATCGAGACGGGTGTAATCTAGCCGACTAGACCGGTCTACGTGACCTTAGTCACAAAAAGAGGGCTTTTGGTGCGCGTGATTCCGCGGATTTCCGGGGTTTTTGATTTCCGGCCCCCCGGACATCCCACATCTTGCCCCATTTTCGGGGGGTGATCTAGCCCTACATTTAGGACACACGACTGAACCCGAGGAAGGGAACCGTAATGGGAGATTTGGCGCGACTGCCGTTGCTTGAAAAAGCACCCACCACACATGCTGGCCTGCTGGCATGGGTTGAAGAGGTAGCTGAACTGACCCAGCCGGACCGGATCCACTGGGTAGACGGCTCCGAGGAAGAGAACACCCGGCTCACGGACGAGCTCGTCGCCGCGGGCACGCTGACCCGCCTGAACGAGAAGCTGTTCCCCAAATCTTTCGCGGCATTCTCCGATCCCGCCGATGTGGCCCGCGTCGAAGAGCAGACCTTCATCTGCTCCGAAAACGAACGCGATGCCGGCTTCACCAACAACTGGATGGCTCCGTCGGAGATGAAGGCGAAGCTGCGCGGCCTGTTCAGCGGCTCCATGCGCGGACGCACCATGTACGTCATCCCGTTCGTCATGGGCCACCTTGACGCCGAGGATCCCAAATTTGGCGTGGAGATTACGGACAGCGCCTACGTTGTCGCCTCCATGCGCATCATGGCCACGATCGGCACCGAGGTCCTGGCCAAGATCACCGCCACCAACGCCTTCTTCGTCCCGGCCCTGCACTCCCTGGGCGCACCGCTGGCCCCCGGCCAGGCCGACGTCGCGTGGCCCTGCAATCCGGACAAGTGGATCGTGCACTTCCCCGAGGAACGCTCCATCTGGTCCTTCGGCTCCGGCTACGGCGGCAACGCCCTGCTGGGCAAGAAGTGCTACGCCCTGCGCATCGCCTCCGTGATGGCCCGCGACGAGGGCTGGCTCGCGGAGCACATGCTCATCCTCAAGCTGACCTCGCCGGAGAAGAAGAACTACTACATCTCTGCCGCGTTCCCGTCCGCCTGCGGCAAGACCAACCTTGCCCTGCTGGATCCCACCATCGAGGGCTGGGAGGTCGAAACCCTCGGTGACGACATCACCTGGATGCGGATCGGCAAGGAAGGCGAACTGCGCGCCACCAACCCTGAGGCCGGCCTGTTCGGTGTCGCCCCGGGTACCGGCTGGGGCACCAACCCCAACGCCATGCGCGCCATTGCCAAGGGCCACAGCATCTTCACCAACGTTGCCCTCACGGACGACGGCGGAGTGTGGTGGGAGGGAATGACCGACGAGGTCCCGGCGCACCTGACCGACTGGCAGGGCAACGACTGGACTCCGGCGTCGGACAAGCCCGCAGCCCACCCGAACTCCCGTTTCTGCACCCCGATCTCACAGGTCGACATGCTGGCCGAGGAGTACTTCAGCCCCGACGGCGTGGAACTCTCCGCGATCCTCTTCGGCGGCCGCCGGAAGACCACGGTTCCCCTGGTCACCCAGGCCCGCAGCTGGACCAACGGCATCTTCATGGGCTCCACACTCTCCTCCGAGACGACGGCCGCTGCTGCAGGCCAGGTCGGCGTGCTGCGGCGTGACCCGATGGCCATGCTGCCGTTCATCGGCTACGACGCGGGCGACTACCTGAAGCACTGGATCAGCGTCTCCGGCAAAGCCAACCCGGAACGCCTGCCCCACATCTTCCTGGTCAACTGGTTCCGGCGCACGGCCGACGGCGGTTTCGCCTGGCCCGGCTTCGGCGACAACGCACGTGTCCTCAAGTGGGCCATCGAGCGCATCGAAGGCAAGGCGGACGCCGTCGAGACCCCCATCGGCTTCGTGCCGGCCGGGCACTCGCTGGACCTCACGGGCCTGGACCTCACGCACGCCCACGTGGAAGACGCCGTCCGCGTGGACCGCGAGGAGTGGGACACCGAGCTCGCCTCCATCGAGGAGTGGTACGCCAAGTTCGGCGACTCCCTGCCCAAGGCGCTGCGCTCCGAGCTCGAGGGCCTGAAGGAACGCATGGCCGCGCACTAGCAGCCAGCAGATCCGACGACGGCGGCCCCGCACCTTGCGAAAGGTGCGGGGCCGCCGTCGTACTCCCATCGTTTGCGGCGTACTCTCATCGATTGCTCCGAAACGGCCCCTATGATGGCTCAAAAGGGCCGTTTCGGAGCAGCCGATGAGTCCTTAGCTGGCGAGCCGGCCGCAGGGGACTTAGCGACCTACGCCGCAGCCGAGAGGGCGCCGCACTCCATGGGATGCAGGCTGGTCAACTTCCATGGCGAGCATGGCGAGCCTGGCGACGAAGCTGACCGGGCGCGGGCCTGGTCGCCCGCCGTCTACGAACGGAGGCGGGGCGCGAAATCCAGCTACGCCCCCGGCAACCGCCTGCGCTTCGGCCACACGATCACCGGCATGCCGTCGTACTCTCATCGATTGCTCCGCAACGGCCCTTATGAGGGCTCAAAAGGGCAGTTGCGGAGCAACCGATGAGTACCTTAGCTGGCGAGCCAGATGTCCGGGCCGAAGACCTCGTAGTGGATCTTCGTCGCGGGAATGCCGGCGTTGATGGCCTCGTTGCGGATGCTCTTCATGAAGGGCAGCGGGCCGCACAGGTACAGCGAGGCGTTCGCGGGGAGGTCCACTTCGCGCAGTGACATGAAGCCCTCCCTGGTTCCGGCGACCGGGCGCTCGAGCCAGAGCTGGAGGTCGGCGCCGTCGAGGCGTTCGACGTCGTCCGTCATCTGGGAGCGCAGCGCCCAGCTGTCCAGATCGCTTTCCGCGTGAAGGACCAGGACCTGGCGGTCCGAGCCGGATTCGGCGAGGGAGCGCAGGATGGACGCGGTGGGGGTGCAGCCGATGCCGGCCGAGGCCAGGATCACCGGGCTGTCGCCGTCCTTGAGCGTGATCTCGCCGTAGGGGTTGGAAATCTCAAGGACGTCGCCGACCTCGACATTGTTGTGCAGCACCGGGGAGACCTCGCCGCCGTCGTCGATCTTGGTGGTGAAGCTGCGGCTCGTGCCGGCGTCGCCGGAAAGGGAGTACTGGCGGACCTGGCGAAGGCCGTCCGGCAGGGTGACTTTGACACTGACGTACTGGCCCGGGAGGGCGGGGGTGATGGGGGTTTCGTCGGCCGGTTCCAGGGTGAAGGTCATGGAGCCGGTGCCGGCGGGGGCCTTGGCGGCGACCTTCCACGGGCTCCACATCACGCCGTTGGCCTGCGCGGCGTACAGGCCCTTCTCGAGCTTGATCAGCGCGTCGGCCATAAGCCAGTAGACCTCGGTCCAGGCTTCGGCGATTTCCGGGGTGATGACCTCGGCCAGGTCCTCGGCGATGGCGGCGAAGAGGTGCTCGTAAACCACCTGGTACTGCGGTTCGGTGATGCCGAGGGAGGCGTGGCGGTGTGCGATCCGGGCGAGCACGGTTTCCGGCAGGGTTCCGGGGTTGTTCACCAGGTGGGTGGCGAAAGCGGCGATGCTTCCGGCCAGGGCCTGCTGCTGGTTGCCGTTGCGCTGGTTGGAGCGGCTGAAGAGCCCGTCCAGCAGTTCCGGGTGCGCTGCGAAGAGGCGGGCGTAGAACTTGGGCGTGATTTCACCGATCCGGGAACCGACCAGCGGGAGGGTGGCCTCGATGACGGGGAAGGACTTGTCCGAGAGCATGTTGACTCCTGAGATAGTGGCCCGGGGTCTTCAGCCGGACCGATGAAATACCTGTATTTCAAATGCAAGTATTAGTACCTCAGTTCTACATGGCGTAGAAAACAACTTCAATTCGGGGGGATTCCCGGGCGTGGCGGGTGGGGCGCGTGGCCCGGGTGGACGGGGGCTGGCACGGGCTGCGGTTCAGAGGCCGGGGCGCAGGCCGATCGCCTGGAACACCGGCGCCATCTGCCGGGAGGTCGGCAGGGACGCGACGACGATGTCGTCCAGTTCGCGGTAGAAGGCCTCGCGGGCCCGGGAGAGGGCGCCGCGGAGGAGGCATTCGTTGATCAGCGGACACGACCCGCCGGCGCCGACGCAGTCGGCCGGGTCCGTGCGGGTGTCCAGTTGGCGCAGGAGCTGGCCCACGGTGGCCATCCGGCCGGCGCTGCTGAGCCGGGAACCGCCGTGCCGGCCGCGCTCGACGTCGATCATGCCCAGTTCACGCAGCTTCGCCATCGCCTTGCTGACGTGGTTATACGGCGTCGCGACGGCGTCGGCGATGCTCTGGGTGGTGAGGAGCCCGCCGTCGGGAGCGGCTGCGAGCACCATCATGGCGCGCAGGCTCACATCCGCGAAGGCGTTGATCTTCATAACGCCAGTTTACGGCGGTCTAGTCCACCCAGACGCCGGGCTCGTTGGTATCGGCGGAGAGCTCGCCGAATTCCAGCTCACGGGTCGCCGGGTTGGCGGCGTAAGGCAGGACCGCGGCGAACAGGGAGCCGTCCCGGTGTTCCGCGGCCACGTGGATGGCGTCCGAGGTTTCTTCCAGCAGGGTGATGTCACAAACGATGGCCGCGGCGCGGAACTCATCCCGGTGCTGCCGCAGCAGTTCCGTGAGGTCGCTGATCATCGAGTCCGCGTCGAAGTCGGCATCCATGCCCTCCGCCGCGTCGGCGGGCGTGACGGCAACCAGCCGGACCTCGCCGTCGTTCTCGACCACGAGGGCGAACGGCAGGAACCCGCCGTTGCGCTCGAGCTGCTCCTGGGCGGCGCCGACCCCGGTGCCGAGCAGGTTCTCCAGGTCGGTGGCGCTGGACTCCGGGACGCTGTCGCGCCACGACCCGCCAGCGGACACTGTTGCAGGCTCAGTTGCGGCCTCCGCCGGCAGCTCCGACACGGTCCTAGCCCCGGACCAGCGCCAGGACGCGGTCGCGGACACGCTCCATGGTGGCGGTGTCCGTGGCCTCGACGTTCAGGCGCAGGAACGGCTCGGTGTTGGAGGGGCGCAGGTTGAACCAGTAGCTGCCGTCCGTGGCGATAAAGGTGCTGCCGTCGAGGTAGTCCACCTCGACGTCCTCGGAATGGAAGTCGAGGCGGACCCGTTCCACGGCGCCGGCCTTGTCTTCGATTTCCGAGTTGATCTCGCCGGAGGACATGTACGGCTCGTACTCGCGGCCGAGATCGGACAGCGGTCCGTCCTGCTCGCCGAGGGCGGCCAGGACGTGCATCGCGGCAAGCATGCCGGTGTCTGCGTTCCAGAAGTCACGGAAGTAGAAGTGGGCGGAGTGTTCGCCGCCGAAGATGGCGCCCTCTGCCGCCATCACGGCCTTGATGAAGGAATGCCCGACGCGGGTGCGCACTGCCCGGCCGCCGTGGCGTTCCACCAGTTCGGGGACGGCACGGGACGTCAGCAGGTTGTGGATGACGGTGGGGTTGGCCTCGCCGAGCCCCTGGGCGCGGGCAATCTCGCGGCGGGCCACCATTCCGGTGATCGCGGACGGCGAGACGGGCTCGCCCTTCTCGTCGATGACGAAGCAGCGGTCGGCGTCGCCGTCGAAGGCCAGCCCGATGTCCGCGCCGTGTTCGACGACGGCGGCCTGCAGGTCGCGCAGGTTCTCCGGTTCCAGCGGGTTGGCGGGGTGGTTCGGGAAGGATCCGTCGAGCTCGAAGTACAGCGGGATGATCGCGAGGGGGAGCTTGGGCAGCAGGGCGTCGCCGAGCACCGCGGGCGTGGTGAGGCCGGCCATGCCGTTGCCGGCGTCCACCACCACCTTCAGGGGGCGGGAGCCGCGGAGGTCCACGAGGCCGCGAAGGTACTCAGAGTAGCCCTTCAGGACGTCGTGGACGCCGATCAGGCCGCGCGTGGCTGCGGCGGGGATGGATCCGGCGTTGAGGTATTCCTCGGCGCGGGCCTGGATTTCCTTGAGCCCGGATTCGGAGGAGATCGGCTCGGCGCCGGCCTTGGCCATCTTGATGCCGTTGTACTCGGCGGGGTTGTGGCTGGCGGTGAAGGTCGCACCGGCTGCGTTGAGCGCACCGCAGGCGTAGTAGAGCTCATCGGTGGAGATGAGGTCGAGCAGCTGGACGTTGGCTCCGCGCCGGGCGGCACCGTTGGCGAAGGCCTTGCTGAACTCGGGGGAGGACGGGCGCATGTCGCCGCCGACCAGCACCGTCTTGCCCTCCAGCTGCAGGACGTCGACGAACGCCGCGCCCACAGCCTCGACGATCTCGGCGGTGATCGATTCGCCGACAATGCCGCGCACGTCGTAGGCCTTGAAGGAGGCCGAGAGGTCATAAGTCTTTGTCTGGTCCGTAGTCACGCGTCTTATCTTACGTTGCAGCCGAATCAGGCTGTGGAGGAGTGCTGGCGGTGTCCTGCCGCCGGGCCCGCTGTGATTGTCCACTGTGATTGTCCACATAGCGGCGGCCGCGACTTCGCGGCTGTCGGAGGGGGCTGGGATACTGAAGCAATGGCCAATAACCAGAACGCTGCAGTCCTGTCCGCTTCCCCCAATGCTGCCGCCGGGCGTGGCGGGACACGGGAGCAGGCCCAGGAAGTGCTGCGCGAGCTGGTCGGGCACCCGGCCGCGGAGTTCCATGACGGCCAGTTTGAGGCGATCGAGGCCCTCGTCGACGGCGGCCGGCGGGCCCTCGTGGTGCAGCGCACCGGCTGGGGAAAATCGGCCGTGTACTTTGTCTCGTCCCTGCTGCTGCGGCGACGCGGTGCCGGGCCTACCCTCATTGTCTCGCCGCTGCTGGCCCTCATGCGCGACCAGGTGGCGGCCGCAGCGCGGGCCGGGGTCCGCGCCGTGGCCATCAACTCCGCCAACCAGCTGGAGTGGGACACCGTCCGTGAACAGCTCGCGGCGGACGAGGTGGATGTCCTGCTGGTCTCGCCCGAGCGGCTGACCCACCCCGCGTTCCGGGAGAACCAGCTGCCCGAGCTGATCCGCCGCACCGGGCTTCTGGTCATCGATGAGGCCCACTGCATCTCCGACTGGGGCCATGATTTCCGCCCCGACTACCGGCGCATCGCGGACCTGATCACCCAGCTGCCGGAGTCCGTTCCGGTGCTGGCCACCACCGCCACCGCCAACTCCCGGGTGGTCCACGACATCGAGGAGCAGCTGGGCGCCGGTGTGCTGACCATCCGCGGCGCCCTGGGCCGTGAGTCGCTCCGGCTGGGCGTGCTGCGACTGCCGGACTCCCGGGACCGTCTCGGCTGGCTGCTCACTCATCTGAAGGACCTGCCCGGCAGCGGAATCATCTATACCCTGACGGTCTCCGCCGCCGAGGATACCGCCCGGCTCCTCGCCGAAGCCGGACATGAGGTACTCGCCTACACCGGACGCACCGACCCCGCAGACCGGGAACGCGCGGAGCAGCTCCTGAAGGACAACCAGGTCAAGGCGCTCGTGGCCACGTCCGCCCTCGGCATGGGCTTCGACAAGCCTGACCTCGGGTTCGTGGTGCACCTTGGGGCGCCGTCCTCGCCCGTGGCCTACTACCAGCAGGTGGGCCGTGCCGGCCGTGGCGCCGCGAACGCCGACGTGCTCCTGCTGCCCGGCTCCGAGGACCGCGACATCTGGCAGTATTTCGCCACGGCGTCCATGCCCTCGGAGGAGAAGGCCGGTGCCGTGCTGACCGCCCTCGCCGACGCGGGGACCGCTGTGTCCACGGTGGCGCTGGAGGCGCGGGTGGATCTGCGCCGGACCCCGCTGGAGCTGCTGTTGAAGGTTCTGGCGGTCGACGGCGCCGTGGAGCGGGTGGGCGGCGGCTGGCGTTCCACCGGCCAGTCCTGGACGTACGACGCCGAGCGGTACAGCCGGATCGCGGAGGCCCGGGTGGACGAACAGGATTCGATGGTGATCTACCAGGACACCGCGGGCTGCCGGATGGAATACATCACCTCGGTCCTCGACGACGAGACCGCCCGCGCCTGCGGCCGCTGCGACAACTGCGCCGGGCAGTGGTTCCCGGCCGACATTGCCGCCTCGGCCACCGAAGCCGCGGGCCAGACCCTGAGCCGCGCCGGTGTTCCGCTGGAACCCCGGCTTCAGTGGCCCAGCGGCATGGACCGGCTGGGCGTGCCGGTGAAGGGCAAGATCAAGCCCGAAGAAAGCGTTGCCGGCGGCCGTGCGCTGGCAAGACTCACGGACCTGGGCTGGGGCGGCGCCCTGCGCGAAGCCTTCGCCGCGGGAGCTCCCGACCGGACGGTGGACCCCGGCATGCTCCAGGCGTGCGTCCAGGTGCTGCGCGAGTGGGGAGCCGGCGACACACGCACGCCGGGCTGGAGCGGGGCAGGCCGGCCCGCCGCGATCATCAGCGTCCCGTCCCGCGGCAAGCCCGCCCTGGTGGACTCGCTGGCCCGGGGCATCTCCGGGATCGGCCGGATCCCCTATCTGGGGCAGCTGCAGCTCGAGCACGGCGGACCGACCGGCGGGCGCGGAGGCAACAGCGCCTACCGGCTGGCCGGGGTTTGGGACCGTCTCGTGGTGGGGCCGGAACTGGAGGCGGCCCTGGCCGGGATCCAAGGCCAGAGCGTGATGCTGATCGACGATCTGGTCGACAGCCGCTGGACCGTGACCGTCGCCGGCCGTGCGCTCAGGCTCGCGGGCGCCGGGGCCGTGCTGCCGCTGGTGCTTGGCCAGGCCGGCTGACCTCGGCTCCGGCGTGCCGTGGCAGCGTCAGGCTGTCAAGGGTGCTCAGGAGCATGAACACCGCAATCGCCAGGAACGCCGCCCGGTACGGCGCCACCGGATCCCCTGCGGCAGCGCCCGCCGCGCCCGCCGCGCCCAGCCACGGTCCGCCGGCCGGGAAGGCCCGGATCAGCAGGGCCCCGATCGCGATCCCGGCCGCGGCGGCGAGCTGCACGAGGGTCGCGGACACGGCGTTGGCGGAGGGCAGTTGGGCGGGAACGACGTCGGCGTACTGCACCGAGGCGTAGGCCGAGAAACCGATGGACCGGAAGGCCCCGCTGGCCACGAGCAGGGCAAAGATCAGCGGCTCCGGTGTGCCGGCGTCGAGCAGGGCGCACAGGGCAAAGGTTGCCGCCGACGCCAGGGACGCGAAGACCAGCACCGGTTTGAAGCCGAAGCGCCGGATGAGCGGGGTGGTGGCCGGTTTGATTCCGATATTGCCGACGAACACCGCCGCGACGAGGACCCCGGCGCGCAGCGGATCCCAGCCGAAGCCGTTCTGGAACATCAGCGGCAGCAGGAAGGGCACGGCACTGATGGTCAGGCGGTAGATGAAGCCGCCCGTCGCCGTGGCGCGGAACGTCCGGGCGGAAAAGACACCCAGATCGAACAGGGGGGAGCGGGTCCGCCGCATCCACCAGACGGCCGCGGCCAGGAACAGCAGCCCCGCGGTGATGCTGAGAGCCGCGAAGGCGCCGGACCCGCGGCCGCCGGCCAGCTCCAGGCCCACCACGACGGCCCCCACGCCCAGGGTGGTGAGGGCCAGCCCCAGCCAGTCCAGGCGCCGGGTGCGGTCGCCCGGGGCGGCCGGAACCAGCCGCAGCGCCGCGAGGAACGCTGCGAGTCCCAGCGGGAGATTGATCAGGAAGATCCAGTGCCAGGACAGGAACGTTGTGAGCGCGCCTCCGACGAGCGGGGCGAGGACAGGGGCCAGCAGGCCGGGCCACACCAGGTATGCCGTGGCGCGGAGCAGATCCTTTTTTGCTGTTCCGCGAAGCACCACCAGGGTGCCGACGGGGACCATCATGGCCCCGCCCGCGCCCTGCAGCACCCGGCTCATGGTCAGCATGGCCAGGTCCTGGCTGAGCGCGCACAGCAGGGAGGCCGCAGTGAACGTCGCAATGGCCAGGCAGAACACGCGCCGCGCGCCGAGGCGTTCGGCCAGCCAGCCGCTGAGCGGGATCCCCATCGCCACCGTCATCAGGTAGGCGGTCATGGTGATGTTGACGTCCGCTGAAGGGACCGAAAAGTCCGCCGCGATGCTGGGGATCGCGGTGGTCAGGACGGTGCCGTCCAGGAACTCCATAAAGAAGGTCGCAGCGACCAGCAGGGCCAGGCGGGGGCTCCACTTGTCCACTGGCCTGCCGGAGGGTGTGCCGGAGGGCGTGCCGTTAGGTGGCGAGGGCTCGCTCATGCAGGGGCCGTTCCGACACCAGGCTCAGTCACGGGAGACACGGCCGGACTCCAACGGAGCGGATTCACGCGGCCCGGACCCGCCTGACCCCGACTCAAGCACTGCCATGGCCGCGTTGTGTCCGCCGATGGCGCTGACGGCACCGCCGCGCCGGGCGCCCGAGCCGCAGAGCAGGATCCGCGGGTCATCCGTCGCGACGCCCCAGCGCCGGGCCGGGGTGTCCAGGGGTGCGTTGTCCTCGACGAACGGCCAGTCGAGACCGCCATGGAAGATGTTCCCCCGCGGCATGCCGACGGCACGTTCAATATCCAGGGTGGTCTTGGTTTCGATGCAGGGCTGCCCGTCCGGCCCGGTTAGCAGCAGGTCCTCCACGGGCTCGGCCAGGACCGAGTTCAGGGACTTCAGAACGGCTGCCTGCAGTTCCGCCCGGCGTCGGTCATTATTGTCCGCCGTGATCAGCCGGTCCGGAACGTGCAGGCCGAACACGGTGAGGGTCTGCGCGCCGGAGGCCTGCAGCTCCGGGGACAGGATGCTGGGGTCCGTGAGCGAATGGCAGTAGATCTCGCACGGCAGCGGGTCCGGGACGGTTCCGGCCGCGGCGGCGAGGTAGGCGGTGTCGAGCTGCGACCAGGTCTCGTTGATGTGGAAGGTCCCGCCGAAGGCCGCTCCCGGGCCGACGGCCGGGTCCAGCAGCCGGGGGAGCCGCTTCAGGAGCAGGTTCACCTTGACCTGCGCGCCCTCCCGGAGGTGGTTCGGGTTCCGGGTGCTGCTCGGGGCAGCCGGGCGGGAGGGGGTCCTGAGCCGGTCCAGCACCACCGGGGCCACGTTGGCGAGGATCCATGACGCGGTGGCCGTGTGCTCCGCCCCGTCGTGTTGGTAGCTGACCAGCCCTCCCGGGCGGACGGCCGTGACATCCGCGGACGTCAGGATTATCGCCCCGGCGTCGCGGGCAGCCCGTTCCAGTTCCCCGGAGACTGCGCCCATCCCGCCGATGGGCACATCCCAGTCACCCGTCCCGCCGCCGACCAGGTGGTACAGGAAGCAGATGTTCTGCTGCAGGTCCTCGTCGTCTGCCCGGGCAAAGGTGCCGATCAGGGCGTCCGTCAGCACCACGCCGCGGACCAGGTCGTGCTGGAGCGAGCGGGCGATGGAGTCGCCGATGGGCCGTTCGATCATGGCCTCCCATGCCTCCTCTGCCCCGGCCCGGGCTGCGAGGGTCCTCGCCTCGGAGCGGGTGGGCAGCGGCGACGTCATGGTCGGCCAGAGGGCCTCGGTGAGCCGGCGGCAGCCGGCGTAGAACTCGGTGAAGGCACGGAATTCGCTCTCCGGAGCCCCGACGGCGGCGAAGGACGCCGCGGTGGCGGCGGCATCCCCGTTGTCGATCAGCAGGGCGTTCCGGCCGTCGTGCGGGTCGGGGGTGTAGGACGAATACCGGCGCCGCGCCAGCCGGATGCGCAGGCCGAGGTCGTCGATGACTTGCTGCGGGAGGAGGCTCACGAGGTACGAGTACCGCGAGAGCCGCGCGTCGACGCCGTCGAACGCCTGGGCGGACACCGCGGCGCCGCCGGGATGCTCAAGCTTCTCCAGCAGCAGGACCGACCGGCCGGCTTTGGACAGGTACGCTGCCGCGGCCAGGCCGTTGTGGCCGCCGCCTACGATGATCGCGTCATACGCGCTGTTGCCCGACCCGGGGTTGCTCGACATGGGCCTATCCTGCCATCCGGGCGGCCGGGACAGCGTCCGGTGTCCGGCACCCGGACGCGCCGGGTACGCAAAAGGCCCCGGTCCAGGGACCGGGGCCAAACGCGGAGACGGGGGGATTTGAACCCCCGGTGGAGTTGTGCCCCACACTTCATTAGCAGTGAAGCCCATTCGGCCGCTCTGGCACGTCTCCATTTGCTATTAACTAGCCAACCAAGAATACGCAGAAGGTGCCATGCAGTGCAAAACGGCCAACGCGGGGTCATTTCGCGCCCAACCCGGCTCACACACCGGCGCGATGTGACCCCTCGTTGCCCCCGCCGGCAGGTGCCGCGATCAGGTGCCGCGATCAGGTGCCGCGGCCCGCCAATGCCCGCCACAGGAAGTGCTGGCTGCGGCTCTGCAGGGCTGCGGCCTGCCGGTTGTCGGAGGCGCCGGCGTGGCCGCCTTCCAGCGACTCGTGGAACCAGACGTTGGGGATGCCCATCGCCTGCATGCGGGCGGCCATCTTGCGTGCCTGGACCGGCCCCACACGGTCATCCGAGGTGGCCGTCCAGATGAACGTCTCCGGATAGTCCACCCCGTCCTTGAGCAGGTGGTACGGCGAGAACGTCTTGATGAACTCCCACTGCCCGGGAACGTCCGGGTCCCCGTATTCGGCAATCCAGGAATAGCCGGCGGACAGCTTGGTGTAGCGCCGCATGTCCAGCAGCGGGACCCCGCAGGAGACGGCCCCGAAGAGTTCCGGATACCGGGTGAGCATGTTCCCCACCAGCAGGCCGCCGTTGGAGCCGCCCACGCAGCCGAGCCGCCCGCGGGAAGTCACACCGCGGGAGATCAGGTCCGCCGCCACAGCGGCGAAGTCCTCGTAGGCCCTGTGCCGCTTCTCCTGCAGGGCCGCGCGGTGCCACGAGGGTCCGTATTCGCCGCCGCCGCGGATGTTGGCCACCACGTAAACGCCGCCGCGGGTGTGCGGGGCGTCGCCCCCTTGCCCGGCGGATTCCTCCGTGCGGCGTTCCAGCCAGGCGCGGCCGACCGCGCCGCTGTAGGCAGGAGTCCGGGAGATTTCGAACCCGCCGTAGCCGGAAAGCTGCGTGGGGTTCTGGCCGTCCAGCACGAGGTCCTTGGACGCCACCTGGAAATACGGCACCCGGGTGCCGTCCTTTGACACCGCAAAGTGCTGCTGGACCTCGTAGGCCGCTTCGTTGAAGAACGACGGCGAGGACCGGATCACTTCGTGGGTGCTGTCCACGCCCGCGCCCTGGGCGGCACGCTTCAGGCTCCCGCGGGTGAGCGTGCTCGGTGTGGTGAAACCGGTGGCCACGAGCCAGAAGTCGTTCCCCGCGCCGGGGCCCTCGCCCTCGGCGACCGGTGCAGCGCCGTCGGTCCCGTCGTCGTCGGAGTCGTCATCCGAGCCGCTGGCGGTGTCTTCATCGTCGACGGCGTAGGCGTTGACGTCGTGCAGCGGCGGGCAGGCGTCCAGCACGGTGGACGCCCAGGCGGTGTCCGTCCCGGGCTGCTGCGGATCGAGGACGCGGATCTCCGAGGATACGTCGCGGAGCAGGTTCAGCAGCAGGAAGTCCCGGGTCCAGCTCCAGGACTGCAGGGAGGTGTGCTCGTCCGGAGTGAACAGCACGGACAGTTCCCGGCTGCCGGCAAGGAAGGCCTCGAACCCGGCCGCGAGCAGGGACCCTGCCGGGTGGGTCGTTGTCCCGAAGGTCCAGTCCCGCTGCGGCCGGAAGAGCAGCCAGTCACGGTGCGCGCTGAGGTTCACATCCACAGGGACATCGATCTGCACCCACTGCCCGTCGCGCAGCACCGAGGTGGTCTTCTCGAAAAAGCTGATCCAGTCCACGGCGAAGGTCCGCTCGAAGCCGGGGGTGGAGTCGTGCGCCACGAGCGCCATCATGTGGTCTTCGGGGATTTCGAACAGCCGCTCAGCCGTGGCCAGGGACCCGCCGCGGCGCAGCGTGACGCCGGTCCGGGCGTAGGAGGACGTGGTGCTCGGCAACCCGTCTGCCGTGCTGGACACCAGCAGGGTGTCCGCGTCCAGCCAGGAGGCGTTGCCCTTGGCTGTCGGCAGGTCAAAGCCGCCGGCCGCCGGGTCCACGAAGCTGCGGGTCTCGACGTCGAACTCGCGGTAGCGGTTCGCGTCGCCGCCGTCGGGGGACAGGGCCAGCAACGCCAAGCGGTGCGGCTCGCCCGCGGCCGGGCGCAGGAAGTTGGCGCCGTGGAACACCCACTCCTCACCTTCCGCCGCGGCCAGGGCGTCCACATCCAGCAGGACGTCCCAGTCCGGTGATCCGCCGCGGTAGCTGTCCCAGCTGGTCCGGCGCCACAGGCCCTTCGGGTTCTCCTGGTCCTTCCAGAAGTTGTAGTACCACTCGCCGTGCTTGCCCACCATGGCGATCCGGTCGGTGGAGTCGAGCACCTCGAGGATGCTGTTTTCCAGGGCGGCGTAGTCCGGGCCCTCCAGGAGCTCCTCGGTGCGGGCGTTCTGTTCCCGGACCCAGGCGAGCTGTTCGTCGCCGTAGATCTCCTCGAGCCAGATGTTCTCGTCGACGGGTTGGGGGGCGGTCCCCTCCGCGGCGGACCCGGTGGACGCGGCGGGTCGGTCGGACTCGGGCGGGGGAGCAGCTTCAGCGGTGGTCATTTTTCCATCCAAGCAACATCGGCGCGCCAGTAGCAAGTCAAGCCGCGGGCCGGTTGCGGATACGCTGGATGCCGTGGGCATATCGCAGAGCATCCGGACGGCAGTGATTGGCGCCGGTCCCCGGGGCACGAGCGTGCTGGAGCGGCTGCTGGCCAACTGGGCGCCCGCCCGACCGGGCGCCACCTTGCACATTGACGTCATTGACCCCTATCCCGCGGGGCCGGGACACGTCTGGCAGCCGGGCCAGTCCCGGCTGTACCTGATGAACACGCAGTCGTTCTACCCCACCGTCATCCCCGAGGACCCGGACCTCGCGCGCCCGCTCGCCGGCCATACCTTCGACCGCTGGCGTGAACTGCAGCGCGGGCAGCGGCACCCTTCGCTCACCGCCGAGGAGCGCGCCGAACTGTCCGGCCTGGGTGCGGCGGACTTCCCCAGCCGGGCCCTGTACGGGCGCTACCTGCGCTCCACCGTGGAAGAGCTGCTGTCCCGCCTCCCAGCCGGCGCCACGGTGGATTTCCACAGCACGACGGCGACCTCCGTCCGCCACGCCGCCGCTCCTGGGGCCGGCGAAGAGGACGACGGCCGTGTGTGGTTCGACGTCGGGCTGGCCGACGGCGCGGCCCTCACCGTTGATTCCGTGGTGCTGGCCCTCGGCCACCTCGACTCGCGGCTCAACCCCGAACAGCGCGAACTCCGGGCGGCAGCCGAGGAATTCGGGCTGCTGTACCTGCCTCCGGCTGCTCCGGCCGACGTCGACTGGTCGCTCGTGCCGGCGGTCAAGCCGGTGCTGGTGCGCGGCATGGGCCTGAACTTCTTTGATGCCATGGGCCAGCTGACCGAAGGCCGCGGCGGGCGGTTCCTGCCGGGCGGGGACGGCGGAATGAGCTACCTCCCCTCCGGCCGCGAACCGCTCATCATCGCCGCCTCCCGGCGCGGCACCCCGTACCGGGCCAAGGCAACGCTCGCCGGGTACTACTCCGATGCCGTGACGCTCAGATACTGCACCGAAAGCGCCCTGGCGAAATTCGCGGAGGCGGGAATCCGGCCCGCCTTCGACCACGACCTCTGGCCCCTCCTGCACCGCGATGCCCTCTGGGCCTACTACTCCACGCTGGCGCGCTCGCAGCCGGGGGCCATCCTCACGGATCCGAAGGAGTTCCTGAAGGAGCTGGAGCAGGCCCTGCACCCGCATGCGCACTCCGCCGCGAAATGGGAAAACCAGATGGACTCCGTCCTCGAAGTCCACCTCCGTCCGGCCCACCGGCTCAACCTCCTGGGACTGGCGGCACCGCTGGCCGGCAGGTCATTCGCCTCCCGCGCGGAACTGGACAACGCCGTCGTCGAGTATCTGCTCGACGACGCCCGGCGATCCGCCCTGGGGGAGGACGACCCGGTGAAGATGGCCATCGGCGCCCTGCACCATGGCAGGGCGGTGCTCAAGACCGCCGTCGCGGACGGCGGCATCACCGATGAATCGTGGGTCGCCGGGCTCCGCGGCTGGTTCGAAGCGTTCGTCGAGGGCCTCGCCAGCGGGCCGCCCGCGCTGCGGGCCCAACAGCTCGCGGCCCTGGTCAGCGCCGGCGTCGTCCGGTTCGTCGGGCCGGACCCGAAGTTCGGAGTGGACCGCAAAACGGGGACCTTCACGGCCGTATCGCCCTGGGTGGGGAACGGCACGGACGACGGCAGCGGGGACGTGGTCACCGCCGGGGCCATGGTCGAGGCGCTGGCGCCGGCCAACCGGGTCGCGGTCAACGACTCACCCCTGCTGGAGCAGCTGCTCGCCGAAGGCCTGGTCCGCCCGAGGCTCATGATGACGGCGGAAGGAACGCCGGTGCCGACGTCCGGGCTGGACGTGGCGCCGCACCCGTACCGGCCGCTGGGCGCCAACGGCTCGGTGACGGACGGACTGTATGTCCTGGGGCTGCAGCTCTCCGCCGTGCAGTGGGGAACCGCCATCGCGGCCGAGGCCCGGCAGAAAAGCGGGCCCGTGTACCGCAGCGGCCAGCGCACCCTGCGGGACGCCGACGAAATCGCCCGGGCCATCCTCGGGTGTTCGGCTCGTGACGGGTCCTGACGGTCCCACCCGCGAATGAGCATGCCCTCCGTTCAGGCTGAGCGCTGGACATATGGGCTATATGTCCAGCGCTGCGGCCCGGGGGAGGGCATGTCCCTGGCGGGAAGCCGTTACTTCGGCGCCTCGGGGTAGATGCTGCGGGTCTCGGAGCGTTCGTGACGGCGGCGAAGCCAGTTGGGGCGGTGCAGCTTGGGCAGGAGCTTCGAAACAGCCAGGGCCGCATACATGACGGTGTTGATCGCCACAAAGGTCGCCATGATGGCGAACCACTGACTGTGCAGGAACGACTCCGGGAGCAGGATGCCGGCGGGAACCACGACGATAGGCATCACGGGCCCACCCTGACCGTGGACCCGGTGCCGGATGCTGCGTGTGGGACGTGTTTCCAGTGGGCGGTCCGGCCCAGGGAGATATCGACGATCCCCTTGACGTAGACGACGTTGAGGAACATATCGAAGAAGAGTTCGGGCAGGAGCAGCAGGGCCAGGAGCCGTGCGCGCCAGCCGCCGTGCCAGACCGTGGCCACGCGCTCGACGACGAAGACGATGCCCATGCCCACCCAGAACGGGAACCAGATCCAGTCATCCAGGGACAGCACCATGAGCAGCAGCAGCGCAAGGTAGCAGCCCAGGGCTATGACGCCGTAGCCGATCCCCAGCTGCTGCGCCCAGTAGCGCAGGGTCTGTGGAGTGATCCCGTACTCGCCGATGTTTTCGAGGGCGCCCCGCTGCCAGCGGAGCCGCTGGGCCCAGAGCATCTGCCAGCTCGGCATCAGTTCGGTGACCACGGTGCATTCCGACGGTGAGATCATCAGCGCTCCGAGGGATTTCAGGGCGATGGTCAGTTCATTGTCCTCCGTCAGGGCCGAGGTGTCGTAGACATCGCCTGGGGTGCCGGGAAGGGAATCGCCGCGTTGCCCGGCGACGGTGCGCAGGGCGCGCGGCCGGAACAGTGAGGCGGTGCCGGTAAGGACAAAGACCCGGCCCCGCCGTCGTCGGATCTGCCGGCCGTACCGGATGTATTCGTTGCGCTGGAACTGTCCCAGCAAGCCGTGCCCTTCCTCGCCGTAGAAGAGCCCCCCGACGGCCATGAGCGCCCGGTCCTCGGTGAAGCGGGTGACGGCGGCGGCGAGGAAGCCGTCGTCGAGCTGGGTATCGGCGTCCATCACCATAACGACGTCATTCTCGCCCTGGCCCGGAAGCAGTCCCGTGAGCGCCTGGTTGAGGGCGCCGGCTTTCTTCTGGGTGTTACCGACGGACTCGATGACCTCGACGCCGGCCCGGCGGGCGGCGTCGGCGGTCGAGTCGGTGCAGTTGTCTGCGACCACAATGATGCGGTCGGGCCGGTGCGACTGGGCCAGCAGGGACGCGAGCGTTGAGGGAAGGGAAGCCTCCTCGTTGTGGGCGGGGATCAGTACAGTCACCGTGACGGGCCCGGCAAAGTCGCCGTGGGTTGCCGCCATCACCACTTTGGGCGCCAGGGGAGTGATGCGCGGGTTCGAGGACCGGCGGCTCCTCGTGGTGATCCTGCGTTCAAGCAGCGCGACGCTGGCGGCCATCGTCAGCGCGAGCGCCATGGCGGCGAGCATCACGCGCGGACCCGGACTGTCGGTGTTGTAGAGCAAACTCCAGACGCCGACGATGACTTCGTGGGTCGGGGCGTCGGTCATGTCCGGGCCGCCGGCAATGACCGCGAACCAGAGCAGCGTGGCCCCGGTGGACGCCAGGACAGCAATGACGAGACCGACCGCCCGGTGGAACTTTCCCCTACCCATGCTCCAGACGCTACCAGCGGGTAATGAATGCGCACACGTCACATTGCTAACACCCGTCACATAGTCCCCATGCGCCTGCGCCCGCAAAAATGAGCATGCCCTCCGTCCGGGCTGAGCAGTGGACATACTGGCTATATGTCCACCGCTGCGGCCCGGGGGAGGGCATGCTCACTGGGTCAGGGCGTGGAAGCTAGCCCCTGAGGCACTTCTGGTACTGGACCCAGGCGATGGAGTACTTGATCCAGCCCTTGAGGTCGTACCACTTCTTCGGCGGAACCGGTGCGGTGCACTTCGGCGGGACCGGAGTGGTGGCAGCGACCTGGACGGCCGCCTTCACCACGGTGCCGGATTCGAGGGCGGTGAGCACCAGGGTGCCCGTGCCCGCTGCGGCGCCGGCGGGAACCAACACGCTCACCGTGGCCGCACCGGCGGAAACCGGAACTGTCCCCAGTGCCGTGACGGTGCCCTGCGAATCCGTGAACTCGGCGCGCAGCGAGGTGTTCACCGGGCTGCCCAGCGAGGTGAGGTCCAGCTTGGAGACGGCCAGGGTGATGGCCTCCCCGCCCTTGACCTCGGCGGCGGTGGTGTTCACCACGGCGACGGAGTGGCGTGCGAAGTCCGGCGAGACCGGGCTGTGCGCTTGCAGGTACTTGATCCACGCGTCGCGGTCCACGAGGCCGGAGTCCTTGGTGTTGGCGCCGGAGGTGAAGATGCGGAAGTTGTCGCCGCCCGTTGCCAGGAAGCTGAACGTTCCGATCCGGTAGGACTTCGCCGGGTCGATCAGCGCGCCGTTGACCCGGATCGAGGTGATCCGGTCACCGGCGGCGCGGGCGGCGTCGTAGGTGTAGTTGACGTTCTTGGACAGGCCGAGCTGCTGGTAGGCGCGGCTGGGAACCGTGCCGTCCGGGTTGGTCTGCCACTGCTGCTCCAGGAGCGTCTTGAACTGCCCGCCCGTCAGCGACGTGGTCCACAGGTTGTTCACGAACGGCAGGACCGCGTTGGCCTCGGCGTAGGTGATGGTGCCGTCCGGCGCGTAGTACAGCTCGTTGCGCAGGCCGCCCGGGTTGACGACGCCGATCTCGGCACCGCCGAGTTCCGTCGCCTTGAGCGAGTCGACCAGGGAATCCGCGACCAGGTTGCCCAGGGTGGACTCGCTGCCGCGGTCATCGCGTGCTGCCGGGGTGGTGGCGGTGGCAGGCGTGAATGCGGTGGTGATATCGGCCTTCACCGCGCCGACCGGCTGGTTGCCGACCACTGCTGCGTCGGCGAGGGCCTTGTCAACGATGGTCTTGACGGCGGCGACCCTGGGGTAGTCGGCGACGAGGGCAGCTGCCGGCTGGTCGGCGGAGGTGGTGCGCTTGACGTTGCCGGCCTTGTAGCTGGTGACCGACATGGTCTCCGTGTCGATGGTCAACTGGATCTGGCCGATGTACTCGCCGTAGTTGCCGGTCTGGACGATCGGGCGGGTCTTGCCCTCAACGCCAGGGACCGGGGCATCCCAGGAGTACTGCTTGTGGGTGTGGCCGTTGAAGATCGCCGCAACATCGGGGGTAACCCCGGTGACCATCTTGGCGAAGGGGCCGCCGGCGGCGACCTCCTGCGCCAGGGTGGAGCCTTCAGGCGCGCCGGAACCGGCGCCGTCGTGGTTTTCCACCACGATCACGTCGGCGAGCTTGTCCGCCTTGATCTTCGCCGCGACGCGGTTGATGGCGTCAACGGCGTCGCCGAACTCAAGATCGGCGATGCCCGCGGGGGTGACCAGTGAGGGCACCTCCTGCGTGACGGTTCCGATCACAGCGACCTTGACGCCGTTCAGGTCGAGCACCGTGTACTCCGGCAGGACCGGCTCGGTGGTGCCCTTCTTGTAGACGTTGGCGCCCAGGTAGGGGAACTTGGCGTTGCTGCCGCCCGCGACGACGCGGTCGCGGAGGTCGGCCCAGCCGCCGTCGAACTCGTGGTTGCCCACGGCCGAGGTCCGCAGCTCAAGGGCGTTCAGCACATCGATGGTCGGCTGGTCCTTGGCAACGGCCGAGGCGAACAGCGAGGCGCCGATGTTATCGCCCGCGGAGAGGAATGCCGTGGCGCCGGGGGCAGCCGCGGCCCGCAGCTTCTCGATGGTTCCCGCGAAGAACACGGTGTTGGAATCGATGCGGCCGTGGAAGTCGTTGATGCCGAGGAGGTTCAGCTCAACGCTGGCCGGGATGGCCGGGGTGACCGGCAGGTTCAGGCCCACCACCACCGGATCGTGGTCGCTCGCCCGGAACTGGTCCGGAGCGTAGTAGTTGGTCACGTTGTTGTTGTACCGGCTGTACTCCAGGGCCACGGACTCCACGGAGTTGATGTTCCAGATATCGGCGCCGGTGGCGATGGCGTTGGCACCCGGTGAGGCGAGGATGTGGTCCAGCGAGCCCACCAGGCCACCGAAGAGGTAGGAGTGCTTGGCGGAACCGTCGGCGTTCTTGGCCTTTTCGTCCTGGTTGACGTAACCCGCGGCCGTGAGGACGTTGATCGGGTCTTCCTTGGCATAGGAGTTGAAGTCGCCGATCAGGAAGACCTTGTCGGTGCCTTTGGACTTCTGCAGTTCGTCAGAGAACGCCAGCAGGGACTGGGCCTGGGCGGTACGGGCGAGGTTTGAGGCGCCCTGGCCCTTGTCAGTGTCGTCGGGAGTGGCGGCTGAACCCTTGGACTTGAAGTGGTTGGCGATCGCGATGAACTTCTTGTCGTCGGTTGCGCCGACCGGCTTGAAGACCTGTGCCAGCGGCTTGCGGGCACTTGCGAAGGCGACGGTGTCGTTGAGGATGATGGATTCGCCCACCGGCTCTGCTGCGGCCTTCTTGAAAATGAAGGCGGTTCGGATCATGTCCTCGTCAGCCAGGGGAGGCGCGTTGGCGGGTGTGCGGACGTAGTCCCAGATCCCCGGTGCGGCGATGTTCAGGGCGTCAACCAGCTTGGCCAGGGCGTCGTCACGGTTCTTGCCGAACTGTGCGGAGTTCTCGACCTCCATGAGGGACACGACGTCGGCGCCGGACTTGCTGATGGCGGCGACGATCTTGTCCTGCTGGCGCTGGAGGTTTTCGGCGTTGGCCGCGCCGCGGGCGTCGCAGCCTCCTCGGACGGTGATCGGGCTGCCGGCCCGGTCCGTGTAATACGTGCACCCGGTGAGCTGATCGCCCGTGGTGGGGAAGTAGTTAAGCACGTTGAATGAGGCGATCTTGAGGTTGCCGCCGACAGCTGCCGGGACGTCCGTGCGGGTGGTGGCGCCGAAGCTTACGGGCTGCACCGTGTCCGCGTTGGCCGGGGTCAGCTGGGTCAGCGGCTGGAACTTCCAGGAATTGTTGGTGTAGCTGAGCACCACGTTGGTCTTGAAGCTCACCGGTGCGCCGACGCGGACGGGTTCCGTCGTGGTCAGGTACGGCAGCTCCAGTGCCTTGGTGGTGGCGTCCTTGAGGAAGTTGGTGGTGGCGCCGTCGTCGAGCTTGATGCCGCGGGCGGCGTTGGCGGCGACGGTGGCGGTGTACTCGGCCGAACCGTAGGGGGCGACGGCGGTGGGCTGTTCCAGCGGGGTGGTGCCGCCGGCCAGGCCGATTTCGCCGTACTGGTTCAGCGAGAAGTTGTCAGCGACCGTGACAGGTCCCTGCGGGGTCAGCAGCATGCCTTCGAGCGATTCACGGAAGGCTTCGTCGGCCGGGAGGGCAAAGCCGGTGGCCTTGACCTCGGGGGCGGCCTCGGTGAGCTTCAAGAGGCCTGCCGCGGCGGCGACGCTCACCTGGGTCATGCCGAAGTATTCGCTGACGGCGCCAGTCACTTCGACGTAATCGCCGATCTGCACGGAACCGGCTGTGGCGGACGAGAAGACGAAGATGGCGTCCGACGCCGGGTGGTTGGCCGGGGTCAGGTCTCCGCCGGTGCCGGGGGTCTGGATGTAGTAGCCCGCGAATCCGCCGGTGGGGAATGCCGCGGTGACCTTGCCCCGGGTGGTGACGGAGGTCCCGACGAGCGGGCTGGCGGTGCCGTTGCCCTGGATCTCGGCAATGGTCTTGACGGCCGGCGGACTGACGGGGCCTGGGTCGACCGGAGGATCGACGGGGGCGGCTTGACCGTTGACCGCTTTGGGGGTGATCGTGGCGTTCAGGGTGAAGTCCGCCGAGTTGTCGTTGCTGTCAACGCCGTTGCTGCGGTTCAGGCTCTTGACGTCGGTGGTGGCAGAGGGGGCCTTGGCTGCCTGGCTTTCGAAGGTCAGTGACGTGCCGTAGCCGAGAAGATCTGCCACCGCCCCCTGCTCGATCACGGAGCCGGTGGCGAGGTCGGTCAGGGCGGTGGCTTGTTTGGCAAGCACGATCGTTCCGCCCGGGTTTCCAATGTTGAACCCGGTGGACGTGGCGTCGGCGGCGGGAAGATCCGCGCCGTTTGCGCCATTGCTGCCGGCCTTGAGCAGGTAGAAGCCCTTCGCCGGAATGGTGCCGGACAGGGGCGCAACATTGCCCGGCGCCCCTGAATTGCCCGGGGCGCGGTACTGGAGTGACCAGCCGTCCAGCGAAACCGGGGCGTCCGAGGTGTTGTACAGCTCAACGAACTTGTTCTTGTAGGCTGCTCCGGCGCTGCCGCCGCTGAGGTACGCCTCGTTGATGATGACCGGCGAAGTGCCAGCCGCTGCCGGGGAGACCTCCACGGCAAACGCCGGCACAGCGGCCAGCGGGGCTGCGATGAGCCCCGCGGACAGCGCTGCGCCGAGCGCGGTTTTCCAAGGTATGTGTTTCATCCGCTCTAACTCTCATTAGGTGCCCGGGTAAGGGCTGGGTGGAGGGTGTCCGGGTGATGCCGCGGACCGGCCGGTCGTTGCTCCTGGTCAAGCAGTTCCCGGCACATCAAAACAGGGGTGCATGAACACGATGTGTCCGGCATGTGCATTCGGCGAGACGTCCCCCAGCGGGACGTGCCACAGCCGCCCTGGAGACCCTGGCTGCGGCCCCAGCGATGGTGTTTGCGGAGCTTTCGAACTGCGTGAATTGGCTATCCGTGGCGGCTCCAGGCGCCGGGCATCCCAAAAGAATACCGGCCAGTTTCCGCGAGGGAAGGGGCTGGCCGGTATTTACTACAGCAGTTTTATTAAAGCTTTTGCTCAGCTTTTCTGAAGTTTTTCGAGGGACGCCCAGATCCGGGGCGGGCGCGTGTCAGCGGTTTCCGGCGACGATCTTGAACATGGCCCCGGTGGGATCAGTAAGGGTGGCGAGGCGTCCGAACGGGCTGTCTTCCGGTGCCTGGATCACTGTTGCGCCCATCGACACGGCCTTCTCGGTGGCGGCGTCCGCGTCCTCAACGGCGAAGTAGACCTGCCAGTTGGACGGGACCCCGGCAGGGAGATAGCCCGAGGCGTCCATGATCCCGGCTTTGGCGGCGTCCCCGGCTCCGAGGGTGGTGTAGCGGAATTCAGGGGTGTCGCTCAAGACGAAGGTGTCCCAGCCGAACACGTCCTGGTAGAACTTGACCGCGGTGGCGTAGTCCTTGGTATGGAGTTCATGCCATGCCGCGGTTCCGGCTTCCGCCGCGAGTTCGTAGCCCTTCATCTCGCCGGGCTGCCAGATGCCGACGGCCGCGCCCGTGGCATCGCCGACCATGGCCATGCTGCCTTGTTCGGGGACGTCCATGGGTTCCATGTAGACCTGTCCGCCATGCTCCGCCGCGCTCTTGACCGTCGCCCTGGCATCGTCCGTGCGCAGGTAGGTGGACCAGACGTCCGGGAAACCGGCCTGCTCCGCCTGCTTCTGCATCATCCCGGCGACGGACTTGCCGTTCTTCCGCGCCGTGATGTAGCCGCCGTATTTCTCCTGGTCGCCGGTCTCGAAGGTCCAGCCAAAAAGCGCGCCGTAGAACGACTTGGCCTTCTCGGTGTCGGAGGTCATGAGGTCGATCCAGCACGGCGCTCCGTTGGAGTGATCGGGTGTTGGCATTGTGGGCTCCTGTTCTCTTCTGCGGGCGTGAAGGGTGCGGCCGGGGCCGCCGGATGTGTGGGGTGGTGGAGAAGACACAGTGAGACTATGCCTGGGCACCGACGGTTTCAATGGTCCGGCGGGCTGGCCGGGACACGCAAAAATGCCCCCGGTTCCGCGCAAGGCGCTGAACCGGGGGCATTATTCGCGGAAGGTAAGAGATTCGAACTCTTGGTACGGGGTTACCGCACACTGGTTTTCAAGACCAGCTCCATCGGCCGCTCGGACAACCTTCCCTAACGAGTAGTGTTTCATAGGCAGTCGGCAGCAACAAAAAACGCGGGCGCGCCCGCGGACAGGGGCAACTCCTCCGCCTACTCTGGGAGGAGGCGCCCCGGGCGTGGTGTGCCGTAGCCGCATCCGCGCTCGAAGGCTGCAACAAGTTCGTTAGGAATCGGGAGTTCTCCATGAAGGCTGTCTATATCTCAAAGCCGGGCGGACCCGAGGCCCTGGAGGTCCGCGAGGTCCCGTCCCCGGTGCCCGGCCCCGGCGAGGTGCTGATCGACGTCGTGGCCGCGGGGCTAAACCGCGCCGACGTCCAGCAGCGCAAGGGCCACTACCCGCCGCCACCCGGCGCCTCGGAGGTTCCCGGGCTGGAAGTGTCCGGCCGGATCGCCGGTTTTGGGCCCGGCGTCAGCAAACCCTTCTCCGTGGGGGACAAAGTCGTGGCCCTGCTGGCCGGCGGCGGCTACGCCCAGCAGGTCGCCGTTCCGGCGGGGCAGGTCCTGAAGGTCCCCGACGGCGTCGACGTCGTCACCGCGGCATCCCTGCCGGAGGTTGCGGCGACGGTGTATTCCAACCTCATCATGACGGCGCAGCTGCAGCCGGGCGAGACCGTCCTCATCCACGGGGCCACCGGCGGCATCGGCACCATGGCCATCCAGCTCGCCAAGGCCTTTGGGGCCGTGGTGGCCGCCACGGCGGGCACCGCAGAGAAGGTCGGCACCGCCAAGGCATTCCTCGGTGCGGACATTGCGATCAACTACGCCGAGGAGGACTTCCCGGAGAGCCTGCGCGCGCAGAATGGCGGCAAGGGCGCGGATGTCATCCTGGACGTCGTCGGGGCCAAGTACCTCACGCAGAACGTGGACGCGTTGGCGGACTACGGGCGCCTGGTCGTGATCGGTCTGCAGGGCGGTGCCAAGGGCGAACTGGACCTCGGAAAACTGCTGAGTAAGCGTGCGGCGATCATAGCGACGGCGTTGCGCCCGCGGCCCGTGGAAGAGAAGACCGTGATCATGGATGCTGTCCGCGACGCGGTCTGGCCGATGCTGGCCGATGGGCGGATCCGGCCGCTGGTCGCAAGGACGTTCCCGCTGGAACAGGTCGCTGCCGCGCACCGGTACTTCGACTCTGGCGACCATGTCGGAAAAATCCTGCTGGTCATGTAGCCTGTGGCCCCAGGCCCTGCAGCCCAGGCCCTGCAGCCCAGGCCCTGTGGCCTGGGCGTTCAACACTTATTCCATTCGTGGCATATCCGAATTGCTTCGCGATATCAAATGACTGTATTGTAATTCCATACGCGGTATACACGCGTCTTGGGGCGCGTGTATGCTGTCGTTCCGCTACCCTTTGGGGGCATCATGTCCATCCGTCACAGCCTCCTCGCCCTCCTGCAGGACCGGCCACGCTATGGCTACCAGCTCAGGATCGAATTCGAAGACCGCACCGGATCCTCCTGGCCCCTCAACATCGGGCAGGTCTACACCACCCTCGACCGCCTGGAGCGCGACGGCCTGGTCCGCAAGGATGGTGCCGACGGTGAGGGCCACGTCGTCTACAGCATCACCGCCGAAGGGCGCGCTGAAGTCAGCAACTGGTTCACCTCACCGGTGCCGCGGACCAGACCGCCGCGGAACGAACTGGCCATCAAGCTCGCACTGGGCCTGACGCTCCCCGGCGTCAACGTCGGCGCCGCCATCCACGCCCAGCGCGCAGTGTCCATCCGGGCACTGCAGGACTACACCAAGGCCCGGCGAGACACGGCATCCCAGCACCGCCCGACCGACACCGCGCGGCTGCTGGTACTGGATTCACTCATTTTCCAGACCGAGGCCGAGGTGCGCTGGCTGGACCTCTGCGAGGCCCGGCTCATGCAGTTGACCGTCCCGCCCGCCTGACTCCCGCCCAACCGCCAGGGCGTGTACCGGCAAGTGCCTGTACCGGAAAGTAACACCGTCCGGTAACAACCCTGCCGTTCGGCGCTTTTGCCCGGCCGTTCATCGCCTCCACTGAACCGCCTAACGCAAAGCCATACCCTTGAATCGCCGTGGTTGGTAGGGTGCCTTGGGGCACATCTGTCGTGGATTTGCCCAGTTGGGGTTTCTCAAGGAGGAGACATGGGCACAATGCCAGATGGCACGCCAAAAAACTTACTGGTCGACGACGGCATCACGCCGGACCCGACCCTGCCGCCCACCGCCGTGGACGCGACTGTACTCGAAACCGAAGAGCGCAAATGGACGCCGGCCAAGATCGCACTCTGGGTCGCGATCTCCCTGCTGGGCGCCGTGGCATGGTTCATGCTCGCGATTGTCCGCGGCGAAACGGTCAACGCCATCTGGTTCGTGTTCGCCGCGGTCTGCACCTACCTGATCGGCTACCGCTTCTACTCCAAGGTCATCGAGCGCTACCTGCTCAAGCCGAACGACCGCCGGGCCACGCCCGCAGAGTACAAAGCTGACGGCAAAGACTACGTCCGCACGGACCGCAACGTCCTGTTCGGCCACCACTTCGCCGCCATCGCCGGCGCCGGACCCCTGGTGGGCCCGATCCTCGCCGCCCAGATGGGCTACCTTCCGGGCACCATCTGGATCATCTTCGGCGTTGTGTTCGCCGGAGCCGTCCAGGACTACGTCGTGTTGTTCTTCTCCATGCGCCGCGGCGGACGCTCCCTGGGCCAGATGGCCCGCGAGGAACTCGGCGTCATCGGCGGCACCGCCGCCCTGGTCGCCACCCTGCTGATCATGGTGATCATCGTCGCCATCCTGGCCCTCGTCGTCGTCAACGCCCTGGCCGAAAGCCCGTGGGGCGTCTTCTCGGTCGGCATGACTATCCCGATCGCCCTCTTCATGGGCGTTTACCTGCGCTTCATCCGGCCCGGCAAGATCATGGAAGTTTCCCTGATCGGGTTTGTGCTGCTGATGGCCGCCATCATCGGCGGCGGCGCCGTTGCCGCCACTGACTGGGGCCATGCCTTCTTCACGCTGGACAAGGTCACCATCGCGTGGGCGCTCATCATCTACGGCTTCATCGCAGCGATTCTGCCGGTCTGGCTCCTGCTGGCTCCGCGTGACTACCTTTCCACCTTCATGAAGATCGGTGTCATCGTGATGCTGGCCGTGGCAGTCATCGTCGTGCGCCCGGAAATCTCGGTCCCGGCCTTCAGCGAGTTCGCCAGCCGCGATAATGGGCCCGTCTTCCCGGGTGCGGTGTTCCCGTTCCTCTTTGTCACCATCGCCTGTGGTGCGCTTTCGGGATTCCATGCACTGATCGCCTCCGGCACCACGCCGAAGCTGATCGAGAAGGAACGCCAGACCCGCTTCATCGGGTACGGCGGCATGCTGATGGAGTCCTTCGTGGCCATCATGGCCCTCGTCGCGGCGATCTCCATTGACCGCGGGCTCTACTTCGCGATGAACTCCCCGGCCGCACTCACCGGCGGCACCGTGGAAACCGCGGCCGCCTGGGTCAACAGCCTGGGATTGTCCGGCGTGAACATCAGCCCCAACATGCTTGCCGAGACGGCAGCCAATGTCGGGGAGACCAGCATCATCTCCCGCACCGGCGGAGCGCCGACCCTCGCCGTGGGCCTTGCCCACATCATGCAGCAGTTCATCGGCGGCACCGCCATGATGGCCTTCTGGTACCACTTCGCCATCATGTTCGAGGCCTTGTTCATCCTCACCGCGGTCGACGCCGGCACGCGCGTCGCGCGCTTTATGCTGCAGGACTCGATCGGCAACTTCATCCCGAAGTTCAAGGAGCACTCCTGGCGTCCCGGCGCGTGGCTTGCCACCGCCGTGATGGTCGCAGCGTGGGGCGCCGTGCTGATCATGGGCGTCACGGATCCGCTGGGCGGCATCAATACGCTGTTCCCGCTATTCGGCATCGCCAACCAGCTGCTGGCCGCCATCGCCCTGTCCGTCTGCCTGGCCATCGCGGCCAAGAGGGGCTCCTTCAAGTACCTCTGGATCGTGGCGGTCCCGATGGCCTTCGCGGCCGTCGTGACCATCACGGCCAGCTACCAGAAGATCTTCTCCTCCACCCCGGCGGTCGGCTACTTCGCCAACAACGCAGCCTTCTCCAAGGCACTCGCGGACGGCAAGACCTCCTTCGGTACGGCGAAGACCGTCCCGGCCATGGAAGCCGTAATCCGCAACACCGCGATCCAGGGCTGGCTCTCAGTCATATTCGTGGTGCTCAGCATCATCGTTATCGTGGCCGCGCTGATCGCCACCTACAAGGCATTCCGCAACACCAAGGCAGGTGTGATCAACAGTGACAACGAGGATCCGGCCCTGCCGTCCCGGGTCTTCGCTCCGGCCGGACCGGTTCCCACCGCGGCAGAGCGTGAGCTCCTGGCGAAGTGGGACCAGCTGCCGGCGGACAAGCGGGCCGCAAAGGCAACCCACCACTAATGCGGAGGCACAGATGAACGCTGTAGTGGCAGGCTTCCGGGGATTCGCGCGGTACCTGGGCGGTGTCATGGGTGCGGACGCGTACGCGAAGTACCTGGCCCACCACGCCGAAGCCGGCCACGGCACCCCGCCGATGACCGAGCGGGAGTTCTGGCGGGACCAGACCGACCGCCAGGAAGCCAATCCGCAGGGCCGGTGCTGCTGACCGGTTCCGGCTGATCGGCGTCGCCGCTTCCGGAGGGCGCCGTCGGGCACATGAGTGCCCGGCGGCGCCCTTCGCTGTGTGTTGCCGGGATTGTTGAGTTTTGGGGCATGGCGCGGTACCGGCCCGCTGCGCGGTCCCGGGCTCGTGAGAGTATGAAGCCATGAGCGATCCGCACGACACTCAGCCCAACGACGGCGTTCCCATCGAAGGGACTACCCTGGACTCCCAGCCGGCCGGCGACGGCAGCCAGCCGTCGGAACCTGGACGGCCAGGACAGCCGCCGGAACCTGGACAGCCAGGACAGCCCGGGGAACCGGGACGGCAGGGACAGTACCGCCGCCCCGCGGGAGCGCGGCCGAAGCCCAGCCAGCTCCAGGACCTCGTTGACGAACCCGCGAAGGTCATGCGGATCGGCACCATGATGAAACAGCTCCTGGACGAAGTGAAAACGGCCCCGCTCGACGACGCGGCGCGCGTTCGGCTCGCCGAAATCCATGAACGCTCCATCAAGGAACTGGAAGACGGCCTCGCACCGGAACTGGTCGAGGAACTGGAAAGGATCACCCTTCCCTTTCCCGCAAACGGAACCCCATCGGACGCGGAGCTGCGGATCGCCCAGGCCCAGCTGGTTGGCTGGCTGGAGGGCCTCTTCCACGGCATCCAGACCGCCCTCGCAGCCCAGCATGCCGCCCGGGAGCACTCCATCGCGCAGGCACAGCTCCGCCAATTGCCGCCCGGAACAGTGATCGCCCCCGGCGTGATTATCGGCGAGAACGGCGAGCCCCAGCGCACCGCGGCGCCCAGGCCCGGTGCCGATCCCTCCCGGCCCCCCGTACCCGCGGACCCGGACCACGGTCCCGGCCAGTATCTCTAGGGCACTCTTGGGATTCTTCAGCGCGGCCCGGCAAGGACGCAAAGACGACGCCGAACTCGGCAAGGGCCTCTGGCGGCGGGCCCACGACCGCTTCACCCGCGGCCTCGACCGCTACCACCAGATCCTCGAGGGCGTGCAGGACGAGGCGCTCTATGCCGAGCTCCTTGAGATCGCCAATGAACTCACGGAGCTTTCGGGGCGGGTCCGGAGGATCTGCGTGGAGGCCCAGCGGCTTGCGCCCAGCGAGGGCCTCGACATTCCGGGGACCCTGGCCGGGGTCCACCGTGCCCTGTCCACGGCCGGCAACTCCCTGGCCACCACTGCCGAGGCAGCCGCGATGCTCCGCCTCGCCGCCGGCCCCGTTCCGGCCGGCGCGGAATCGGTCCGGCGCCGCGCCCAGATGGTGCTGGAACACGTCAACGACGCCGAACGCCGGCTTGCCGGGGCGGCCGCCACCGACTGAGGGATCTCGGATCCCCGGCTGCGGGGCTGATATTCCCGGTTAAGCGCCTAGCTTAGCTGCGCCGTTTGTGCTGGCGGTATGCCGGGGTCGTTGCAAAGATAGTCAGATGACTTTTTCACCGGTACTGACTTTCAATGACGGCAACACCATTCCCCAGCTTGGCTACGGAGTGTGGCAGGTTGAAGACGACGTCGCCGAGAAGGTGGTTGTCCAGGCCTTCGAGGCAGGCTTCCGCCACATCGACACCGCCAAGATCTATGGCAATGAGGCAGGCGTGGGCCGCGCGATCGAGCGCTCAGGCCTCACGCCCGAGGAAATCTTCATCACCACCAAGCTGTGGAACGCGGACCAGGGCTACGAGTCCACGCTGAAGGCCTTCGAGGAATCCATGGAGCGCCTGGGCCTGGCGACCCTGGACATGTACCTGATCCACTGGATGCAGCCCAAGCAGGACAAGTACGTGGACAGCTGGAAGGCTCTTATCGAGCTGCAGAAGCAGGGCCGTGTGAAGACCATCGGCGTCTCCAACTTCACCAAGGAAGGCCTGCAGCGCCTGATTGACGAGACCGGCGTTGTACCGGCCATCAACCAGGTCGAACTGCACCCTTTCTTCAACCAGGCCGAGCTGCGGGAATTCAACGCCTCCAAGGGCATCCTTACCGAGGCCTGGTCGCCGCTCGGCCAGGGCGGTGAGCTGCTGGAGAGTGCGGTCATCGGCCAGATCGCGGCCAAGCACAACGCCACCCCGGCGCAGGTGGTCATCGCCTGGCACCTGGCGATCGGCAACGTGGTCATCCCCAAGTCCGTGACCGAATCACGCATCCGCGAGAACTACGCTGCGCTGGATGTCAGCCTGGACGAGACCGATGTGCAGGCCATCAACGGGATGGACAACTCGGCGGAGGGCGCCGGCCGTATCGGCCCGGACCCCGCAGTCTCCGACTTCGCCTAAGCCACCCGCTTAGCCGGGCAGGCCAGCGGTGCGGCCGCCAGCCGGCTGCGGCGGCGGCCCAGTGGAGCCACAGCAGGGCCTTCACCCGAGAGGGTGGGGGCCCTTTCTCCTGCCCGGTAGCCGTTTCAGGGCGGACCCCAGCCGCCCGTCCCGGTTGCCGCTATGGGCGGATGTTCTGATTCATCCGGAAAACGTTGTCCGGGTCCCAAATGCGCTTGAGCCCGACCAGCCGCTCGTACTTCCCGTCGCCGTAGATCGCGCGCGCGTTCTCACGCGGTTCGGCGACGTCGTTGACGTAGCGGCCGCTGGTGGTGAACGGCCCGACGTCGGCCATTCCCGCCCGTGCCCACTCCCGGCACGGCCCGTCGAGCGCCGGATCGTCCCACTGGATCTCGGCGCCCATCCAGTAGGCCGCCGTGCGGCCCGTGAACGCGGTCGCGTCCTCCGGCACCTCGGCGATCGCCCGGCCCCAAGACCAGAAACCGAACTCGCCTCCGGCTCCCTCAGGAATCCCGTGGGCGTGCTGGACTGCCATATCGACGAGCTCCCCGGGCAGGCTGCGGAGGAAGGCGCTCTTCATGTAGAAGCGGTGGCCCCACGCCGAGGACACGTCTGCGAGGCGCTGTGCTGCCAGGTGCGGTTTCGGCTCGATCGAGCCGGCAACCGGATGTCCGAACGCCCGCAACCGCCCGAGATCCCGCTCGGCCTCGCGGGGCTGCCCGCAGTGCAAAACGGAGACGGCGGCTATCGGCCGGCCCCCGATCCCTGGCGGGAAGTCCTCCGTCGGGAGCGCCAGGCGGATGTAAAAGCCGAGCCACAGCTCGTCCGGGCCCGTCCCGGAAATCTCAGTGAAGAGTTGTGCCAGCTCGCCGGCGCGCTCGATTGGGTAGACGACGGTGCCGTGCGTGATCGGATGGTCGAGCGGATGAAGGACGTATTCGAACGACGTCGCGACGCCGAAGTTTGCGCCGGCCCCGCGGACACCCCAGAAGAGGTCGGGGTTCTCGTCCGCCGAGGCACGGACGGTCCCGCCTTCGGACGTCACAAGGTCCACCGCGCGCAGGCTGTCGATCGTCAGCCCGAACTTCCGCTGCAGGCGGCCCATCCCGCCGCCAAGAGTGAGACCGGCGACGCCGGTGTGGGAGACTACGCCGACAGGGCATACGAGGCCAACGGCCTGTGCCGCGTTGTCCAACTCTGAGAGCAGCGCGCCGCCGGCGCAGACAGCTGTGCGGTGTGCGGGATCGATCGTCGCGCCGCGCATCCGCGAGAGGTCGATGACTATCCCGTCGTCGCAGGTAGAGAATCCGGGGATGCTGTGGCCGCCGCCGCGCACGGCGACGACGAGGTCCTGTTCGCGGGCGAACCGCAAGGCCGCCACGACGTCCGCCGTTCCGTTCGGCCGCACGACCAGGCCCGGCCTGCGGTCGACCAGACCATTCCACACCGCACGCGCAGCGTCGTACTTCGGTTCGCCCGGCCTGATCACTTCGCCGCCGAAGCCGTCCGCGAAGACCCTCACCGTGCGGGTGCCCAACATGGCTCCATGGTAGGGCCCGGGGTGCTGAGGTTTCCAGAGGAAAAGCGGTCGGTACTTATGGCGGCGGGGGACTAACGGAGCAATTAGCCGGCGGACCGGCGTGTCCTCACCCGACCTCAGCCAGCCGCCCGGGCAGTTCGGCTAGGCGGCCTTCAGGCCTTCCTTTACCGGCACCGCGTCGATGATGGCCCAGCCGTCCTCGTCGGCGGCCTGGCGGCCGGCGAACCGTTCGGCGTCGGCGATGTCATCGAACGTCTCGGCGCGGATGCGGCCGCAGTCCGTGTCCAGATACGTGACTTCGAAGTACTGGGTGGTTTCCATGCATTAAGTGTGCCGCCGGGCTCTGACACTGTGAGCTTATGGGTCCGGCGTGTTGCCAAGCCGCAGCACCCGTTCCCGGGCAAGGTCCGCGGTGCGCCGCGCCCGGTCCGCCGCCCGTGCTGCCTGCTGGGCCTCGGCCGCGGCCAGTTCGCGTCGTTTCGCGGCCGCTTTGAGTTCCCGTTCGCACTGGGCCAGCTGCTCGCGCAGCCTGCGCGCAGTGTCGGAGAGCTCCGTGGTCAGGGCGGTCAACGAGGCAAGCTCCTCCTTGTCCTGTTGCGCTTGCCCCGCGGCCGCGCCAGCGGCCTCTTCGGCATCCTTGAGCAGTGACCGGGCCCGTTCCAGCGCGGAGGGAGTGGTTCTCCGGGGTTCGGGGCGGACAGCCCGCAGCCGGGGCTGCCCCGCTTCTTTCGGGCGCGTGGTTCCGGTCCGAACCGCCTCGCCGGATGAGCTGGGCGCGGGCGCCGGTACCGCCCTGTCGGGGAGCACCAGGCCGGGCAGCGCAACGGCACCGGAAAGTTCCACCACGTCGACGCCGTCGGCGGACAGTCCCCGGAGCAGGCGGCCCGACTGCACGGCAGCCGCGGCCCCCTCGTCCGCTGTCGCCGCCCGCAGCGTCGCTTCCACTTCCGAAGCGATGGCTGCGCTGATCTTCCGGCCCTGCTGCTCGGCTACCGCCCGGGCCGCCTGGACCGCGCTGCCGAGGAGTTGCCGCCGTTCCTGTCCCAGGCGGCGGAGTTCCGGGGCGTCAAGGGAGGACTGAGCGGCGCGCATCGACCTCCCCAGCCCGGCGAGTTCCCGCAGGGTCTCCGGCTGCCGGGCCGCGAGCATGTTCACAGTCCACGCCGCCACGGACGGCTTGGGCAGGGAGCGCAATTCTGCAGCGAGGGACGGCTGGTCCTTCGCGGCGGCCGCGTCTTTGGCAGCTGCGGTCCGCGCGGGGACAAAGTCGTCGAACGGGAGGGCGTAGAGCAGTGCCGCAACGTCGGCCAGCCCCTGCTCTCCCATGCAAGAATCATAGAAGCCCGGCCCGGCGATGCCGCCGCCACGGGCAGTTCGTTCGAAGAAAAGGGCAGACATGATCGAAATAGCGGGGCTCCCGGCCCACATCCTGCTCATCCACGCCGTCGTGGTGCTGGCACCGATCGCCGGCCTCGCGGCGATCGCCTACGCCGCCGCACCGCGCTGGCGCAGCTACCTGGCCTGGCCGCTGGGAGTGCTGTCGCTGGGCCTGGTTCCGGTGTCCCTCATCACCGCGCAGGCCGGTGAGCAGCTGCAGAAGGCCCGTCCCGCGTCTGCCCTGATCCGGGAACACGCGGAGCAAGGGGACGTGCTGAAGGCCGTCTCCGTGGTGTTCTTCGCGGTCATCGCGGCGACGCTGGTTGTGAGCTATGTGCCCATCGGCCGGCGCTTCGCCTTCCTGGGAAGCCTGCGGACCAACCGCGCCGTCCGGACCACCCTCCTGGTCGTCGCAGCCGCAGCGGGGGCCTTCTTCATCTACCAGAGCATCATCACAGGCCATTCCGGCGCTGCCTCGGTCTGGGCCAGATAACCCAGGGCCCCTCAGCCGTGCCGATCAGCAACGCCGACGGCGATGCCACCAGCGCTGTTGGGTGGCACCTCCGCCGCGCCACGGATGCCCTGCACACCCTCGTGGTCAAACCGGAGGGGGGCCTGGACCAGGCCGAAGCGGAGCGGCGCCTGGGGCTCTACGGCGCCAATGAACTCCGCCCCGCACCAAGTGTGCCGCTGTGGCGGAAGGTCCTGCGGCAGTTCCAGGACCCGCTGATCTACCTGCTGCTGGCGGCCATCGCCATCTCGGTCCTTGCCTGGACCGTGGAAGGCGCCGCCGGCGTGCCGATTGACGCTGTCGTCATCGGCGCCGTGGTCTTGTTCAACGGCGTCCTCGGTTTCGTCCAGGAGAACAAGGCCGAGAGCGCCGTCGCGGCGCTGAGGCTGATGACGGCAGCGAACTCCACAGTGTTGCGGGACGGTGAACTGAAAACCGTGCCGTCCTCGGAGCTGGTGCCTGGTGACATCCTGGTCCTCAACGAGGGGGATTCCGTCGGTGCTGACGCCCGCCTGATTACGGCCAGTTCCCTGGGCGTCGCCGAATCCTCACTCACCGGGGAAAGTGCGCCCGTCTTCAAGGACCCGGGCACCCTGATCGGCGACATTCCCCTCGGTGACCGGTTGAACATGGTCTACAAGGGGACGGCCGTCGCACAAGGCGTGGGCCGCGCGGTGGTCACCGGAACCGGGATGGACACCGAAGTCGGCGCGATCGCGGGCATGCTGGCGGCTGTTGAAGACGCCCCTACCCCTCTGCAGCAGGAAATCGCGGGCGTCAGCAAGTTGCTCGGCATCACGGTGATCGGGATCGCCGTCGTGGTGATGGCCACGATCATCGTCGTCAACGGAGTGTCCTCGCTGAGCGGGCTCGTCGCGGTCCTGCTGCTGGGGGTCTCGCTCGCGGTGGCGGCCGTGCCGGAGGGGCTGCCAGCCATCCTGTCCGTGGTGCTCGCCATCGGCGTCCAGAATATGGCCAAGCGCAACGCCGTCGTCAAGGAGCTGCACTCGGTCGAGACCCTCGGCTCCGCCTCGGTGATCGCCTCGGATAAGACCGGAACGCTCACCCGCAACGAGATGACCATCTGCAGGATCAGCACCGCCTCCGGCCAGGTCGAGCTCACCGGTGTCGGGTACCGGCCGGAGGGCGGTGTGCTGCACAACGGCCAGGAGGTGCGTGATCCGGCCCTGCTCCGGGAAGCCCGCATGGTGCTGGCCGGGGGCTCCTTCGCCAACAACGCGCAGCTGCGCGAACACGGCGGTGAATGGGAGATCCAGGGCGACCCGACGGAGGCTGCGTTCCTCGTCGCTGCCCGGAAGCTGGACGGGGTCACGGACCGGATCGGGGAGTTCGAGCGCCGTGGCGAGATCCCCTTCACCTCGGAGCGGAAACTGATGTCCGCGCTGGCCCACCACCGGGAGGCCGGCACCCTGTCCCTTGTCACCAAGGGCGCCCCGGACGTCCTGCTGGAACGCTGCACCGCACTGCAGCTCGGCGGGGAGGTGGTGCCGATGGACGCGGACCGCCGCGCCCGGGCTCTTGGCGACGTCGAGGAGCTTTCGTCCCAGGCGTTCCGCACGCTCGGCGTGGCCTACCGGCAATACACCGAAGCGGACCGGCATGAAGCGGAAGTCCTCGATGAGGAGGACGAGAGCACGCTGGTGTACATCGGCGTCGTCGGAATCCTGGCCCCGCCCCGGGCCGAAGCGGCCCCCGCAGTGGCCGAGGCGCGGCGGGCCGGCATCCGCGTCATGATGATCACCGGGGACCATCCGCTCAGCGCGGCCCGGATCGCCGGCGACCTCGGGATCGCCAGGCCGGGGGAACGGGCCGTCACCGGCGCCGAGCTGGACGAACTGGACGAGGACGGGCTGCGGACGCTGACCCGGAACACCTCGGTGTACGCGCGGGTGGCACCGCAGAACAAGCTGCAGATCATCAGCGCCCTGCAGGCAGAAGGCAACGTGGTGGCGATGACCGGTGACGGCGTCAACGACGCGCCCGCGCTGAAGACCGCGGACATCGGCATCGCCATGGGGGTCACCGGCACCGAGGTCACCAAAGAGGCCTCGAACATGATCCTGGCCGACGACAACTTCGCCACGATCGTCTCCGCGGTGCGCCAGGGACGGGTCATCTTCGAGAACATCGAAAAATTCCTGCGCTACCTGCTGTCCTCGAACATGGGCGAAGTTTTTACCGTCTTCCTCGGTGTTGTGTTCGCCGGCGCCATGGGCCTGACCGGAGCGAGCGCCGGCGAAGTCGCGGTGCCGCTGCTGGCCACCCAGATCCTGTGGATCAATCTGGTGACCGACTCCGGGCCCGCTCTTGCAATGGGCATTGACCCGGAAATCGACGACGTCATGGCGCGCGGGCCCCGCAAACGCAGCGACCGGATCCTCGGCCCGCGCATGTGGCTGGGCATCCTCAGCGTTGGCCTCGTCATGGGCGTCGCGTCCCTGCTGACCATCGATATCTTCCTGCCGGGAGGCCTGGTCCCAGGCGGCAAAGATTCGCTCGACGTCGCCCGCACCGCCGGCTTCACCACCCTGGTGTTTGCCCAGCTGTTCAACGCTTTCAACTCCCGCTCGGAGACGACGTCGGCCTTCCGCCGGCTTTTCGTAAATAGATGGCTCTGGGGTTCCGTGCTGCTCGCGGCGGTGCTGCAGGTGGCGGTCGTGGAGCTTCCTTTCCTGCAGCGGGCCTTCGGGACAGCGTCCCTGGACCCCGGCCACTGGGCCATCTGCGTCGTGATGGCCTCGACTGTGCTCTGGTTTGATGAGCTCCGCAAGATCGCCCTCCGGATGGGCGGGCGGCGCCGGGGCGCGCAGGTCCGGGAATGAGGAACGACGCCGGACCCCGGCCCGACGGACGATGCTAGCGGCTGCGGGTCCTGCGCAGCGCCACCGCCAGCACCGCGATCGCCAGCAGCTGCAGGACGGCCACGGCCACAATCAGCAGTGGACGGTCGTCATACAGCACGCCGTACAGTGCCCCACCCGCCAGCGCCCCGGCGCCCTCGAACGCCGCGAAGACGCCGTACGCCGTGCCCTGCCGCTGTTCCGGCACCAGGTCCGCAACGAGCGCCTTGACAGTCGAGTCCTGGATCCCGGTGGCAGTGCCCCAGACGAGGACCCCGGCAAACGCCAGCCCGGCCGCCGGCGCCAGGGCCAGCACCGGGACGGCGGCTATTAGCAGGGGAAGCGTGAGGAGCACTGAGGCGCCGGAGCGGTCGTAGAGGACGCCGCTGGCGAGGGCACCAAGGGCCGCCGCCGCCATTGCGCCTGCATACAGCAGCGGGACCACTGCCACCGGGACGGCCGCCGCCGTCGTGAGGTGGAAGGAGATGACGCCGAAGGCCACCAGTCCGGCACTCCAGAAGAAGGCCGCGACAGCAAACAGCACAAACCTCCCGGTGAACACCGACGCCGGACCGCCGGGAACACCCGCAGGCGCAGGCTCGACGGCGGCAGCGCCGGGGCCGCCGTCTGCGGCCCCGGACGGCTGGCGTGCGCCGGGATCCGGCACGCGCCGGCGCAGCCGGAACAGCAGGAACATGGCCGCCGCTGCCGGAAGGGACAGGACCGCGAAGGCCGCCGACAGGTTGCCGGTGACCGCGAGTACCGCGGCGACCAGGACCGGCCCGAGCAGGGCACCGACAAGGTCGAGGGACTTGTGGACGGCGAAGCCGCGGCCACGCCCGACGGGTTTGGCGACCGCTGCCAGCAGCACGGTCTTTGCCGGGCTGCGGACGGCCTTGCCGACGCGGTCCCCGATGATCAGCACGGACGCCAGAACCAATCCGGCTTCACCGGCCAGGGGTGCCAAGGCGAGCAGGGGCACACAGACCGCGGTGAGGCCATATCCGGCCAGTGTGAATGACCAGTAGCGGCGGGTCCGGTCCGCCCAAGGCCCGAACAACAGCCGGAGTCCCTGCGCTGCAGCCTCCGCGGCGCCCGTGACGAGTCCGACGAGCAGCGCGGAGGCACCCAGCTGGGCGAGCAGGGGACCGGCCAGCGGCCGGGCGCCGTCGGAGACGACGTCGGCGGCCAGGCTGACGAGCCCGAACCCGATCACCGGGCCCCAGACGATGTGCCGGTTCGCGCCGGGCGCCGCAGATCGCCTCACCCGCTCGGGGGCTGACACATTTCGGCGGGGCCGGTCCATTTTCCAAGGCTCGCGGTTCGTCCGCGCAAGGACAAGGGCCGGAGGCCTTGGCGTGGGACTAGGCGGTCTTCCGGAGGCCCACGAACGCCCACACCATGACCATCAGACCACCGGCCGCCAGCAGGATCGCGCCTGTGACGCCGCGGCCGCCCCGGTCCTCGGACGTCGGACGCGCCACGGCCACGGGGTCCGGCGTCGGGCCCGGCGCCGTTGGCGTGCCAGCGGCGGGGGCCGCCGTCGTGGGTGAACGGTCGGTTGGCGGCGGGGTTCCGGGGTCAGCGGCCGGCGCCAGTGCCTGGCCGGCCATCGCCGCGGGTACTTCCGGGGGCGGCGGAGCAGGGGCGGTAACGGGCGGCCCCGACGGCGGCGTCGGCACAACGGTGGGGCTTGCCGTCGGCGCGGGCGTCGCGGTCGGACGGGGGCGGTTCGGGGGTGCCGGGCAGATGAGTGCCGGCACAATCCCTCCGACCGGATCGCAGGGGGCGGCGGCCGCCGGCAGCGCGGGAATCAGCGGGGCCAGAGCCAGCATCAGCGCAGCCGCAACGATGTAGCTGGCCCCCCGTGTGGTGTTCATCCCGTCCATCGTAGAGGGCAGGACGGTCCCAGGCGGGGACCCGGATACGGCCGCGGCCCCCGTGCCGGACGGTCACAAGCGACCCTTCAGCGCGGAGGCAGCGGATGGAGCAGGGGCGGTAGGAGCCCTGGACCTGACCTGGTTGTTACTGCCAGGCCCGGACGTAGTCGACCTTCATCTCGGAGGCCGGCCCGAAGGCGGTGCTGGTGCTGGCCTTGCCGACATTCAGCACGAGGTACTGGGAGGCGTTGGCGTCGTCCGTGGGGAAGGACTTGACCTTGACGCCGTCAACGTAGACCTCCGAGAGGTTCCCCTTACGCCACAGTCCGTAGGTGTGGTACTCGTTGCCCCAGTTGCCGGCAATGGTGCCCTGGTTGTGGGTTCCGGAGCCCGAGTGGTAGTTGGACGTCAGCTTTCCCTTGAGCACTTCGGCGATGTCGTTCTCGCCGTTCGCCGGCCAGGACTGTCCGGTGGTCCACCATGCCGGCCAGTTGTGCAGCACGGTTCCGTTGCCGGGGAAGGAGATGCGGGCCTCGGTGTAGCCGGTCCGGAACTCGTAGCCGGTGGTGGCGGCGTCCTTCGGGTTTGACGACACGAGGGCGCCGGTGCCGGCGTCCGAGAGCTTCAGCGAGAGGTTTCCGCCGCCGACCGAGACGTTTGCGGGGTCGGTCTTGACCTTGTTCATGGTGCCGCCGCCGAACCAGGAGCTCGACCACTTGCTGGTGTCGAGGGCGGTTCCGTTGAAGTCATCGCTGAAGGTCTGCGACCACGCGCCGGGGACTCCCAGGGGCGTCAGCGACGAGACACTCGACGCCGGCACAATCGCGGCGGGCGCGGCCGCGGCGGGCGCGGCCGCCGCCGCAGGCTCTGCCACGGGGACGGCTGTCACTGGAGCAGCCGGGGCAGGCACAGGTGCTTCGGCGGGCGCGGGCGCCGCCTGGAGCGTGCAGGGCGGCACGCCGCCGCTGTTCTTGAGTGTGCACTTGTAGGTGCCTGTGGCGGTCGACGGCGCAGCGGGGGCTGCCCCCGGCGCCGCAACGGCGCCGAGGGACGCCGTGAGGGACAGCACGGCTGCAACAGCCGCACCGGAAAACAATGTTGTGCGTTTCTTCATTTACTACTCCTGGAGCTCACGCTCTGTTGTTGGCGTCGTCCCGCGCAGCGCTAAGGCGCGAGGGCAGGACGGAAGACGCCGTTCTTCATGGCGGCACCGAGGGGTATTCACCGGCGGACCAGACGTTCGGCCGTGTAATGCATCCAGGCAGCGATGTGCCTTCTCATACGCCTTCAGGACAGGCGTCACCCATGGCGGGGCAAAAAGAACGGCCCCGACGACTGCGCCGGGGCCGATAGATGGAGACCAGAGCTTCCTGCCAGAATCGAACTGGCGACCTTCTCATTACGAGTGAGACGCTCTACCAACTGAGCTAAGGAAGCAACCGCCTGAAATGTCCGGGTGACCCGGGCGCCTCATGCCAGAGACAACTGTAGTAGAGTCTTCCGGCCCGGGTCAAAATGAGTGTCGAACGCCTCAGCAGACTGTGTTGTCTGCCGGCGTCCTGCCGTCAACGAGGTAACCGTCCACGGCATTGCCGATGCAGTCGTTGGAGCGGCCGTAGGCCGTGTGGCCTTCGCCCTTCCAGGTGAGCAGCGAGGCCGTCCCCAGCTGCTTGCGCAGTGCGCTGGCCCATTCCACCGGGGTGGCCGGGTCGCCCGTGGTGCCGACCACCACGATGTCGGTGGACCCCTTGTAGTCCACCGGCGCCGGGGTCCTGACGTTCTTGTACGGCCAGTCCTTGCAGTTCGTGCCGCCGTAGGCGAAGTAGTAGCCCAGTGTGGGCGAGAGCCCGCGCAACGTCTGCTCTTCAGCGCGCATGGTCGCCGTGTCCGCGGACATCGGGTAGTCGAGGCAGTTGATGGCGTTGAACGCGAAGGTCGAGTTCGAGGAGTAACTGCCGTTCGGCTCCCGGTCCGCGCCGAAGTCCGCGAGCCGGAGCATCGGCGCCAGGTCATCCTTCATCGCGCTGCCCAGGGCCTGCGTGAGCAAGGGCCAGTTGTCGTCGTTGTAGAACGGCAGGATAAAGCCGCTGACGAACATGGAGGCGTTCACTACCCGGCCGTCCTTCACGGACCTCGGGGCCGCCTCGACCGCCTTAATGAGGTCCTGGATCTGGCCGACGGCGTCATCCGGGGTCCCGCTGAGCGGGCAGGCGCTGTCAGCGAGGCAGTGTGTCACGTAGGCCCGGATGGCCTTCTCGAACGCCTTCGCCTGCCCGCTGGTCAGCTCCTCATAACTGAGCGAGGGATCCATCGCTCCATCAAGGACCATCCGGCCAACGTTGTCCGGGAACAGCGAGGCGTAAGTGGAACCAAGGAATGTTCCGTAGGAGTAGCCGAGGTAATTCAGTTTGCTGTCATTGAGCACGCCGCGCAGGATGTCGAGGTCCTTGGCGGAGCTGACCGTGTCGATGTGGCCGAGGACCGGGCCGGTCTTTTCCGCACATTTGGCGGCGATGGCCTTGTTGTCGGCGAGGGCTTCGGCCATCCCGGCGTCGGTTTCCAGCTTGTAGATCTTGGCCCGGGAGGCGTCGCGCTCCTGGTCGGTGAGGCAGGTGACCGGCGCGGAACGCTTCACTCCGCGCGGATCGAACCCGACGATGTCGTAGTTGGCGCGCACCTTTTCCGAGATGTTGGTGGAGCCGGCGTCACGCACGAAGTCGTAGCCGGAGCCGCCCGGACCGCCCGGGTTCACCAGCAGGCTGCCCTTCCTGGTGTTGCTCTTCGTCGCCAGCTTCAGGGCTGCGAGTTCGATCGTGTCGCCGTCCGGCTTGCTGTAGTCCAGCGGCACCTTGACCGTGGCGCACTGGAAGTCGCCCTCGCAGCGGCTCCAGCTGAGCTGCTGGGAGTAGAAGCTGCGGAGCTCATCCGGTGCTGCCGCGGCGATCGACGGATCCGGCGTCCCCTGGGCACTCTTCGCGCCGGCGTCGCCCGAGCCGAAAAGAGCGCAGGAAGACAGGACAAGGGCCATCACCAGGCCGAGCGCCAGGGCGCCGGCTCCCCGCACCCCGACCGCCACGGGTCGGTTCTTTGCGGGCCGTGAGGGTGAGGTCATGCGGGTCTCCTTGGGGAAATGCAACAGTGCTGATCGTAGCCGGTCGGGCGGTACTGTCAGGGTCAGATGAGGCTGGCGGCCATGGACTCGATGGTCAGCAGCGGAGCCACGTTCGACGTCGTGATCCGTTTGCGGGCCTTGTTGATGGCGTCCATGCGGGCAAGCGTTGTTTCGGCGGAGGAGTGGCGGGCGAACTCAACGAGTTCGGTCCTGAGTTCAACGTTGACCAGCTCCACGGCGTTCCCCATCTGGATGATCAGCACGTCCCGGTAGAAAGACAACAGGTCGGTCAGGGTGCGGTCGAGGGAGTCGGTTACCGAACGCTTGGCGCGGCGCTTCTGGTCGTCCTCGAGCTGCTTGACCTGGCCGCGCATGGCCGGCGGCAGCGTGCCGCTTTCCGGCGCCCCGAGGGTTGCGAGCAGGGCGGCCTTTTCTGCCGCGTCGCGCTCGTCGTTGGAGCTGTTGGCTTCCTCGGTGGCGATCTTGACGAGCTTTTCCGCCATCAGGACGGCGGCGGTGACCCCGCGGAGGCCCAGAGGGAACCGCACTGTCTCGAGCCGCCGTTCACGGGCTTCCGGATCCCGGGCCAGCCGGCGGGCGATTCCGACGTGGCTTTGCGCTGCCCGGGCCGCGCGTTCGGCGACGGCCGGGTCGACGCCGTCGCGCTTGACCAGCAGGGCCGCGACGTCGGCTGCGGGCGGAAGCCGCAGGGCCACCGCCCGGCAGCGGGAGCGGATGGTGACCAGGACGTCGGCGGGGGACGGCGCACACAGCATCCAGATGGTGCGCGGGGTGGGTTCTTCGATCGCTTTGAGCAGCACGTTGGTGGTGCGTTCCGCCATCCGGTCCGCGTCCTCCACGACGATGATGCGCCAGCGGGCCGAGGACGGCCGGTTCCCGGCCGTGGAGACCAGCTCGCGGGCCTCGTCGATGGTGATGGTGACTTTTTCGGTGCGCACGAAGGCCACATCCGAGTGGGTTTCGCCCAGGATGGTCAGGCACGCCGCGCATTCCCCGCAGCCGCGCAGGCTGACATCGTCCTGGTCGCAGTTCAAGGCGGCGGCGAAGGCCTTCGCCGCATTGGACCGGCCGGAACCCGGCGGGCCGGTGAAAAGCCACGCATGGGTCAGGCCGTCACCTCCAGCAGCCTGGCGCAGTTGCGCCACGACGGCGGGCTGGCCCTGGAGGTCGTCCCAGACGCTCATGCGCTCACGCCCCGAGGGAGGGACAGCAGGGACTCGACCCTGTCGAGGATCCGCACGGCCAGTTCATCGACCGGGAGGTGGGCAGGGAGGACGAGGTACTGCTCCGGCCGGGCCGCGGCGAGTTCGAGGAAGGCGGTCCGGATCCTGGCATGGAACTCGTCCGCCTCTGACTCCAGCCGGTCCTCGGCCGCGTCGCCCGCGGTGCGCCGGCGGCGGCCCACCTCGGGGGCAACGTCAAGCAGCACGGTGAGGTCCGGGCGCAGGCCCGAGGTGGCCCACTCGTTGACGTTGCGGACGGCTTCGGTGCCAAGGTCCCGGCCAGCGCCCTGGTAGGCGACCGAGGAGTCGATATAACGGTCGGTGAGGACGATCTCGCCGCGTTCGAGGGCGGGGCGGATGACCTGGCTCGCGTGGGCGGCACGGGAGGCCGCGAAAATCAGGGCTTCGGTGTGCGCGTCGATGTGGCCGTTGCCGTGATCCAGGACGAGGGAACGCAGTTTTTCGCCGATCGGGGTGCCGCCCGGCTCCCTGGTCCGCAGCACTGTGAGACCGCGCGATTCAAGGGCCGCTGCCAGCGCGGCTGCCTGCGTGGACTTGCCGGCGCCGTCGCCGCCCTCAAAGGCGATAAACAGTCCGGGGTTCTGGGTAGTCACTGCTCTAGAGTACCGACATTCCCTGACACTAATGCGCCTTGGCGTAACGCCTTGGCTGCCCCGGAGTGCGCCAAAGTACCCTGTGACCATGAGTCTTTCCGAAGAACAGGCAGCATCGCTGTCCGCAGAAACAGTCGTTGTGGCGGCGGGCCGTCCGCCGCGTGAACGCGACGAACCGGTCAACCCTCCGATTGTGCTCTCGTCGACCTATTTCGGCACGGGACCCCTGGGTGATGGCGACCGCGGCTACGGCCGCTATTCCAATCCCACCTGGGATCCCTTCGAGGAAGCTCTCGGCCAGCTGGAAGGCGCCCAACTCCCCGGCCTGCTCTACGCCTCCGGCCTCGCCGCCGTCAGTTCAGCCCTGTCCCTTGTTCCTGCCGGGGGAGTGCTGGTCATGCCGTCCCACAGCTACGCCGGATCCCTGGTGATGGCCACGGAACTTGCCGGGAAGGGTTTCCTGGAACTGCGCACGGTGGACATTGCGGACACCGATGCGGTCCTGGCGGAGCTCGCGCCGGCGGGCGGGCGCCCCGCCAGCATGCTCTGGCTGGAGAGTCCCACCAACCCGATGCTCGGCGTCGCGGACATCCGGGCGCTGACCGCCGCGGCGCACGCCGCGGGCGCCGTCGTCGTCACGGACAACACCTTCTCCACCCCGCTTGTGCAGCAGCCCCTGGCGCTGGGCTCCGATGTTGTCCTGCACTCGGTGACTAAATACCTCTCCGGCCACTCCGACGTCGTGCTGGGCGCCCTGGTGACGTCCGACGCCGGACTCCGCGCCACGCTGCTGCACCACCGCACTATCCACGGCGGGATCGCCGGGCCCTTCGAGGCCTGGCTGGCGCTGCGCGGGCTGCGCACCCTGGCCCTGCGGGTGGAGCGCTCGCAGGCCTCGGCGGCTGTCCTGGCGGAGCGGCTGAGCACCCACCCCCGGGTCGGCAGCATCCGCTTCCCGGGCCTCGCCTCGGATCCCGGCCACGAGCGGGCCAGGAACCAGATGAAGGGCTTCGGCTCGGTGCTGTGCATTGAAATGGCCGCGATCGACAGCAGCGGAAACAACAGCAGCGGCACAGACACCGGCAGCATCAGCGGCGCCGAAGCCGCGGACCGGATGATCCGCGCGCTGAAGCTGTGGCTGCCGGCCACCTCCCTGGGCGGAGTGGAATCCCTGATCGAACGGCGGCGCCGGCACACGGCCGAGCCGGCCAGTGTCCCGGACAACCTGGTCCGATTGAGTGTGGGGATCGAAAACGTCGAGGACCTTTGGGCCGATTTGGAGCAGGCCCTGGCCAGCTTGGGCGGCTAGGCTGGGGGAATGGACGGAAGAGCGCTTATTTACTATGTCGAAACAGGGATCTACTTTCTCCTGGCCCTCGTAGCTCTGGCCCTTGAGGTGTGGGCTTTCTTCGATTGCCTGCGGCACAAGGGGAACGCCTTTGAAGCCGTGTCCAAGCGCACCAAGACCTTCTGGCTTGCCGTCACAGGCGGCGCCATGGCCGTGGGTCTGCTTTCTGTGGTCGGCGGCGGAGGCGGAGGCCTCCTGGGTCCGCTGGGACTGTTCGGGCTCGTCGCTGTGACTGCGGCGTCCGTCTACCTCGCCGATGTCCGGCCCGCGGTCAAGGATGCCGGCCGCGGCGGGAACCGCAACATGGGTCCCTACGGCCCCTGGTAATCCCCGCCGGCCCCCTAAGCTCGCAGGCTCGCTCAGGGAACCCTGCCGGCGTGGGCCGGCGCCACCGCGTCCCAGCCCACGGTCAGTTCGCCCAGCCGCCACCGGGCCGGACCATCCTGGATCGGCCAGCCGCCGTCGCGCAATGAACGGCACATGGCCGTCCAGCGCTGCCGGTTCCCGAACGAAGCCAGCGGCGCGGCCTCCAGCCAGGCTTTGTCCATGGCCTGCAGGAAGGCCCGGACCTTCTCGCCCGGAACGTTCCGGTGGATGAGGGCTTTCGGCAGCCGCTCGGCCACTTCCGAGGGCAGCGTAAAACTCCCGAACCGCATGGACAGGCTCAGGCTCAGCGGCTGCCGGGCATCCAGCGCCACCCACGTGACCCGGCGGCCGATCTCGTCGCATGTGCCGTCAATGAACAACCCGTCGGGGGCCAGCTGCCCCTGCACCAGCCGCCAGATGGCCGCGACGTCGGCTTCCTCATACTGCCGGAGTACATTGAACGCCCGCACCAGGACGGGCCGCCCAGCCACGGGCAGTTCGAAGCCGCCCAGCTGGAAACTGAGCCCGGGCCGTTCCAGTTCCTTGGCCTGCCGGACCCGCTCGGGCTCAATTTCGACGCCAACCACCCGCACATCGGGACGGATCACGGACAGCCGTTCAAAGAGTTCGACGGCGGTGGCCGGCGACGCGCCGTAGCCCAGGTCGACCACGAGGGGATCGGCCGCCGTGCGCAGCCGCCAGGCCTGCGGGCCGGTCAGCCAGCGATCCAGCCGCCGCATCCGGTTGGGGTTGGTGGTACCGCGGGTAATGTTGCCCACCGGCCGGCCGGCGCGGGGTCCGCTTTGTACCACGCCGCGTTTTTCCATGCCTCGGTTCTCCATGACATGGGTCTGCGGGGACGCCACCCGCTCAGCCTTCTGCACCACACGCCAACCCTATCCTCCAACGCGGGGTCAGCTCCGGCCCCTGCGATGCAACGACTACTGGAAACCGCCTGCCGCGGGATGGGCGCGACGTGACCCCGCGTTGCGGTGCAGGCTGTGTGATGTAACGCTCGGCGCCGTCCGGGACCGCTCGGCTAGGATGAAAACCATGACTTATAAGCTGATTCTGCTGCGCCACGGCCACAGCGAATGGAACGCCAAGAACCTGTTCACCGGCTGGGTGGACGTTGACCTCAACGACCAGGGCCGGGCCGAGGCCATTCGCGGCGGCGAGCTTCTCGTGGAGAACAACATCCTCCCGGACGTCCTGTACACCTCCCTGCTGAAGCGGGCCATCAACACTGCCAACATCACCCTCGACAAGGCCGACCGCGGCTGGATCCCTGTCAAGCGGGACTGGCGCCTCAACGAGCGCCACTACGGCGCCCTGCAGGGCAAGGACAAGGCCCAGACCCTCGCCGAATACGGTGAAGAGCAGTTCATGACCTGGCGCCGGTCCTACGACACCCCGCCGCCGCCCCTGGCCGACGATTCCAAGTTCTCCCAGGCACATGATCCGCGCTACGCGGACCTAGGCGACGCCCTGCCCCGCACCGAATGCCTCAAAGACGTCCTGGTGCGCCTGTTGCCTTACTGGGAATCGGACATCAAGGAAGACCTCAAGGCCGGCAAGACGGTCCTGGTCACGGCCCACGGCAACTCCCTGCGCGCCCTCGTCAAGCACCTTGACGGCATCAGCGACGAAGCCATCGCCGGTCTGAACATCCCCACGGGCATCCCGCTGGTCTACGAACTGGACGAGAACTTCAAGCCGCTGAACCCGGGCGGCACCTACCTCGATCCCGAGGCCGCTGCCGAAGCCATCAAGGCAGTCGCGAACCAGGGCAAGAAGTAGCGCCCGCGCAGCCGACAACGAATACGACGACGGCGGCCGGTCACCCCCAAGGTGACCGGCCGTCGTCGTACCCCCAGCCGTCCAGGCGGCAGGGGTATCAGCTGTGTTCGATGCCGTTCGGCTGCCAGGCGCCGGTGACCAGATAGGTGACCTTCTGAGCCACGGAAACGCCGTGGTCCGCGAAGCGCTCGAAGTAGCGGCTGGCGAGGGCGACGTCGACGGTCGTCGCGGGGGACTCCTGCCAGTCGCTGCGGGCGATCGCCTTGAAGACGCTCAGGTGCAGATCATTCACGGCGGAGTTGGCCTTCAGGATGTCCCGGGCAACTTCGAGATCGCGGGTTTCCAGGAGGACCGTGAGCTTCCTGGCGATCAGCAGGTCGTGCTCGGCGAAGCTCTTGAACGTCTCGTGCAGCTGGGCGGGAACCACTGTGGCGGGGTAGCGGAGCCGGGCAAGTTGCGCGAGGTGGCGGGCGAGGTCGCCCATCCGTTCGAGGGAGGCGCTCATCCGGAGGGAGCCCACGATCATCCGCAGATCACTGGCCACGGGTCCCTGCAGGGCAAGGATGTCGATGGCGCGCTCGTCGAGGCTGTTCTGCAGGAAGTCGATCCGTGCATCGGCCGCGATGACGTCCTCGGCCAGGTCGATGTCGGCGCCCTCGAAGGCAGTCGTGGCTTTCTCGATGGCCTCGCTGACCAGCTTTGAGATTTCGACGAGCTGTTCCCCCACTTGGGCGAGCTCTTCCTGAAAAACCTTGCGCACGTGTGCGTCCTTTCCTTGGAAATATTGCCGGCCACCGCGGCGGCGGGCCCATTTCGGTTCACCTGTCGGCGCTTCAACTGTCCAGTCTTCCAGCGTCCGGTGAACTGTTACGCCCCAATAGGTGAACGTTAGCTGAACCGGAGCGGGAATGGCGGGAGATTACAGTTTCCGACGCGGGGCACAGCATAAGCTGGAGCCGTGGACCCAATGCTTATCGGTGTGATCGCCGGCCTGATCGGCCTGTCGCTTGGCGTCTTCGGCGTGCTCGCCTTCCGGGTCAGCGAGCAGCAGCGAAAACTGGTGGACGCTGAGTTCGAGGAGCCCTCCCTTCCCGAGGGCGCCGCCGAGGTGCTGGCCGCCGTCGGCAGGGCTTTTGTGGTGGTCGACGCGATTGACGGCGTCGTCCGGGCCAGCCCCGCCGCGTATGCCTACGGCCTGGTGCGTGGCCATACGCTGGTCCATGAACAGCTGCTGGAGATGACCGCGAAAGTGCGCCGCGACGGCGTCATCCTGGAAAGGATCCTCGAACTGCCGCGCGGCCCGCTGGGCCAGGGCACCATGGTGGTCCAGGTGCGGGCGGCCGTGATCGCGGAGGAATACATCCTCCTGCTGGCCGACGACCGGACCGAGGTCACCCGCACCGAGGAAGTCCGGAACGACTTCGTCGCGAACGTCTCCCATGAACTGAAGACGCCGGTCGGCGCCATCTCGCTGCTGGCGGAGGCGCTCGAGTCCTCCGCGGATGACCCGGAGGCCGTTCGCCGCTTCGCCAGGCGCACCCACAAGGAATCCGCCCGGCTGGCCGCCCTGGTGCAGGACATCATCGAACTCTCCCGGCTGCAGGGGTCCAACGTCGCCAAGCAGGGCCGTGCGGTGGACATCAATACCGTCGTCGCGGAAGCGGTGGACCGCTCCCAGCTGCCAGCGGAAAGCAAGAACATCGAGCTCGTGGTGGGCGGGCACTCGGACGCTTTGGTCTACGGCGACCAGGACCAGTTGGTGACCGCGCTGCGGAACCTGATCGATAACGCCATCCGGTACTCGCCGGAAAACACCCGGGTCGGCGTCGGCGTCCGGGCCAAGGACGGCCTCGTGGCCGTGTCGGTCACGGACCAGGGCGAGGGGCTCAGTCCCGAGGACCAGGAACGTGTCTTCGAACGCTTCTACCGCGTGGACGCCGCACGCTCACGCCACACGGGCGGCACCGGCCTTGGCCTGAGCATCGTCAAGCACGTTGTCGCCAACCATGGCGGCGAGGTGACCCTCTGGTCCCAGCCCGGGCGGGGTTCCACATTCACCATCCGGCTTCCGGAGTTTGAAGGGCAGGACGTCGACGGCGTTTCCGAAGTGCGCGAACCCGCGCCCCGGGCGGCCGACCAGCCCACGGCCCCTGGGCCGTCCCAGCACCCCAAACCAACACGACGGGGCGCCGCCGGCGCCCATGAGCAAGGAGCTACCGCTTGAGCAGGATTCTGATTGTCGAGGACGAAGAGTCGTTCAGCGACCCGCTGTCCTATCTCTTGGGCAAGGAAGGGTTCGAGGTCGAGGTGGTGGACAACGGGCTGGACGCCATCACCGAATTCGACCGTAACGGCGCTGACTTGGTGTTGCTTGACCTGCAGCTGCCCGGACAGTCGGGCACCGAGGTCTGCCGGCAGCTGAGGCAGCGCTCATCCGTCCCGGTCATCATGCTGACGGCGAAGGACGCGGAGATCGACAAGGTCGTGGGGCTGGAGCTCGGCGCCGACGACTACGTCACCAAGCCCTACTCGTCCCGGGAGCTGGTGGCCCGCGTCCGGGCCGTGCTGCGCCGGCAGGGCGAACCCGAGGAACTGGTGGCCAGCACCGTGCAAGCGGGACCGGTCCGAATGGATATTGAGCGGCATGTGGTCACGGTCAGCAGCGAACAGGTGTCCCTGCCGCTGAAGGAATTCGAGTTGCTGGAAATGCTGCTGCGGAACTCGGGCAGGGTCCTGACCCGCGGGCAGCTGATCGACCGGGTCTGGGGATCGGACTACGTGGGGGACACGAAAACCCTGGATGTCCACGTCAAACGGCTCCGCAGCAAGATCGAGCCCGATCCCTCGGCCCCGCGGCACCTGATCACGGTCCGCGGCCTCGGCTACAAGTTCGAACCCTAAGCCCGGAGGATCATCAGCCCTCCGGCGGGCGGCCCGACGGCGGGCGGCCCGGAGGGGCGGCCCGCACAGGCAGCACAGACAGAAGGAGGGGCACCGGGCCGGGCGCCCCTCCTTCTGTCTGGAAGCTAGTGGTTCGCGCTGCTCGTCGGCGACGGTGTCGACGTCGGCGTGGCCGATCCGGTCGGCTCGCTTCCTGCCGGCAGGTACTGCTTGTAGTCGGGGATTGTTCCGTCCAGCACGGGGACCTTGAACTTGGTGCTCTGGTTGGTGCCGTCCTCGCGGATGCTGACCTCGACGAGGGAGCCCGGGACGCCGCCGGTGGTGCTCAGGATTGCCTCGTCCGTGGACTCGTTGAGCAGCGTGTAGGAGTTCCGCTTGACCGGGACCTGGGTCTGGGAACCGCCGGCACCAAGGATGGTCAGCTTCACGTCCTCCGAGGACGAGTTGTAGACAGCGCCGATCACTCGGCCGGGCTTGTCCTCACCGGCGGAAATGATCATCATGTTCCGCAGCTGCAACGGGCCAACGTTGGCCTGGGTTCCATCCGACGCAGCGTAATGTGCGTTGGTCGACTGCGGGTTGATGTAGCCACAGCCAGTTACGGACAGCAGGCCGATGCCCAGAGCAGCCGTTGCCATTGCCAGCTTGCCGCGCTGGCCCCGGTTCATCGCAGAGAAACCCACGTCACGCACTCCTTGAGAGTCTTGGAACATTATTCAGCCATAGCCTATCGGCAATCCGCACCAAACATTGATTCGGGCGCTACACAATGCCGCCAACTCCGTGTCCGGCCGTCTGCTCACGGCGGATGCCGCACACCCTTGGCAAAGACGTGGCCATGCACTAATATCCGCTTTCGTCAAGGGGTCTACGGGGTCCGTTTAAGGCCATTTTCCCCGTATTCATGCGGTTCTTGGGTGCGTTCCATGGCAGTTGTATGCCTTAAACGTGATAAACTGGTCTGCGGGAAAGGGGAATGTCCACATGGTTTTTGAGGTCGGCGAGACAGTAGTTTACCCTCACCACGGTGCAGCCAAAATTGAAGAAATCAAGATGCGCACTGTCAAGGGCGAAGAGAAGATGTATCTCAAGCTCAAGGTGGCTCAGGGTGATCTGACCATTGAAGTTCCAGCAGAAAACGTAGACCTAGTTGGGGTCCGGGACGTAGTGGGCAAAGAAGGTCTGGAGCACGTGTTTGAAGTGCTGCGGGCCGAGTTCACTGAAGAACCCACCAACTGGTCACGTCGATACAAGGCAAACCTGGAGAAGCTTGCGTCCGGTGACGTCATCAAGGTGGCAGAGGTCGTCCGTGACCTGTGGCGCCGCGATCACGATCGGGGTCTCTCCGCAGGGGAGAAGCGCATGCTGGCCAAGGCACGCCAGATTCTGATTTCAGAACTGGCGCTAGCCGAAAAGACCGACGAAGAGAAGGCTGCAAGCGTTCTCGACGAGGTCCTGGCTTCCTAAGCAAGTCGAACAGCCAAGAATCGAACCCCGGTAGCGTAACGGCTGCCGGGTTTCTTTTTGCCCTTCTTCAGCCGCGCCCGGGGCGGCTCCGGCCACGTGGCTCTGCCACTCGACACCCCTCGTCGAGGTGACACTTAACGCCCATGCTGGTCGAGAACATGGGCGTTAACTGTCACCTCGACGGGTGGTGCGGGACGTAGTCTTGTGCGCATGGACTCTGCACCAAGAACCCCCGTCACCGCGGTCATCGTCGTGGCTGCCGGCTCAGGCCAGCGCCTGGGCTACGGCATGCCGAAAGCCAAGGTACCCCTGGGCGGGGACAGCATCCTCACCCACGCCCTGCGGGGCGTCGCCGCCGCGGGTATCGCGCGGCAGATCTGCGTCGCCATCCCGCCCGGCGATCCGGAACTCCACGCCCTCTGTGAGGCCTTCGCCCAGGACCTCAAAGCGGAGCGGCGGCGCGCCGGCCACGCGGGCGACGGCGGGCAGCTCCCGGTCGTGACGATCGTCGACGGCGGCGCCACGCGCGCCGAGTCCGTCCGCGCCGCGCTGGCAGCGCTCCTGCCAGCCACAGAAGCAGTCCTGGTCCACGACGCCGCACGCGCCCTGACGCCGGAGGCGGTCTTCCACCGGGTGTCCCAGGCACTTGCGGCCGGCGCACTGGCCGTCATCCCGGTCATGCCCGTGGTGGACACGGTCAAGACGGCGGAGCCGGCCACCGGCGGTGGCGCAGCAATCGCCCCGGAGCTCGTCACCGGAACCGCAGCCCGGGAAACCCTCCGGGCTGTGCAGACCCCCCAGGGGTTCGAGCTTGCCACCCTCCGGCGCGCCCACGACGCGGCGGCCTCCTTCGACGCCGGCCAGGCAGCCGCCGTCACCGACGACGCCATGCTGGTGGAACTCCTCAGCGTTCCGGTCTACGCGGTGCGCGGCGCCAGCCAATCGCTGAAAATCACCACGCCGCTGGACCTGATCATCGCCGAAGGTCTCCTCGAAGGCCCGCTCGGCGCCCGCTGGGTGGAAGGCTGAGCATGTCCGGAAGCCAGAACGCCCCGCTGCCCGTCATACCGCGGACCGGAATCGGCATCGACGTCCACGCCTACGCCCCCGAGGACGCACCCCAGCCGCTCTGGCTCGGCGGACTCTTCTGGGAAGGGGAACGCGGACTGTCCGGCCACTCTGACGGTGACCCCGTCGCCCACGCTGCCGCCGACGCCCTCTTCTCCGCCTGCGGCATCGGGGACCTCGGCACGCACTTCGGCACCGACCGGCCCGAATACGCTGGCGCCTCCGGCGTGACCCTGCTCGCCGAGGCCGCCCGGATCGCCCGCGCTGCCGGCTTCGAAATCGGGAACATCGCCATACAGTTCGTCGCCAACCGCCCCAAGTTCGGCCCGCGCCGGGAGGAGTCCCAAGCCGTCCTCAGCGAAGCCGCCGGCGCCCCGGTCAGTGTCTCGGCCACCACCAGCGACGGCCTCGGCTTCACCGGCCGCGGCGAAGGGATTTCAGCCACGGCGACTGCCCTGGTCTACCCCTCCCGCTCGGCGCCTCCGGCACGTGTCGCCTAGGCTTAACGGAAGATCCCTTCCCGCAACACCTGGAGACCTCCCGTGAAAAAGCTGCTGCCCGCCGTCGTTCTTCTGGCAGGACTGCTGCTGACCGGCTGCGCCGCGACGCCGAAGATGAGCATCCCGGAGAGCTGCGCCTTCCTCAACAAGGACACCTTTGTCCCCACCGGCAACCAGCAGCAAAAGGCTGAGCAGATCGCCAAGCACTACCAGGAGGTCGCGGACAAGGTGGCGCCCGAAGTGGCCGACCCGATCCAGAAGATGGCGGACATCATGAAGCAGGTGGCGGGCACCTCCCTCGGGGCCACGAGTGCAGAGCAGACCAAGCAGCTCACGGAACAGAACAACAGGATCGGCGAATACTGCAAGTAAGCTGCGGGGGTGGTCCGCACGCCGGGGCCGGATCCCCATCGGCTAATCTGGAGCGGTGACCCTGCGCTTCTATGACACTGCATCCGCCGAAGTCCGTGACTTCGTCCCCCTGGTTCCGGGCAAAGTGAGCCTCTACTACTGCGGCGCCACGGTGCAGGGCATGCCGCACGTCGGGCACATCCGCTCCGCCATTGCCTTTGACCAGCTCACCCGGTGGCTGCAGTACCGCGGATTCCGCGTCACCGCGGTCCGCAACGTCACCGACATTGACGACAAGATCCTGGCGAAGTCGGCGGATTCGTTCGCCCCTGACTTCGAGGGCGAGCCGGGCACGGTCCGCGAGGAGGAATGGTGGGCGCTGGCCTACCGCTACGAGCAGGAATTCCTCAAGGCCTATGACACTTTGGGCGTCTCCCGCCCCACCTATGAGCCGCGTGCCACCGGCCACATCCCGGAAATGCACGCCCTGATCCAGCAGCTGATTGACCGCGGCCACGCGTACCCCGCCCTCGATGATTCCGGCGACGTGTACTTCGACGTGCGCTCCTGGGCCAGGTACGGCTCACTGACCCGGCAGAAGATCGATGACATGCAGGGGGCGCCGGACGCGGACCCGCGTGGGAAGAAGGACCCCCGCGACTTCGCGCTCTGGAAGGGCCACAAGGAGGGGGAGCCGACGACGGCGGGCTGGGCTTCGCCGTGGGGCACCGGCCGGCCGGGCTGGCACCTGGAATGCTCCGCGATGGTCACCAAGTACCTCGGCGCCGAGTTCGACATCCACGGCGGCGGGCTGGACCTGAGGTTCCCGCACCACGAAAACGAGATGGCCCAGTCCCAGGCCGCGGGCCACGGTTTCGCCAATTTCTGGATGCACAACGGCATGGTCACCTACGCCGGCGAGAAGATGTCCAAGTCTATCGGCAACACCGTCAGCCCGGCGGAAATGCTGGAACTGGCCTCGCCGCGGGTGGTCCGGTACTACCTCGGCCAGGCGCAGTACCGATCGGTGCTGGACTACCAGCCCACCTCGCTGCACGAGGCCGCAGCCGCGATGGAGCGGATCGACGGCTTCATCAGCCGCGCCGTCCGGACCCTTGCCGGCGCCGACGGCGGCACCCCGGCAAGCTACGGCTTTGCCGGCTACGGCATCGTCCCGGACGCCTTTGCCGCCGCGATGGACGATGACCTCAACGTCCCGCAGGCCCTCGCCGTCCTGCATGACACCGTCCGGGCCGGCAACACTGCGCTCACCGCCGGGGAGCTCGACGCTGCCCGGCAGGCACTCGCCAGCGTGACCGACATGCTGCGTGTCCTTGGTCTCAACGACGCCGCGGCGCCGGCGGTCGACGAACAGGGCAACACCGCCCTCGGCGTCCTTGTTGAAGCGCAGCTCGCGGCCAGGGCACAGGCCCGCGCCAGCAAGGACTGGGCCGCGTCGGACGCCATCCGCGATACCCTCGCCGCCGCCGGCGTCGTCGTCGAGGACGGACCGGACGGCGCAAGCTGGAGCCTCAAGCGCGGCTGAGTCGACACCGTTCCGGGCGCTGAGCCGGGACCCCGCCAAGCCCTGCGGTCGAGGATTTAACTCGAGTCAGTAGACTGGAGTTCAGACTTATTAACGAATCGCGTATTTAAAAGGGTGAAACTTATGGCCAACAACGGTCGCCGGTCGGTCAAAATGAAGAAGGGCCCCACTGTCGGAACTGGCGGCCACGGCCGCAAGGCCCTCGAGGGCAAGGGCCCCACTCCCAAGGCGGAGGACCGTCCCTACCACAAGGCCCACAAGAACAAGCAGCTCGCGGAACGCTCCGCGGCCAAGCGCCCGGGAGCCCCGCGCAACGCCGGCGCCCGTTCCGGCCCCAAGGGCCGCGCCACCGAGGAAGTCGTCACCGGACGCAACTCGGTCGTGGAGGCGCTGCGCGCCGGCATCCCGGCCAAGGCCCTGCACGTGGCCATCCGCATCGAGATGGATGACCGCGTCAAGGAGTCCCTCAAGCTGGCTGCCGAGCGCGGCATTCCGCTGCTCGAAACCGGCAAGCCCGAGCTGGACCGGATGACCGACGACGCCATCCACCAGGGCCTCGTGCTGCAGATCCCGCCGTACGAATACCAGGACGCCTACGAGCTTGCCGAGGAAACCCTTGAAAGCTGGAAGCGCGGCCACGTCTCCAACGCGCCCCTCTTCGTCGCCCTCGACGGCATCACCGACCCCCGCAACCTCGGCGCGATCATCCGCTCCGTCTCGGCGTTCAGCGGCCACGGCGTGATCGTCCCGGAGCGCCGCTCCGTCGGCGTCACCGCCTCCGCCTGGAAGACCAGCGCCGGTGCGGCCGTCCGCGTCCCCGTGGCACGCGCGGCCAACCTGAACAACACGCTGAAGGCGTTCAAGAACATGGGCATCTATGTTCTGGGTCTCGACGGCGACGGCGACGTCTCGCTGCCCGACCTTGCCCTGGCCACCGAGCCGGTCTGCATCGTCGTGGGTTCCGAGGGCAAGGGCCTCAGCCGCCTGGTCCGCGAAAACTGCGACCAGATCGTTTCCATCCCGATCGACTCGGCGATGGAGTCGCTCAACGCCTCCATGGCGGTCGGCATCTCCCTGTACGAGATCTCCCGCCAGCGGGCAGTCAAGTAACCTTCGCTGGTTGCTGCGGTTCCGCCCCCGTCGCCCGTGTGGTTGGGTCCGCCGGAACCAGAGCTTTGCCGTCGCTTAGCGGTCAGCCCCTTCCCAAACTTCGCAAGCTCAGTTCGGGGCCCTCGGGGCTTCCCTTCCTCCCGACGCTGTGCGCTCGGCGGCGGGCGGCCTCACTCCGCTTTGGTCGGCGATGCGCTCCTTAGCAAAACGCCGGCACCGGCTCTGACTCTCCCGCACCCTTGGCGACAGATAGGGAAACGCTCCCGCACGTTTGGTGGAAAGTCAGGAAACGCCCTCTCACGTATCGTGAGGGAGCGTTTCCATTTAAACTGCGAAAGGTGGGGGAGCGTCGGTTCTTTCAAGTACCCCGACGCCGGGTGCCGGACATTCAAGCGGGCGCCGAGGTCTTGCCAGGAGCGCATCGCCGACCAGAGCCGGATGAGGCCGTCCGCGGCCGAAGGAGGCGTCGGGAGGTGTCTAAGCGACGGCAAGGCGCCGGTGTCCGCGGAAGGTGGCCAGGGCACGGCGCCGGTGTCCGGGGAAGGTGACCACGGAGAACCCGGCGGGACGCCTAGAACTTGTGGCGGTTGGCGAGGACCGGGAGTTTGGCCCGGGCTTCCTTGACGACGGCGGTGTCCAGGTCGGCGAAGAGCAGGCCGGGGGCGGCGTCGAGCTCTTCGAGGACTTCTCCGAGGGGGGAGACGACAACAGAGTGTCCGACGCCGGTGGGCGCCGCGCCTTTGGGCTCGATTCCCTGGCTGGCCGGGTCGCCCTGGCCGCAGGCGAGGATGAAGGTGGTGGAGTCCAGGGCGCGGGCGCGGGCCAGAAGCTTCCATTGCTCGGCCTTGCCCGGACCGGATCCCCACGAGGCGCAGACAATGTTGATATCGGCTCCGCGGTCCGCATTCTCGGTGAAGAGGTCCGGGAATCGGATGTCGTAGCAGGTGGCCAGGCCGAACGTCACGCCGTGGAATTCAAAGGTGACGGGCTCGGCGCCGGCGTCGACAGTGTCCGATTCCGCGAAACCAAAGGCGTCGAAGAGATGGATCTTGTCGTAGCTGGCCTCGATGCCCCGGCCGGTGACCAGGAGGGTGTTGCGCACCTTGCTGCCGTCGCCCGCCGTCCCCGGGGTGAACATCCCGGTGACGATCACGATGTCCTGTTCCGCCGCGATGGCGCGCACCCGCGATGCCCATGGGCCGTCGAGCGGCTCGGCGATGTCCAGCAGCGAATTGCCGAACGCGCGCATCGTGGCCTCGGGGAACACCACGAGCTCCGCGCCGCCGGCCTTGGCCCGGGCGGCATGGTCCGCCACCAGGGCAAGATTTCCGGCAAGGTCGCGTCCGGTAATGATTTGAGCGAGTGCAATGAGCACTGTTACCTCCAATTGTGGCGCCTGTTCCTGTATGCAACGCCGCTATTCCGTACACTGCTCTTCGTCAGGAAATCAGAATCCGGGGCTATTTGATCGGCCCCGCTAAACTTTAAGCAATGGTTATGCCCTCTGTAGACACAGCTTCCACCGTAGACGCCTCGCGTGCGTTTCCGCTGGGAATCAGCGTTCCGTGCACCGGTTCGCCGGCAACGGACGATCCTCGGGGTGCCTTCGCGAATGTGGCTGTCTACGCGCCCGGCGTGACGACCCTCGAAATTGCCTTCCAGGCGCCCGGCGGCGCCTGGCAATTGAAAACCCTGCCGAACGTGACCGACGGTGTGCACCACGGCATCGTCGAAGGCATGCCGGCCGGTTCGCGCTACGGATTCCGTGCCACCCCGGACCACGAGGCGCTCCCGCTGTCCATGCCCGCCACGGATTTCGACGCCGACGGCGAGCAGCCGCTGCTCCTGGACCCCTACGGCCGGGCAGTGGATGAGCGCGAGGATTTCATCACGAGCGTCCGGGTGGAGAGCGGCTTCGATTGGGGCACGGACCGCGGCCCCAGGATTCTCTGGCGCAACACCATCATCTACGAGGCCCACGTCCGCGGCCAAACCAAACTGCACCCCGACATCCCCCAGGACCTCCAGGGCACCTACGCAGGCCTGGCGCACCCGGCCATGATCGAGCACCTGATCGCGCTGGGGATCACAGCTGTCCAGCTCCTGCCGGTGCACTTCCACGTGGACGAACCGCACCTGCAGAATCTCGGCATGACGAACTACTGGGGCTACAACACGGCCGCGTTCTTCGCCCCGCACCCCGGCTACGCCACCGAGGCGGCGCAGGCCGCCGGCCCGAAGGCCGTCCAGGATGAGTTCAAGGGCATGGTCAAGCTGCTGCATGCCGCCGGACTGGAGGTCATCCTCGACGTCGTTTACAACCACACTGCGGAGGGCGGCCGGGACGGCCGGACCCTCAGTTTCCGTGGCCTGGGCGAGATGACGTACTACCGCAATGACGGCCACGGCAAGTACGTGGACACCACCGGCTGCGGCAACAGCCTGAACTTCGGCGAGCCCCGCGTGGTCCAGCTGGTGCTGGATTCCCTGCGCTACTGGGTGACCGAGTTCCACATCGATGGCTTCCGCTTCGACCTCGCGGTGACGCTGGCGCGCAACGCCGCCAACGAGTTCGATCCCCGGCACCCGTTCCTGGTTGCGATCGGCGCCGACCCCGTACTGTCCGCCACGAAGCTCATCGCCGAGCCCTGGGACATCGGCTACGGAGGCTGGCAGACCGGCCGCTTCCCGGCCGGCTGGGTCGACTGGAACGATCACTTCCGCGACGCCGTCCGCAGCTTCTGGCTCGCCGACCGCGCCGCGATCGACGGCGGCGGGCAGGGCGGCTCCGTGGCCCGCCTCGCGGACGCCCTTTCCGGCTCCGCAAACCTGTTTGAGCCGTCAGGCCGGTCCCGGCTCGCCTCGGTCAACCTCGTCACCGCCCACGACGGGTTCACCCTGGCCGACCTCGTGTCCTACGACCGCAAGCACAACGAGGCCAACGGCGAACAGAACCGTGACGGACACGGCGACAACCGCAGCTACAACCACGGCTTCGAGGGCCCCACCGAGGACGAGGACATCCTCGCCCGGCGGGCGCAGGCCAGCCGCAACCTGATGGCTTCGCTGATGATCTCCCAGGGCGTACCCATGATCACCGCCGGCGACGAGATCGGCCGCACCCAGCAGGGCAACAACAACGCTTACTGCCAGGACAATCCCATCACCTGGATCGATTGGACCAGCACTCCCGAGGCGCATTCGATGCTGCGCACCACCAAGCGCGTGATCCGGCTCCGCAAGGAATTCCTCGCCGGGCAGCCGCATGACTACCCGACGCGCGAAAAGCAGTCCTACTTCCACTGGTTCGACGAGCGCGGCGAGCCCATGGCCGGGGAGCGATGGCAGGATCCGGGGCACCGGGTGGTGCAGCTCCTGCTCGGTTCCGACGACGGCCACGTCGACGGACTGGTGGTGGTCAACGGCGGCTCCCAGGACGTCAAGGTCAACCTGCCGCTGCTGAGCAACGAGGACGGAACCGGCAACCGGCTCTTCGAACTGCGCCTGACCACCTCCGAGCTCCACGACCGGCGCCAGGGCGTCCGCGTCGCTTCGGGGGAACGGGACGTCGTGCAGGCCAACTCCATCAACATCTACCGCACGTAGCCTGGCCCCGGTTCAGGCATAAGGAACGAAAGATGAAGGTCCAGCGGCTGACGGCCCTGCTTGCCCTGCTGGTCGGACTGGCGGTACTGGCGTTCGTCCTGACAGGGGTCCCGCCGACCGGGAGCGCCCCGGCCGGCCCCACGCAGCCAGGCCCCATCCAGTCAAGCCCCATCCAGTCAAGCCCCATCCAGTCAAGCCCCATCCAGTCAGACCCAGCGCAGTCCCGTGCTCCCGCCCCGGCGGCCCCGGCCGCGGTCGCCAACCCATCCGGGCTGCCGGAGGTGAAGGCCTCCGAACTTCCCGCCGAAGCCCGCCAGACCCTGGCGCTCATCGCCCAGGGCGGGCCCTACCCGTATGCCAGGGTTGACGTCACGTTCGGCAATTTCGAGCGTGTTCTTCCCCGGAAATCCTCCGGCTACTACAAGGAATATACGGTCAGGACCCCGGGGGAGTCCGACCGCGGCGCCCGCCGGATCGTGGCCGGAGAAGCCGGCGAAAAGTACTACACGGCGGACCATTACAACTCGTTCAGATTCATTATCGAAGGCAAGTAGGGAACCCATGAAGATATACTCCGCAGACACCTGGACCGTCGAGGAACTGCAGGCGCTGGCGGCCGACGCCGGGCGGCGCGCGGTGTTGATTCCCGCCGCCGACACCAAGCGGACCGTGCTCGAGACGTTCGCGGAAACGCTGGACTTCCCGGCGGACTACGGCGTGAACCTGGATGCCCTCAACGACTCCCTGCACGACTTCGCCGATGCCGTTTCCGACGACGGCCAGAGCCCGATCACCTTCATCTGGGAGGTCCCGGCCGTTTTCCGCTCGGACCGCTCCTTCGGCGTCATCTGCGAAATCCTGCAGGACGCCGAACGCTATGCCGGCAAGAACCTGGCTGTCATCGCCGTCTGCCTGTAAGCCCGCAACAGACAACAGCGCCGCAGCCCGGGTACCGGGTTGCGGCGCTCTTCGTCGTGCGGTCGGCCGGCAGGTGTCAGGCGTTGACGATCAGTCCAAGTTCCGCCTTGGACGCCAGCGCCTCGTGCTTCGGGAGCACACGGACGGTGTAGCCGAAGGAGCCGGACCGGTCGATGACCAGGGTGCCGCTGAAAAGGTGCCGGCCCTTGCCGAGGTCTTCAACCGCCTTCAGCTCCGCCACTGTGACGTCGGCCAGTTCGTCGCTGTCCTCTGCCTTGCCGTAGGCGACCTCCACCGAAACATCATCCGGGGTGAGGTCGTGCAGGGCGACGTAGGCGTTGACCTGGAGGATGTCGCCGATTTGCGGGTCTTCCGAGACGCCCACGGAGTCCACGTGCTCCACCTGGATCTGCGGCCAGGCGGCCCGGACCCGGGAAACCCAGGCCGCGAGGGACTTGGCCTCGGCATAGTTGTCCGCCCCGGCCCGGCGGCCGGCGACGGCGGCAGGACGGTACAGGACGTTGACGTAGTCCTGGAGCATCCGCTCCGCGGAGACTGCCGGGCCCAGATGCGACATGGTGTGCTTGATCATCGAGACCCAGTGCGTGGGAACAGCCTGCGGACCGGACGTCGAGGGCCCTGCCGCGCCGGCGCCGTCGGACACTGTCAGCCCGTAGAAGCGGGGGGCCACCTGCGTCTCCAGCAGCTCATACAGCGCCGCAGCCTCGATGTCGTCGCGTTCCTCCGGGGACGCGTCGTTGTTGGCGGTCGGAATCGCCCAGCCGTTTTCGCCGTCGTACATCTCGTCCCACCAGCCGTCCAGGACCGAGAGATTGAGCGAGCCGTTCAGGGCGGCCTTCATGCCGGAGGTGCCGCAGGCCTCGAGCGGACGCAGCGGGTTGTTCAGCCAGACATCGCACCCCGGGAAAAGGGTCCGGGCCATGGCGATGTCATAGTTCGGCAGGAACGCGATCCGGTGCCGCACCGCCGGGTCGTCGGTGAACCGGACGAGGTCCTGGATCATCTTCTTGCCCGCGTCGTCGGCCGGGTGCGACTTGCCCGCGATGACCAGCTGGATCGGGTGCGTCTTGTGCAGCAGCAGGGCCTTGAGCCGCTCGGGCTCGCGCAGCATCAGGGTGAGCCGCTTGTAGGTCGGCACACGCCGGGCGAAACCGATGGTCAGGATGTCCGGGTCCAGCACGGAGTCCGTCCACGCGAGCTCGGCGTCGGCCGCCCCGCGCTTCTTCCAGGCTGCCCGGAGGCGGCGCCGCACGTCCTCCACGAGGGACACCCGCATCTCGCGGCGGAGGGCCCAGACGTCCTCGTCGCTGACGTTATAGGCGAGGTCCCAGCGGCCCTGCGTTTCCGCGTCCGGGCCGAACTGCTCGCGCGCCAGTGCGGACACCCGCGGATCCACCCAGGTGGGCACGTGCACGCCGTTGGTGACCGAGGTGATGGGCACCTCGGAGTGATCGAATCCTGGCCACAACGCGGAGAACATGCCGCGGGAGACCACGCCGTGCAGCTTGGCCACGCCGTTGGCGCGCTGCGCCAGCCGCAGGCCCATCACGGCCATGTTGAAGACGAACGGATTGCCGTCGGTGTAGTCCTCGCGGCCGAGGTTCAGGATTTTGCCCACGGGCACGTCGGGAGCCAGCCCGGCGTCGAAGAAGTGCTGGATCTGCGAGATCTCGAAGCGGTCAATGCCGGCCGGCACCGGGGTATGGGTCGTGAACACGGTGGAAGCACGGCCGGCGGCCAGCGCCTCGTCCCAGCTCAGCGGTTCCGCGGCGGACATCATTTCCTGGATCCGCTCCACTCCCAGGAACCCGGCATGGCCCTCGTTGGTGTGGAACACTTCCGGCGCGGGGCTGCCGGAGAGCTTCTGGTAGGCGCGCAAGGCCTTGACGCCGCCCATGCCCAGCAGGAGCTCCTGCTGGAGGCGGTGGTCGCCGCCGCCGCCGTAGAGCCGGTCGGTGATGCCGCGGGCGGCCTCGTCGTTGCCGGGAACGTTGGAGTCCAGCAGCAGGAGCGGAACACGCCCGACGTCGGCGCGCCAGACGTGCGCCAGCAGCCGGCGGCCGTTGGGGAGCGGCAGGGAGATCTGGATGGGCTTGCCGGTGCCGTCAGGGGAGGCCTCGCGCAGCAGTGTCAGGGGCAGTCCGTCCGGGTCCAGGACCGGATAGGTTTCCTGCTGCCAGGCGTCGCGGGAGAGCGACTGCTTGAAATAGCCGGCCTGGTACAGCAGTCCCACGCCGATCAGCGGCACACCAAGGTCCGAGGCTGCCTTCAAGTGGTCGCCGGCGAGGATGCCGAGGCCGCCGGAGTACTGCGGCAGCACTTCGGTGATACCGAATTCAGGGGAGAAGTAGGCGATGCACGCCGGTGCGCCGTCGCCGAGGCTTTGGTACCAGCGGGGCTGCTCGAGGTACCGGTCCAGGTCCGCGGCGGCCGCGTGGACACGCTTCACCACGTCCTGGTCTGCGCCGAGACGCTGCAGCTCCTCCCTGCTGACCAGGCCGAGGAAGGTCACGGGGTCGTGGCCGCTCTCGGCCCAGATCTTCGGGTTCAGGCCCTCGAAAAGCTCGCGCGTGGGGAGGTGCCAGGACCACCGAAGATTGGTGGCCAGCCGGGCCAGCGGCCGGATCGGCTCAGGAAGAACGGTTCGGACGGTAAATCTGCGGATTGCCTTCACCTGCGAAACACTAACTGACAAGTCGGAGGCTCGGAACCGGTTTGAGTTTCTTTTGCATAAATGACGGTCAGTGTTCCCGAAAACGCCCCGAAAAAAGTGAGCAGCCTTAGCAATCTGGCCGATTTGTCGATAACGTCGAGGCTGTGACGACTAACTCGCGAACCAGTGCCGTGTCCAAGCAAAAGCCGAAGGCCCTGATCACGGAGGGCCTTCGCTTTGGCCGTTTTCCAATCACCGCCGTACAGCCTGTGGTGGAAGGCGGGAAATTCCCTGCCAAGGCCGTTGTGGGAGAAACCCTGGTGGTGGGTGCCACCGCCTTCCGCGAAGGTCACGACCAGCTCGGCGTCAGCGCCGTCCTGCTCGACCCCCGCGGGAAGGAACGCCAGCGCGTCCGTCTCGCCCCGCCCCGCGGCCCGCGCGGCCAGGGAACCGACCGCTGGGAGGGCCTCCTGACCCCGTCCGCCACCGGCACCTGGTCCTTCATGATCGAGGCCTGGCATGACCGCTACGGCACGTGGCACCACAACGCCGAGGTCAAGGTGGAAGCCGGAATCGACGTCGAGCTGATGCTGGCCGAGGGCGCCGCGCTGCTCGCCGAAGCGTCCGAGGACTCCTCCCGGCCGTCGGCTGACCGGCGGACCTTCCGGATGGCCGTCGTCGGGCTCAATGACACGTCCAAGACCACCGAGGAACGCCTCGCCGCCGGTTTCAGCCCGGAGGTCGCCGCCGTCATCGATCGCCAGCCGATCCGCGAACAGGTCACCGTCTCCGAGCAGTACCCGCTGCTGGTGGAGCGCGAGCTCGCCGGCCGGGGCGCCTGGTACGAGTTCTTCCCCCGGTCCGAGGGCGCCGTCCGCAACCACGACACCGGGGAGTGGACCTCCGGCACCTTCCGCACCGCCGCGAAGCGGCTCGACGCCGTCGCGGCCATGGGCTTCGACATCATCTACATGCCGCCGATCCACCCGATCGGCATCCAGCACCGCAAGGGCCCGAACAACACCCTGCTGGCAGGACCGCACGATCCCGGCTCCCCCTGGGCCATCGGGGCCAAGGAGGGCGGCCACGACGCCATCCACCCGGACCTGGGCACCTTTGAGGACTTCGATGCCTTCGTGGCGCGGGCCGGGGAACTGGGACTGGAAGTGGCCCTGGACCTTGCACTGCAGGCCGCCCCGGACCACCCCTGGGTCGAAAGCCACCCCGAGTGGTTCACCACGCGCGTTGACGGCAGCATCGCCTATGCCGAGAACCCGCCGAAGAAGTACCAGGACATCTTCCCGCTGAACTTCGACAACGATCCGGCGGGCCTGTCCAACGAGATCCTCCGGATTGTATTCCTTTGGGTGAGCCACGGCGTCAAGATCTTCCGCGTCGACAACCCGCACACCAAGCCGGTGTGGTTCTGGGAGTGGCTGATCGCCAAGGTCAACAAGAAACACCCCGACGTCGTTTTCCTCGCCGAGGCCTTCACCCGCCCGGCCATGATGCACGCGCTGGGCCGGGCCGGCTTCCAGCAGTCCTACACCTACTTCACCTGGCGGAACACCAAGGAGGAGCTGGAAGAGTACTTCCAGGAAGTCAGCCACGAGTCCACGGCCTACTTCCGGCCGAACTTCTTCGTCAACACCCCGGACATCCTGACCGAATTCCTGCAGTACGGCGGCCCGCCCGCGTTCAAGATCCGGGCCGCGCTGGCTGCCACCGCGAGTCCCATCTGGGGTGTCTATGCCGGCTTCGAACTCTATGAGCACGTGGCCCGGCCCGGCGCCGAGGAGTACATCGACAATGAGAAGTTCGAGTACAAGGCCCGTGACTGGGACACGGCGGCCGGCTCCGGCCGGACGCTGGCCCCGTACCTGAGCCGGCTCAACGAGATCCGGCGCGCCCACCCGGCCCTCGGGGACCTGCAGAACCTGACTGTGCACCAGAGCACGGACAACGCCACTGTCGTCTACTCGAAGCACAAGACCCTCCCCGACGGCTCGAAGGACACCCTGATCGTCGTCGTCAACGTGGATCCGCACGGCATCCGCGAGAGCACGGTCACGCTGGATTTGGCGGCGCTGGAGCTGGACCCCGACGACCTCACGCACAACGGCCGGTTCATGGTGGATGATCTGGTGACCGGCGAAAGCTGGGAATGGGGGGGTACAACTACGTTCGGTTGGACGCCCATGTCGAACCCGCGCACATTCTTAGCATCCGGAGGCAGCACGCGTGAGTTTCAGCCCGACCAACCCCAACCAGCACTTCAGCCCGAAGGGGTCCTTTGAACTGAATGCGCCCGGCCTCCAGCATGATCCGCACTGGTACCGCAAGGCGGTCTTCTACGAAGTGCTGGTCCGCGGGTTCGCCGACGGAAACGGTGACGGCTCGGGCGACTTCCATGGCCTGATCGAAAAGCTGGATTACCTGCAGTGGCTCGGCGTCGACTGCCTCTGGCTCCCGCCCTTCTTCCAGTCCCCGCTCCGCGACGGCGGCTACGACATCTCGGACTACAACTCCGTGCTCGACGAATTCGGCACCATCAGCGATTTCAAACGCCTCGTCGCGGAGGCCCACGCCCGCGGCGTGCGCGTGATTATTGACCTTCCGCTGAACCACACGTCCGACCAGCACCCCTGGTTCCAGGAATCCCGCAAGGATCCGGACGGACCGTTCGGCGATTTCTATGTCTGGAGCGACACGGACGAGAAGTACGAAGACGCCCGCATCATCTTCGTGGACACCGAGGAATCCAACTGGACCTTCGACCCGATCCGGCGGCAGTTCTTCTGGCACCGATTCTTCAGCCACCAGCCTGACCTCAACTTCGAGAACCCCAAAGTCATCGACGCCCTCTTCGACGTCGTCCGGTTCTGGCTGGACCAGGGCATTGACGGCTTCCGCGCGGACGCCATCCCGTACCTCTTCGAGGAGGAGGGCACCAACTGCGAGAACCTGCCGCAGACCCACGAGTTCCTCCGCAAGCTGCGCAAGATGGTCGACGAAAGCTACCCGGGCCGCGTCATCATCGCCGAGGCCAACCAGCCGCCGGCCGAGGTGGTTGAGTACTTCGGCACCGAAGAGGAACCGGAATGCCACATGGCGTTCCACTTCCCGATCATGCCGCGGCTCTACTACGCGCTGCGGGACCAGAAGGCCGCCCCCATCATCGAGACGATGAAGGACACCCCGAACATCCCCGAAGGCGCCCAATGGGGCACCTTCCTGCGGAACCACGACGAGCTGACACTGGAAATGGTCACCGCCGACGAGCGTGCCGCGATGCTCGGCTGGTACGCGCCGGACCCGCGCATGCGCGCCAACATCGGCATCCGCCGCCGGCTGGCGCCGCTGCTGGACAACTCCCGTTCCGAAATCGAGCTCATCAATGCCCTGCTGCTGTCCCTGCCCGGCAGCCCGTTCCTGTACTACGGGGACGAGATCGGCATGGGGGACAACATCTGGCTCGAGGACCGCGACGCCGTCCGTACCCCCATGCAGTGGAACCCGGACCGCAACGCCGGGTTCTCCAACGCGGACCCCGGCAAGCTGTACCTTCCGGTGATCCAGTCGCTGGTCTACAACTACAGCATGGCCAACGTCGAGGCCGAAGCGGCCCACTCGGGTTCGCTGCTGCGCTGGACACGCCAGATCCTCAGCGTCCGGAAGAACCACCCCGCCTTCGGGCTGGGCGCCTTTGAGCACGTCGAAGCCGACCACGACGTCGTTCTCGCCTACCTGCGCGAGCTGCCGGAAGGCAACTCTGCCGGGGAGGACGGGGAAACGATCCTGTGTGCCTTCAACCTGTCCCAGCATCCCGTGGCCACCACCCTGCGGGTCCCGAGGTTCGCCGGCCGCGGCCTCCGGGACGTGTTCGGCGGCCAGGCGTTCCCGGCGATTTCCGAGGACGGAACCCTGACGCTGACCCTGGGCAGCCACGACTTCTTCTGGCTGCGGATCCGCTCGGCTGCCTCCAACCCGTCATCGCCCTACACCCAGGCCATGCCCATCCTGTCCATCGAAGGCTGACATGACCCGACCCACCCTTACCCCGGCCCTGAGCGGACTGCTCGGCGACTGGCTGCCGCGCCAGCGCTGGTTCCCCGTCAAGAGCGCGGCGTTCAGCTTCGAGACCGCCGGGGGACTGCGCCTCGCCGGCGCTCCTGGCGGCGAGGCCGGCACGGCCCGACTCGAGGTGCTGCTGCTGGCCGTGAGCTACCCGACGCCGGATGGCTCCCGCACCGACGTCGTCCAGGTCCCGCTCAGCATCCGCAGCTCCCCCCTGGCCGGGGCAGATGGAGCGCTGATCGGGCAGATTTCCGGACCCGGGCCCGCCGCCGGGCCCGCCGGCGCCCCCGGCGGTCTCTGGATCTACGACGGCGTCCACGACCCGGCGTTCATCTCGGCGTGGCTGGAACTGATGCGCCACGGCGGCACCACCCCCACCGGGAACGCCACCGGCCGCCTCGTTGAGTCCGGCCACCGCCTGCCCCGGGCCACCGGCGTCGTGAAAGTCCTCTCCGGGGAGCAGTCCAACAGTTCCGTGATCGTGGACGACGGCCAATCCGCCGCCATCCTGAAGTTCTTCCGGGTGCTCTCCGAAGGCCAGAACCCGGAAGTGGAAATCGGTGCCGCCCTGACCGCAGGACACACCGTCGAAGTGCCGGCCACCCTTGGCTGGGTCACCGGCGAGTGGGAACCGCCATCCGGGCACGGCACCGGCCCCGCGCTCGGCGAACTGGCCGTGGCGCACGAGTTCCTCGCCGGCGGCCTGGACGCCTGGCGGCTGGCGGTCGACGCGGCGAGCGGCGGCCGGGATTTCACCGCCGAGGCACACGCGCTCGGCGCCGCCACCGCCACCGTGCACCGCCGGCTGGCCGAGGCACTCGGCGTCGCCGCCGAATCCGTTCCCGGACGCGACATCGCGCCCGGCGTAGCCGAGCGCGTGCGGCAGTCCTGGGCGCAGGCCGGCGCCGCCGTCGGACCCTACGGTGAAGCGCTGGACAGGCTCCTGGAACGCCTCGAAGGCAGCAGCGCCGGGACCCTGCAACGGATCCACGGCGATCTCCACCTGGGCCAGATCCTCCAGGTTCCCGGCGGAGCCGGCATGGCGCCGCGCTGGGCCATCCTCGACTTCGAGGGGGAGCCGCTCCGGCCGATCTCCGAACGCAATTTCCCGGACGTCCCGCTGCGCGACGTCGTCGGAATGCTCAGGTCCTTTGACTACGCCGCCGGCGCAGCCGAGCGCGAGCACCCCGACGCGGACGTCCCGGAAACCTGGGTGGACGACTGCGCCGAGGCCTTCCTGGCCGGCTACGCGGAAGTCATCCCCGGCAGCATTGACCGCGATGCGCCCCTCTTTGTGGCGCTGTGGCTCGACAAAGCCCTGTATGAAGTCATTTACGAACTACGGAACAGGCCGGACTGGCTCTCCATTCCGGTCCACGCATCACGTCGTCTCCTCGGCAGTACAGGCTCCGGCGTCCCCGCCGAAGCCGCAGCGGAAGGTATCAAAATGACAGGTTCAGCACGTATCGATCGTCCCGGAAGCCCACTGCCGGTGGACGCGGACACTCTTGCGAGGGTCGCCGCCGGCGAACACCACGCGCCGCACTCGGTCCTGGGCGCCCACCTCGATGACCACGGCCACGTCACCATCCGCACGGTCAAGCACCTCGCCGAAGCCGTCTCCGTGGTGACCGCTGCCGGGACCTTCCCGATGACGCACGAGTCCGGCGGGGTATGGGTTGCCGTGCTGGAGCCGCTGGAGTCGGGCCATGTGCCCGACTACCGGCTGGAAGTGACCTACGAGGGCCACGCACCGGAGCCGGCCGACGACCCCTACCGCTACCTGCCCACCATCGGCGAACTCGACCTGCACCTGATCGGCGAGGGCCGCCACGAGCGCCTCTGGGATGTGCTCGGCGCGCACGTCCAGCACTACAAGTCCGGCCTCGGCGACGTCGACGGCGTGTCCTTCGCCGTGTGGGCGCCCAATGCCCAGGCAGTCCGCGTCAAGGGCGACTTCAACGGCTGGGACGGCCGGCAGCACTCGATGCGGTCCCTCGGCTCCTCCGGCGTCTGGGAAGTCTTTATCCCCGGCGTTGTAGCAGGGGCGTGCTACAAGTTTGAGATCCGGACCAAGCACGGCTATTGGGTGGAGAAAGCGGATCCGCTGGCCTTTGGCACGGAGGTTCCGCCGCTGACGGCGTCGCGGGTCGTGGAGCCCGCCTACGCCTTCAAGGACGCGGAGTGGATAGAAACCCGGGCCGGACGGGATCCGCACAACTCGCCGATGAGCGTCTACGAAGTGCACCTCGGCTCCTGGCGGGTCGGGCTCAGCTACCGGGAGCTGGCCAAGGAACTGGTCGACTACGTCAAGTGGCTTGGCTTCACCCATGTGGAATTCATGCCAGTGGCAGAGCACCCCTTCGGCGGATCCTGGGGCTACCAGGTCACCTCCTACTTCGCCCCGACGTCGCGCTTCGGCCACCCCGACGAATTCCGGTACCTTGTGGATGAACTTCACCAGGCCGGCATCGGCGTGCTCCTGGACTGGGTGCCGGCGCACTTCCCGAAGGATGAGTGGGCGCTGGCAAAGTTCGACGGCGAAGCCCTGTACGAGCACGCCGACCCGAACCTGGGCGAACACCCCGACTGGGGAACGCTCATCTTCGACTTCGGCCGCAGCGAAGTCCGTAACTTCCTGGTCGCGAATGCGCTCTACTGGCTCGATGAATTCCACATCGACGGCCTGCGCGTGGACGCCGTCGCCTCGATGCTTTACCTCGACTACTCCCGCGAGGAGGGTCAGTGGCAGCCGAACCGGTTCGGCGGACGGGAGAACCTGGAGGCCATCTCGTTCTTGCAAGAGGTCAACGCCACGGTCTACAAGACCCACCCCGGTGCGGTCATGATCGCCGAGGAATCCACCGCGTTCCCGGGCGTCACGGCGCCCACGAGCCAGGGCGGCCTGGGCTTCGGCATCAAGTGGAACATGGGCTGGATGCACGACTCGCTCAAGTACATGGCCGAGGATCCGTTCAACCGGCGGTGGCACCACGGCACCATCACCTTCTCCATGGTCTACGCCTACACGGAGAACTTCCTCCTGCCGATCAGCCACGACGAGGTTGTGCACGGCAAGGGGTCGATGCTGCGCAAGATGCCGGGCGACCGCTGGCAGCAGCTGGCCAACCTGCGCGCCTTCCTCGGCTACCAGTGGGCGCACCCTGGCAAGCAGCTGATCTTCATGGGCACGGAATTCGGCCAGGAAGCGGAATGGTCCGAACAGCACGGCCTCGACTGGTGGCTGGCGGAAATTCCGGCGCACCGCGGGATCCAGCTCCTGACCAAGGACCTCAACGAGCTGTACAGCTCCACCGCGGCCCTTTACGAACAGGACAACGACCCCGCCGGCTTCCAATGGATCAACGGCGGCGACTCAAACCGCAACGTCCTGACCTTCATCCGCCGGGACGCCGCGGGCAACCCCCTGGTCTGCGCCTTCAACTTCTCAGGTGCCCCGCACACGGACTTCCGTCTCGGCGTTCCTTCGCCGGGGCAGTGGCGCGAAGTGCTGAACACCGACGCCGACACGTACGGCGGTTCCGGTGTCCTGAACGGCGGCACCCTGACGGCGGCCGACGTCGACATCGACGGCCAGCCGGCCACCCTCACCGTCACGCTGCCTCCGTTGGGCGCCGCATTCTTCAAACCAGTGAACTGACGCCGGGACTGCCGCCCCGGAAACGGACTGGCTAAGCCTCGTCGAAGAGCCCGGAATCCGCGTAATTCCGGGCTTTTTGCGATCCTGCGGGAGGCCGCTCGGGGCTCCCTTTGTCACCAGGGCAAACTGGTGGTAGAGTTTATTTCCGCGCTGCTCCCCGGAGTTGATCCGCCACCAAGACCCAGAAGCCTCACGGCGAGACTGAGTCGGGATGGCGATTTGACAAGGGTGAAGCGGCCCGGTAACTTTGATAAGTTGCTCCGGAGCGATCCACGGCCTTGGTTGTGGTGGTGCCGGGTGTGTCTGTTGTTTGAGAACTCAATAGTGTGCCAAGTTTGTTGATACCAATTTATTGTATTGAATTGGTTGAATTGATCAGGTCCGCCACCCCGTGGTGTGGTCTGGTTTTTACAGCTGGTTTCAAATTTTGTGCAGCGCGTGCATCCCGTTTTCCCGGGGGCGCGTGTTGTGTCTGTTTTACTTCAACGGAGAGTTTGATCCTGGCTCAGGATGAACGCTGGCGGCGTGCTTAACACATGCAAGTCGAACGATGAACCTCACTTGTGGGGGGATTAGTGGCGAACGGGTGAGTAACACGTGAGTAACCTGCCCTTAACTCTGGGATAAGCCTGGGAAACTGGGTCTAATACCGGATATGACTCCTCATCGCATGGTGGGGGGTGGAAAGCTTTATTGTGGTTTTGGATGGACTCGCGGCCTATCAGCTTGTTGGTGAGGTAATGGCTCACCAAGGCGACGACGGGTAGCCGGCCTGAGAGGGTGACCGGCCACACTGGGACTGAGACACGGCCCAGACTCCTACGGGAGGCAGCAGTGGGGAATATTGCACAATGGGCGAAAGCCTGATGCAGCGACGCCGCGTGAGGGATGACGGCCTTCGGGTTGTAAACCTCTTTCAGTAGGGAAGAAGCGAAAGTGACGGTACCTGCAGAAGAAGCGCCGGCTAACTACGTGCCAGCAGCCGCGGTAATACGTAGGGCGCAAGCGTTATCCGGAATTATTGGGCGTAAAGAGCTCGTAGGCGGTTTGTCGCGTCTGCCGTGAAAGTCCGGGGCTCAACTCCGGATCTGCGGTGGGTACGGGCAGACTAGAGTGATGTAGGGGAGACTGGAATTCCTGGTGTAGCGGTGAAATGCGCAGATATCAGGAGGAACACCGATGGCGAAGGCAGGTCTCTGGGCATTAACTGACGCTGAGGAGCGAAAGCATGGGGAGCGAACAGGATTAGATACCCTGGTAGTCCATGCCGTAAACGTTGGGCACTAGGTGTGGGGGACATTCCACGTTTTCCGCGCCGTAGCTAACGCATTAAGTGCCCCGCCTGGGGAGTACGGCCGCAAGGCTAAAACTCAAAGGAATTGACGGGGGCCCGCACAAGCGGCGGAGCATGCGGATTAATTCGATGCAACGCGAAGAACCTTACCAAGGCTTGACATGAACCGGAAATACCTGGAAACAGGTGCCCCGCTTGCGGTCGGTTTACAGGTGGTGCATGGTTGTCGTCAGCTCGTGTCGTGAGATGTTGGGTTAAGTCCCGCAACGAGCGCAACCCTCGTTCTATGTTGCCAGCGCGTTATGGCGGGGACTCATAGGAGACTGCCGGGGTCAACTCGGAGGAAGGTGGGGACGACGTCAAATCATCATGCCCCTTATGTCTTGGGCTTCACGCATGCTACAATGGCCGGTACAAAGGGTTGCGATACTGTGAGGTGGAGCTAATCCCAAAAAGCCGGTCTCAGTTCGGATTGGGGTCTGCAACTCGACCCCATGAAGTCGGAGTCGCTAGTAATCGCAGATCAGCAACGCTGCGGTGAATACGTTCCCGGGCCTTGTACACACCGCCCGTCAAGTCACGAAAGTTGGTAACACCCGAAGCCGGTGGCCTAACCCCTTGTGGGAGGGAGCTGTCGAAGGTGGGACTGGCGATTGGGACTAAGTCGTAACAAGGTAGCCGTACCGGAAGGTGCGGCTGGATCACCTCCTTTCTAAGGAGCACCTACAACAACCTCGCCAGGCGTTATGTCTGTGTGGTGGTGTTGTCAGGAGTACGCCCGTTGCGCAGACGCTAGTTCTGCGGCGGGTGCTCACGGGTGGAATATCAACAAATAGCGGCCGCTGGTTTTTCCTGCGGCGCCCAGTACGGATCCTTTTGTGCTTCTTTGGAAGTGCGGGGTTCCTGGAACGGTGTCCGGGGGGTACGGGGGGTTTAGTGTTTGGCACACTGTTGGGTCCTGAGGCAACAGGACCGGGGTCCGCGGCTTTGGCTGTGGTGTCCGGGACTTGTGTTTCTGGTTTCCTGGCTGCACCGAGCGCACACGTGTGTGTGGGGTGTGTGGTATGGGGTTGTTGTTTGAGAACTACATAGTGGACGCGAGCATCTTTTATAAGAAGCAATTTCCAAGAATATGAACCTGGATCTGTGCCGTTGCGTTGGTTGTGCCCTTTGGGGTGTGGCTTGGGTGGCGGTGTGGTTTTCATGGTTCTCTCGAAAATTAGCGTTTTTGATCTTTTGTGGTCAAGTTTTTAAGAGCACACGGTGGATGCCTTGGCATTAGGAGCCGAAGAAGGACGTAGGAATCTGCGATAAGCCTGGGGGAGTCGATAACCGGACTGTGATCCCAGGGTGTCCGAATGGGGAAACCCCGCCAGGGGCGCGAGCTGCCTGGTGACCCGCATCTGAACACATAGGGTGCGTGGAGGGAACGCGGGGAAGTGAAACATCTCAGTACCCGCAGGAAGAGAAAACAATAGTGATTCCGTCAGTAGTGGCGAGCGAACGCGGATCAGGCTAAACCGTTCCATGTGTGATAGCCGGCGGGCGTTGCATGGTCGGGGTTGTGGGACTTCCCATTCTGTCTCTGCCGGGACAGTGGGGTGTGTAGTGCAGGCATAGGTGAACGGTCTTGAAAGGCCGGCCAGAGAGGGTGTGAGCCCCGTAACCGAAATGTTGTGTACCGCCCGGGGAGTATCCCAAGTAGCACGGGGCCCGAGAAATCCCGTGCGAATCTGTCAGGACCACCTGATAAGCCTAAATACTCCCTAATGACCGATAGCGGACCAGTACCGTGAGGGAAAGGTGAAAAGTACCCCGGGAGGGGAGTGAAACAGTACCTGAAACCGTGTGCTTACAATCCGTCGGAGCAACCTTGTAGTTGTGACGGCGTGCCTTTTGAAGAATGAGCCTGCGAGTTAGTGTTACGTCGCGAGGTTAACCCGTGTGGGGAAGCCGTAGCGAAAGCGAGTCTGAATAGGGCGTTGCAGTGGCGTGATCTAGACCCGAAGCGAAGTGATCTACCCATGGCCAGGTTGAAGCGACGGTAAGACGTCGTGGAGGACCGAACCCACTTCAGTTGAAAATGGAGGGGATGAGCTGTGGGTAGGGGTGAAAGGCCAATCAAACTTCGTGATAGCTGGTTCTCCCCGAAATGCATTTAGGTGCAGCGTTGCGTGTTTCTTACCGGAGGTAGAGCTACTGGATGGCTAATGGGCCCTACAAGGTTACTGACGTCAGCCAAACTCCGAATGCCGGTAAGTGAGAGCGCAGCAGTGAGACTGTGGGGGATAAGCTTCATAGTCGAGAGGGAAACAGCCCAGACCACCAACTAAGGCCCCTAAGCGTGTGCTAAGTGGGAAAGGATGTGGAGTTGCGAAGACAACCAGGAGGTTGGCTTAGAAGCAGCCATCCTTAAAAGAGTGCGTAATAGCTCACTGGTCAAGTGATTCCGCGCCGACAATGTAGCGGGGCTCAAGTACACCGCCGAAGTTGTGGATTTCAGATATTAGCTAAGCCGCCCCTTGTGGGTTGGTTCAGGCGTCTGGAGTGGTAGGGGAGCGTCGTGTGGGCAGTGAAGTCGCGGTGTAAACCAGCGGTGGAGCCTACACGAGTGAGAATGCAGGCATGAGTAGCGAAAGACGGGTGAGAAACCCGTCCGCCGAATGATCAAGGGTTCCAGGGTCAAGCTAATCTGCCCTGGGTAAGTCGGGACCTAAGGCGAGGCCGACAGGCGTAGTCGATGGACAACGGGTTGATATTCCCGTACCGGCGAAAAACCGCCCATGCTGAACAGGGGATACTAACCGCCCGAAGCCTGCCTGACACCCCTTGTGGGTGAAGGGTTTTGGTGGAGCGCGGGACCTGATCCTGGGAGGCAAGCGTATTAACAGGTGTGACGCAGGAAGGTAGCCGAGCCGGGCGATGGTTGTCCCGGTCTAAGGATGTAGGGCGAACGGTAGGCAAATCCGCCGTTCATGATGCCTGAGACCCGATGGGACTCCCGTGAGGGGGGATTCGGTGATCCTATGCTGCCTAGAAAAGCATCGACGCGAGGTTTTAGCCGCCCGTACCCCAAACCGACACAGGTGATCAGGTAGAGAATACTAAGGCGATCGAGAGAATTATGGTTAAGGAACTCGGCAAAATGCCCCCGTAACTTCGGGAGAAGGGGGGCCCCCATCGTGATGGACACAAGCTGTCCGGAGCGTGCAGGGGCCGCAGAGACCAGGGGGAAGCGACTGTTTACTAAAAACACAGGTCCGTGCGAAGTCGCAAGACGATGTATACGGACTGACTCCTGCCCGGTGCTGGAAGGTTAAGAGGACCGGTTAGCCGCAAGGCGAAGCTGAGAATTCAAGCCCCAGTAAACGGCGGTGGTAACTATAACCATCCTAAGGTAGCGAAATTCCTTGTCGGGTAAGTTCCGACCTGCACGAATGGAGTAACGACTTCCCCGCTGTCTCAACCATAAACTCGGCGAAATTGCAGTACGAGTAAAGATGCTCGTTACGCGCAGCAGGACGGAAAGACCCCGAGACCTTTACTATAGTTTGGTATTGGTGTTCGGAGTGGCTTGTGTAGGATAGGTGGGAGACGTTGAAGCCCGGACGCCAGTTCGGGTGGAGTCATCGTTGAAATACCACTCTGGTCACTTTGGACATCTAACTTCGGCCCGTAATCCGGGTCAGGGACAGTGCCTGATGGGTAGTTTAACTGGGGCGGTTGCCTCCTAAAAAGTAACGGAGGCGCCCAAAGGTTCCCTCAGCCTGGTTGGCAATCAGGTGTCGAGTGTAAGTGCACAAGGGAGCTTGACTGTGAGAGAGACATCTCGAGCAGGGACGAAAGTCGGGACTAGTGATCCGGCGGTACATTGTGGAATGGCCGTCGCTCAACGGATAAAAGGTACCTCGGGGATAACAGGCTGATCTTGCCCAAGAGTCCATATCGACGGCATGGTTTGGCACCTCGATGTCGGCTCGTCGCATCCTGGGGCTGGAGTAGGTCCCAAGGGTTGGGCTGTTCGCCCATTAAAGCGGTACGCGAGCTGGGTTTAGAACGTCGTGAGACAGTTCGGTCCCTATCCGCTGCGCGCGCAGGAAATTTGAGAAGGGCTGTCCTTAGTACGAGAGGACCGGGACGGACGAACCTCTGGTGTGTCAGTTGTACTGCCAAGTGCACCGCTGATTAGCTACGTTCGGATGGGATAACCGCTGAAAGCATCTAAGCGGGAAGCTCGCTTCGAGATGAGATTTCCATACACCTTGTGTGTGAGAGGCCCCCAGCCAGACCACTGGGTTGATAGGCCGGATGTGGAAGCGAGGACTAACGACTCGTGAAGCTGACCGGTACTAATAGGCCGATAACTTACACCACACACTCTCTTCGTGAACGGATTCAAAAGACGTTCACACCATGAAGAGAGTACAAAGAAACAAGACTGCTTGCGTCCACTATGTGGTTCCCAAACAACAAACCCGTTGTTCGAGGAACCAAACCAACTGAATAACACCACAGTTGTAACACCAGACTTCCCACCCCCCAGGGGGAACGGGACAAAAGGTTACGGCGGTCATAGCGTGGGGGAAACGCCCGGTCCCATTCCGAACCCGGAAGCTAAGACCCACAGCGCCGATGGTACTGCACCCGGGAGGGTGTGGGAGAGTAGGTCACCGCCGGAACATCATTAAACGGTCGAGAGCCCCAACCACCACGGTTGGGGCTCTCCCGCATTTAACCCTCCTTCACAAAAAAACAGACCCACCCGCACCCCCGGTGGCCCAGCCGTCAACCCTCCCGCAGATCGCGACGGAGCAGAGGCCGCGGGTAGAGTTGGTGCCCATGGATAACCTCTTCAGCCACGCTGCCTCTGAGCGCGCGGGGACGCCGGAGCCGGCCGCAGCTAACGGGCTCGACCCCGTCGTCTACACTGTCGTTGTTCCGGGCGCAGTCGCCCGGGCCTTTGTGGGCTTCACAGAACACACGCACCTCTGGTGGCCGCTCGAGGAGCACGGCGTCTTCGGTGCCGGGTCCTACGTGGAATTCGAAGAGAACCTCATCCTGGAGACCTCCGACGACGGCAGGACGGCCATCTGGGGCTCCATCGATGACTGGCAGCCCCCGCTGTCCTTCCATGCCAGCTGGCACCCCGGTTCCTCCGCCGTCTGGTCCACCGAACTTCGGGTCGCGTTCCGGGCCGTGGAGGCCGGCGCGGAGCTTCGCCTCGTGCACAGCGGGTGGGAGGGTTCCGAGGATCCCGCCGCAACACGCGCGGACTATGCCGCCGGCTGGCCGGGAGTGCTGGACCGGTTCGTGCGTTTCATGGG